>DATCOZ010000244.1:0-16900 GCA_036564345.1 Candidatus Dormiibacterota bacterium | reverse complement strand
AAATTGATTGCTCTGATTGTTTCGATAGGCTCAGCCTATTAACTCGCTCGCCTGGAGGAGGAGGTCGACGAACGCCTTCACGACACCGCTGGGCGGGCCGAGGTCGCGCCGCCGCATGACCACCAGGCGCCGTCGCATGGGCAGCCCGTCCGATATCGGTACCCGCCGGAGGGTGCCCGCGGCCACCTCCACGGCGACCGCGGTGCGCGGCAGGAGGGCGACGCCGAGCCGCCGCTCGACCATCTTCTTGGTCGCCTCGATGTTGTCCAGCTCGAACATGCTGCGGGGCGTCAGGCCGGCGCTGGCGAAGGAGGCCTGGGTCAGCTCGTAGTAGCTGGAGGTGCGGTCGAAAAGGATCAGCTGCTCCCCACTGAGGTCGGCCATGGTGACCGACTTGCGATCGGCGAAATGGTGGCCGGGGGCCACCATCAGGCCAAGCTCCTCCTCGTAGAAGGGGATCAGGTCGATGTCGTGGTGGCGGAGGTCGCGGCCGAGGCCGAGCTGCACCTCGCTTTTCAGGACCATCTGGAGGACCTCCTCCGAGTGGCCGGTCCGGACCGCGACCTCGACCCGCGGATGGGCGGCCGCGAAGCGCTCCAGGAGAGGCGGCAGGAGGTAGGTGCTGACTGCGGGGGCTGACGCGATGACGAGGTGGCCCGCCGAGGCCGAGTTGAGCTCGGCGATGGCTTCCCGCCCCTCCTTCACGGCCTGGGTGGCGCGCTCCGCGTAGGGAAGGAAGGCCCGCCCGGCGTCGGTCAGTCGCATCCCCTGCCGGGTCCGGACGAAGAGCTTCTCGCCGAGCTCGGTCTCGAGCGCGTGAAGGCGGGCGGTCAGCGTCGGCTGGCTGACGTAGATCGCCTCGGCGGCCCGGCTGACATTGCCCCGGCGGGCGACCTCGAGGAATCCCTGCATCTGAGCCAGCAGCACAAAAGGATTCTATGACCGACGGGGAAGGCGATCAGCCCTGTTGTGCCAATTCTCGCGCGCGGCGTCGGATCGCAGGCTCGAAACCGGTGCCGCCGCGAGATTCAGCTCTGCTTGGATACCAGCGGCAGCTCGAGGCGGAAGGTTGCGCCGCCGCCCTCGGTCGGGAGGGCTTCCACGGTGCCGCCGTGGGCGGAGACGACGGCCGCCACGATCGAGAGCCCGAGGCCTGAGCCGCCGCGGTCCCGGCTCCGACCCCGGGTCGGCCCGATGGAACGGTTCGAAGATGCGCTTTTCCTCGCCGGCGGGCAGTCCGGGCCCGTGGTCGACGACGCTGAGGAGCGCGTGCCCGTCCGCGGTCGAGAGCTCGACCTCGATCGGGGTTGCCGGTGGGGTGTGGATGATCGCGTTGCGGACCAGGTTGCCGACCACCTGGCGCAGCCGGAGGTCGTCGCCGACCACCGTCAGCTGCCCATCGCCGAGCAGGCTGATCTCCCGGCGGGGAGCGACCGCCCGCGCGTCGTCGCAGGCGTCGCGGGCGATCTTCTCGAGGTCGACCGGCTTGCGCTCGAGGGGACGCCCCTGGTCGAGGCGGGCGAGCAGGAGGAGGTCGTCGACCAGGATGCTCATCCGCACCGACTCCTCCTCGATCCGGCGCCGGGCGGTGGCCGCGTCATCAGGTGAGTCGGCGGCGCCTCGGCGGAGCATCTCGGCATAGCCCCGGATCGACGTGAGCGGGGTGCGCAGCTCGTGGGAGGCGTCGGCGACGAAGCGGCGCAGCTGGCGCTCCACCTCCGTCTTCTCGGCAAAGGACTCCTCGATCCGGGCAAGCATCGCGTTGAGGGCCAGCCCGAGCCGGCCGATCTCGGTGCCGGCGGTCGCCGGCTCGACGCGGCGGGAGAGATCGCCGCCCGCGATCGCGGCGGCGGTTTCCCCCATCGTCTCCAGCGGCCGGAGGCCGATTCCTATGACGCGCCAGGCGAGCAGCGCGAGGCCGATCAGGACGGCGGTGCTGATGAAGCCTTCGAGGAGGAGGAGCTGGTTGAGCGTGGTCTCCACATCGCCGATCGGAAAGGCCAGCACGAGGATGTCGTTGCCGGCGCCGTCGACGGACTCGGTGAGCACCCGCACCCGGTCGCCGCCAGTGGCGCGATAGGTGTTGATGAGCGGGATGTCCGGCCCGGCGTGCGGAACCGGGTCGGGCAGCACCGGCCGCGAGGTTGGTGCGGAGCCGTCGAGGGTGAAGGCGCTCTCGCTGAGCAGGGTCCGCCCGTCCGGGCTGTAGAAGGCGCCATAGGTTCCGGGCGGGAACTGCGTCTGGGGTGTGCCGTGGTCATTCGAGCGGCCGCCGGGGCCGCCACCGCCGGGACCGCTGTTGCTTAGGGCGCCGATCGCTGTCAGCCGGTCCGTCCTGAGCTGGTCGTCGAGCCGCAGGACCAGGTACGTCTGGAGAGCCAGGTAGGTCGCCGCGGCGGAGACGAGGAGGCCGAAGGCCACCAGCAGGACGAGGCCGGTAAGCAGCCTCCCCCTGAGGGAGCGGGTCACGCCCGAGGCGGCCGCAACACGTAGCCGACCCCGCGAACGGTCTGGATGAGAGGCGGGTCGAAGCGGTCGATCTTCCGGCGCAGGTAGGAGATGTAGGTTTCCAGGACGGTACCGTCGCCGCCGAAGTCGTACTGCCAGACGTGGTCGAGGATCTGGCTCCGGGTCAGCACCCGGCCGGCGTTGATGAGGAGGTAGCGGAGGAGCCGGTACTCGGTCGGGGTCATGTCGATCGCGGTCCCCGAGCGGCGCACCTCGTGGGCGTCCTCGTCAAGCTCGAGGTCCGCGAAGCTGAGCTTGCCGTCAGCTTCCGAGTCCACGCCGTTGCGGCGGAGGACGGCCCGCACCCGGGCGACCAGCTCCTCGACGCTGAAGGGCTTGGTGACGTAGTCGTCGCCACCCAGCGTCAGGCCGTGGACCTTGTCCTCGGTCGCGTCGCGAGCGGTCAGGAAGATGACCGGCACCCGCTTTCCGTTGCTGCCGAGCCGCCGCATGACCTCGAGGCCATCGATGTCGGGCAGCATCACGTCGAGCACGACCAGGGCCGGCTTGAAGGAGGCGACCTTGGCGAGCGCGTCCCGCCCGGTCGCCGCCGTGTTGACGGTGAAGCCCTCGTAGCGCAGCGCCATGGCGACCAGCTCGGTGATGTTCAACTCGTCATCGACGACGAGGACGCGGGGTCCTGCTTCGGCCATGACCAAGATGCTGGGCGCGTTTGCTGGGAGTTTCCTGGGCGATCTATACGAGATCGACGGAAAGATGGAGGGTGCCGGCACGCTCGGCGATCACGTCGATCGTCAGTCGCGAGCCCGGCTCGCCCTGCACGACCCAATCGCGGCGAAGGCGGTTGTCGGTGGCCGAGTTGCTCGTCCAGTCGAGCTTGTTGGATCTCCCCTCCAGGTCCCCCACCTCGCTCCGCCGCTCACCGGTAAGGACCTCGGCGCCCGCGAGCTCGATGCGGATCGGACGCACTGCCTTGCGCTCCTGGGCGCGACGGCTGATGTAGGTGCCAAGGAAGCCCGTGTTCTCGAGCACCAGGGTGACCTTGTGGCGCCCGTCGCCGAGCGGCTCGGCGGCCAGGTGACGAGCCTCCAGGCGGGGCGCCATGGCTGCCTGGGCGAGCGCGAAGCGGTGGTTCTTGGCCACCTCCTCGGCGAGCAGGTGGGGAGGCGGGTTGACCAGGCTGTACAGGGTGTCCCAGCCGCCCAGCTCGACCGCACCCAGCTCGGGGTGGTCGAACGCGTACCAGTCGACGAAGCCGCGGCCGCCGTTCTGCTCGTCGTCCCACTTGAGCATGGCGAGGTCGTCCTCCTCGGGGTGATCGCGGTACCAGTCGATCTGCTTGCGGTCGGTCTTCCCGGTGGCCCGCCCGACGATGTCCCAGAGCTCGGTCGTCCAGGCGAAGACGCCGAGTTGGTCGTAGAGCCAGTCGTCAAAGGCGCCGGTCATGATCTCCTTCGGGTGGTAGCGGAAGTCGTGGTAGACGCTCACCGCCTGGTAGCCGGTGATCTCGGTCGCCCGCTTGCCGATCAGGCGGTAGGTCCAGAGATCCTCGGTCGGCATCTCGTCGTCTGACTTGAAGGAGAGCGGCCGGAGGTGGATACCGCCGCTGGTGTGATAGGTGATCGCTCCCGTCAGGTTGCGCCGCTCGGTGATGAAGCGTGCCACCGCCTGGGTCTCCGCCTCGGAGAGCGGGAAGGGCCCGGCACCCTTCTGCGTCCCCTCGCCTTCCCAGATGGCGGGGAAGTTGCGGTTGAAGTCGAGGCCCTGCTGGGTCCGCGCGAAGCGGAGCACCCAGCCGTCGTAGTCGACGATCCTGCCCTCGGGAAAGAGCCGGTAATAGTCGCCACCCTCCTCGTCGGGACCGCGCCGGATCATCGCCCGGGGATCCCTGGCCGACGCCCTCCAGGGCCCGGCGGGATCAGCCACCCGCATCGTCAGGCGGCGCCCGTCGCCGTCCACGTCTCCCGGCGTGAGCCCCGAGTCCTCGTCCAGGAAGGGGTAGGAGCGGACGCCGCTGCGAACGTAGCGAGGCGGCTTGCCGAGTGCCAGCTCCACGCCATCCGGGTTGATCCGCGGCAGGATGTAGAACGCCATCCGATCGACGAGCCGCGTCACCGACGCGTCGTGGCCGTGTTGGGTCAAAAGCTCGTTCATCGAATAGAGGCAGGCCATCGACGCGGCCACCTCGACCGAGTGGATGTTGCCGTCGAGCCAGAACGCGGGCTTCTCGGAATCCGGGCCGGTGGACTGGTTGGTGATCGTCATCAGCCAGAGGTCCCGCCCCTCGTGGCTCTTGCCGATCGAGTCGAGCCGGGCGAGCTCGGGATACGCGGCGGCCAGCTGCCGAAGAGCCGCGGTCAGCTCTTCGTAGTCGTAGTAGGCGTCGAAGCGGATCTCCATCTCGCTCAAACCTCAGAGCTCCTTCTCGTACTCGGCGTAGGCGGGCAGGGGCGTGTAACCGAGCTGCTCGTTGATGTGCAGCATGGCCGCGTTCCGCTGGTCGTTGTCGGTGCGGACCGAGCCCACGCCGAGCTCAATCGCCTGCGCAAGCGTTTCCATCTTCACCGCGCGCGCGACGCCGCGCCCGCGATGGCTGCGCACGCTCCCCGTGTAACCGGTCCAGACCCGCCCTCCGGCCGGGGGAAAGACAAGGAAGGAAAGACCGACGATACGGTCCCCGTCGAGGGCGATCCAGGTGCGGTCCGCTCGGTGATCGGGGCCGGCATGCCACGTCCTGAAGACCTCATAGGAGATCGGCGTCATCTCGTGGCTCCTCGGCATGTCGAGCCGGGCGTCGCCATAGGCTTCGTAAAGCGCCCGGTAAGGCTCGTCGACCCCATGCTCGCTGAGGGACAGCAGCCTGATTCGCTGCGCCGCCATCGCGGCCCGGGACGCCTCGGCAAGAGCGAGAAGGCGCTCCCGGCCAGGCTGGAGGTCGAGCTCCCAGACCCTGGCACGGGTGTCGAGGGAGAACCCGGCCGCGGTCAGGGCGGTGACGACCGCCGATTCGTCCTCCTGGCAACAGAACTGGAGGCGCAAGCCCCCGATGGCGCGAGCGCGGCCTTCGATGAAGTCGACGAGCCGGGGCAGGATGGAGGCCGACTCGGGCAGCCAGCCGACCCAGGCGATGCAGTTCTTCTCGGTCATCGTCTCCCAGTCGGGGTGGAAGTGCATTCCGTACCCGACGGGGCGGCCGTCGACTTCGGCTATCCAGCGCTCGGTGATCGTCCCAGGCTCCGGCGTCTCCCACTCGTAGTGTTGGACAACCGGGTCGAGGGGCTCGTCGGGCCGGAAGGCGGCGTCGATCGCAACGACGGTGTCGATGTCGTCGATGGTCGCCGGGCGCAGCTCGATCGTCGCTTGGGACATGCCGGCCAAAGATAGCCGATGGCTTTGTTGCGCCAAGAAAAGTGGGCCCGGCTGGCTTCGATCCAGCGACCAGAGGATTATGAGTCCCCCGCTCTGACCAGGCTGAGCTACGGGCCCGCGGCTCTCAAGTCTATTTGGAGGGGGGAGTATTCCCCTGCCGGTCGGGCCCCCCCTAGCGGCCGGCGAGGATCCGCTCGGAGGGTCGTGCGGCATAACCCACGAGGTGGGCCAGCTCGGCAGCCTCCGACATCCGCCGGCGCCGCGTCCGGTAGACGTCCATGGCGCGCCGGACGGTCCAGGCCGGGTTCGGCCGCTCCAGCAGCTCGACCGGCTGGCCGGCCTCCACCTGGCCCTCCTCGAGCACGCGGAGGTACCAGCCATGGCGTCCGTTCGATTCGCAGCGCTCGAGAAGGTCGGGCCGTTTCCAGCGGTAGGAGATCTTGTAGCAGGGGCCGCGCGGCTGGCTGATCTGGACGGTCGCCGCCCCAACCCGGTAGACGTCGCCGATGCACACGCTGAGCTCGTCCTGGCCGCTGATCGTGAAGTTCTCGGCAAAACCACCCGGGCCCATCTCGGCGATGCTGAGCTCCTGCCGCCAGCCCGCATAGTGGTCGGCCGAATAACAGAGGACGGCCATCTCGGGGCCGCCGTGTACCCGGGGATCCGCCTGCAGGTCGCCCTCCACGTTGGTGAAGCGGACCATGACGGGGCCGGCGACGGGCTCCTTGAAGAAGGCGCTGTGCCACCGGTGGTCGAGCGGCTCGGGCAGCCCCACGTCGAGATCGAGGAAGCGCGGCTTCCCGACCTGGATGGAGACCAGGCGCCCCGACAACATCCGGATGAGCGCCGCGTCGGACGGCGGGGGAACCGGGCCGGCGCCGGTCATGAGTCCGACGGCGCCGCCGGCGATGCGGCGGGAGAGATGCACTCGACCTCGTTCCCCTCCGGCATGGCAAGCGAGATCTCTTCAGAGCTCACGGGACTCGACCGAATCGACAATCCGAGCTTGACCTTCACCGCTCCACACTCGCCGCATCTTGGTCAGAAGCCCCTCCGCCTCCTCGAGGCTGTCGAACTCCAGATCGATCATGACGTAGTTCGGATCCTCGACCGACCGCATCACCTGGTATCGGCGAACCCCTGAGCCCTTGCGGTCGGCGGGGTCACTGTCGAACGCCCGCTTCCAGCCGGCGAAGTCGGGGACGGGGTGTTCAATTCGCAAAATCGGCATTCTTGTTCCTTATTCGTGGGCGGCTGCTGACGGCTCGGGCAGCTCCAACGCTATACATTCGATCTCGTTGCCCTCCGGGTCGTCGACGTAGAAGGTGCGCACACCGGGCAGGACCGGGTGGACACCTCCGCGCACCTCGAGCCCTGCCGCTGCGCAGCGTTCCCGGAGATCGTCGTAGCGATCTGGCGCGAGCTTGAAGGCGAGGTGGTGGAGCACTCGCTCCCGCTTCGCCGCCGGAAAGGTGCCGGCGGCGCCGTCGGGGTGGGGCGAAAGCACGATCATCCCGGGCACGCCCCCCGAGACCTCGCCGGTGCTGAGGAAGCGCGCCGGCACCTCTGGCTTCGAGATCAGCTCGAGGCCGAAGAGGTCGCGGTAGAAGGCGAGCGAGCGCTCCATGTCGTGCGTCCAGAGCACGATTTCCGCGAGGCCGACGACGGCGCTCACGCGGCGACCGCCTTCATCATCGCGACCAGGTTCTCCGCCCGCGCACCGGGCGGAACCGAGCAGCCGGGCGCCAGCAGGAAGCGCTCGCCGCCGGTCTCGCGGAGGGCTTCGCGGGCCTCGCGGACGACCTCCTCGGGCGTCCCCCGGTAGAGCGTCGTGCGCTGGCCGAGGCCGCCCATCACCGCCTTGCCGGAGAGCTTGCGGCCTTCCGCCAGCGAGGGATTGCCGGCGTCCGCGACCGACCAGCTCACGGCCTGGACCGGCAGCCGTCGCGCGATGTCGAAGTGGAGCCGGCCGCGGCACAGGTGGAGCACGTTGAACCAGGCCGACCTGGGCAGCGCGCCCAGGATCCGCTCGTCCAGGGGAAAGAGCCAGCGGTCGTACTCCTCGGCGGTCATCATCCCGGCGCTGGCGTAGCCGGAGATCGCATAGAAGATGCCGGCGGCCCCCGCCTCAATCGAGCGGAGCGAGAAGTCGATCATCGTGCCGGCGATCCGGTCGAGGGCCTCGAGCACCTCCTCGGGATGGCGGCGAAGGTCGCGGACGACGCGCCGCTTGTCCTTGCCGACCAGGTAGCCCGCGACGGTGATCGGCGAGAACACGGTCTGCAGCACCGGCACCTCAGGTCCCAGCTCGGCGACGGTGAGGCGAAGCGCCTCGACCTGATCGGCGAGCGACGGCGCCGAGGCATCGGCCGCCTGGAGGCTGGGCCAATCCTTGAAGGCGTGGATCGGGTGCGCCGTCTCCCTGGGTGCCCGGAGCGAGTGGCCGGCGCTCTCGTAGCGGGCGCCGAACGCCTCGGCGAAGGAGGAGGCGCGGGGTTGGAACTTGACGAAGTCCCACCCGTACCGGCGAGCCCGCTGGACGGTGACCCGGGCCAGCGCCTCGGGCGACCATTCCTCGCGGTAGGTGTGGCCCCAGGCGGCGGCGGGCGGACGGTCGACGGCGGCCCCCCGGAGAGCCGCTTCAACCCGGGAGCGTGAGTTCACGCTCCGAGTTTAGCTGCGGGCTAGGTCCGCCTCAGCAGCCGACCCAGCCGATGAAGTTCTCGAGCCGGGTGCGATCGAGACCGCGGACGATCCTGGTTCGGTCGATGGTGATCACGGGAGTGACCTGGCCGTCGAGGTCCTCCCACTCCCGGCGGGCGTCGCGGTCGACGTCGATCGTGCGCATCCGGTAGTCGATCCCGCGGGAGTCGAAGTAGTCGCGCATCGTCTCCGAGTCGGGGTCGCCCGCGCGGCCGTAGAGCACGATGTCCATTGCGTTCAATCTACGTCTGTCCGATAGGCAGCGCCATGAACATAGACGATTTCTATGTGACGATTAATCCCGCTGATGGGCTTGCGGGAGGCTGATCGTATGATCGGGGCATGGATCGAGCTGCCTGGGTGGCGGAGGCGGCGCGGCTGCGGATGGAGGCAGAGGCCAAGCCGCTGAAGCTGCCGGTCAACCGGCGGGTCGACGAGCGCCATCGCAGCGTCACCGCGGACGGCCTCGCGGTCTGGTACACAATCCAGGTCTCGCCTCACAGCCGGATCTACGACGTTCTTTTCGAGCGGCCGGACCAGATGCCCTCCGACGAGGAGTGTCAGGCCTGGCTCGAGCTGCTCATCCCGGGCCGGCAGACGGTCGAGTCGCCTTCGCTGCCGGGCAGCTTCGACCGTCGCTTCGACTCCTTCGAGCGGGACCCTACTCGCGAAGCGCCATTGGCCTGACGGGGTGCTGACCAGGTGAATCGGGGAGCCGTCGAGCAGCTGCGCAGGGCAGTGGGTCCCGACCACGTCGTCACCGAGCCGCACGACCTCGTCATCTTCGAGCGCGACGCATCGATCACGGGCGCCCTACCCGACGCGATTGTCTTCCCCGCCAGCACGGCGGAGGTGTCGCTCGTGATGCGGATCGCGCAGGCGCACGGCCTCAACGTTGTCCCACGGGGAGCGGGCACCGGCCTGTCCGGCGGAGCGGTCACGCTGCGGGGAGGGATCGCACTCTCGCTCGCCCGGATGCACCGGATCATCGAGATCGACCCCCGCAGCCGGACCGCCATCGTCGAGCCCGGCGTCGTCAACGCCGACCTGAGCGTCGAAGCGGCTCGGCATGGGCTCTTCTACGCCCCTGATCCCTCCTCGCAGAAGGCCTGCACGATCGGCGGCAATGCCGCCGAGAACTCGGGCGGGCCGCATTGCCTCTATTACGGCGTGACGACCAACCACATCGTCGGCATGGAGGTCGTGCTCGCCGACGGCTCCGTGCACTGGGTGGGCGGCGACGATCCGGACGCGCCCGGGCTCGACCTTCTCGGCGTGCTGGTCGGGTCGGAGGGGACGATGTGCGTGATCACCCGGATCCAGGTGAGGCTGCTCGCCGTCCCGGAGGCGATCCAGACCCTGCTGGCGGCCTTCCCCACCATCGAGACCGCCAGCCACGGGGTGTCTGACGTCATCGGGCACGGCATCGTGCCGGCTGCGCTCGAGATGATGGACGAGACCACCGTCGGTGCGGTCGAGGCGCACTACCACGCCGGCTACCCCACCGACGCGGGCGCAGTCCTCCTGGTGGAGGTCGACGGGCTGACGGAGTCGGCGGGTGAGCTGATCGGCGAGATCCGGCGGATCCTCGAGCAGAACGAGGCGTTCGCGGTCCGGCTTGCCGGGGACAAGGCGGAGCGGGAGCTTCTCTGGGCTGGCCGGAAGGGGGCGATCGGAGCGCTCGGCCGGATCAAGCCCAACTACTACCTGCACGACGGCGTGGTGCCTCGGACCCGCCTGCCCGAGGTGCTCCAGCGGGTCGGCGAGATCGCCGGGCACTACCGCCTGCCGGTTGCCAACGTGTTCCACGCCGGCGACGGCAACCTCCATCCCAACATCCTTTTCGACCTCCGCGAGGAGGGCGTGATGAAAAAGGTGGAGAAAGCCGGGGAGGAGATGCTCCGTGCCTGCATCGACGCCGGCGGGACGCTCTCCGGCGAGCATGGGATCGGGCTCGAGAAGAACGCCTTCATGCCCTGGATCTACGGGCCCGACGACCTCGGTGCGATGCACCGTGTCAAGGACGTTTTCGATCCTCGCGGGATGCTGAACCCGGGCAAGGTCTTTCCCGACGCGGACCTTGCCGAGCCTCGCCTGGTCGCTCGGAGCGGGGTGGCCGCCCAGGCCCAGTGGTGGTAGACGGCCTGGAGGCCATCGCAACCGCGCGTCCGGCCGGGGCGGACGAGCTGGCGCGGGTGCTCGCCGACGCCACCTCCGAGGGGTTGTCGGTGATCCCCATCGGCGGCGGCCGCGCGCTCGGCATGGGCGACCCGCCCGCCCGCTTCGACCTCGCTTTGGAGACCGGTGCGCTGGACCGGATCGTCGAGTTCAGCCCTCACGACCTCACCGTGACGGTGGAGGCCGGGATCACCCTCGAGGCGCTGCAGGAGGAGCTCGCCAAGGCGAAGCAGTTCCTGCCCCTCGACCCTTTCGGTGGACCCGGCCACAGCATCGGGGGGCTGCTCGCCACCGGTTGGTCGGGACCGCTCCGACTCCGCTACGGCACCGCTCGCGACTACCTGGTCGGACTCCGCGTCGCCCTGCCCGACGGGAAGCTGGCCCGCTCCGGCGGTCGGGTCGTCAAAAACGTCTCCGGTTACGACCTGAACAAGCTCCACTACGGGGCGCTGGGAACCCTCGGCGTGATCGTCGAGGCGTCGTTCAAGCTCTTCCCCGCTCCGCTCTTCGAGGAGACCGTCCGCCGGCCCGCGGCCCGCTTCGAGGAGGCCTGGACGGAGGCGGAGCGAGCCCTCGGCCTGAAGATGCCGCCGGTCGCCCTCGAGCTCGTCCACGAGGAGGGCAAATTTAGCCTGGCGGCGCGGGTCGCCGGCAGCGAGGCGGGGGTCCGCCGGATCCTCGGCGAGCTGGGCTGGGCGAAGGCCCCCGCCACGTTCTGGGAGGCGCATCGGCGACGCGCCTCCGACCATTGGGCGCGGCTCTCGGTGCGGCGCGGATCGCTCGCCGATCTGCTCCGCCTGCTCCCGGGCGGCGCCCGCTGGGTGGCCCAACCCGGGGTTGGTGTCGCCCACTGGTTCGACTTCGACTCGGCAGACGAGTTTCGGACGGTCCGGCGTGCGGCCGAGGCGGCCGGTGGATCGCTGGTCGTACTTGCAGCCCCGCCCGAGTTCAAGCGCGAGGTCGGCGCCTGGGGCACCCCGCCGCCAACCGTCGAGCTGATGCGGCAGCTCCGGGACACCTTCGACTTCAGCCGGACGATCTCACCCGGCCGCTACCTCGTTTGATGGCCATCGACATCCGGAACGCGGGAGTGTTCCAGGGGCCGGACGCCCCGGCCGACGACGACCTGTCGACCTGCGTCCACTGCGGTCTCTGCCTCAACTACTGCCCCACCTACCGGGTGACCAACCTGGAGACCGAGTCCCCCCGCGGCCGGCTCTACCTGATGACGCAGTGGCAGCGTGGGCAGCTGCCTTTCACCGAGGAGCTTGCCCGGCACATCGACCTCTGCCTCGGCTGCCGCACCTGCGAGGCGGTCTGTCCTTCGGGAGTCCCCTACGGCAGGATCATCGAGCACGGTCGGGCCGAGGTTGAGCGGCTGCGCGGCTTCAACGTCGGGCGGGCGACCGCCACCCTGGCGATGCGCCAGCTGCTCGCCCATCCCCGCCGTCTCCGCGCTTTCGGCGGCCTCATCCGTGCCGCGCAGATGATCGGGCTGACCTCGATCGCGCCCCAGGGCCGGCAGCTGCCCAGGCTAAGGGCCCAGTACCGGCCGCCGGCCGCCCGGGTCGCGCCCGCCATCGGCAGCCGCCGTATGCGGGTGGCCTTCCTGACCGGCTGCGTGATGCCGATCATGTTCCCGGAGTCCCATGCCGCTTCGGTGAAGCTGCTCCAGCTGGCCGGCTGCGAGGTCTGGTTCCCTCCCCGCGAGAAGTGCTGCGGTGCGCTCTTCGCCCACAACGGAGATCTCGCCTCTGCCCGGAAGCTCCGGGACGATAACGAGGCCGCCTTCGACGCCTCTCGATTCGACCTGCTGGTCGTCAACTCGGCGGGCTGCGCCTCGCACCTGAAGGACTTCTACGACGAGCTGGGGCCTAAGACGCGCGACCTGTTCGAGTTCCTCGCCGAAGTGGGCCTGCCGAAGCCCGCCCGCGAGGTCAGGGTCCGGGTCACCTACCAGGACCCCTGCCACCTCGCCCACGCGCAGCGGATCACCCAGCAGCCCCGAGAGCTGCTCCGCGCGGTGCCCGGCGTCGAATTCGTCGAGATGCCCCACGCCGACATCTGCTGCGGGTCGGCCGGGATCTACAACGCGCTCGAGCCGGCGATGTCAGGGCGAATCCTGGCCGAGAAGATGGACAACCTTCTCTCGGTGGAGCCGGAGCTGGTGGTGACAGCCAACCCGGGCTGCCAGATGCAACTCGCCGCCGGTGTCAGATCGAGAGGCCGCAAGATCCCGGTGAAGCACCTGGCAGAGCTAATGGCCGAGGCTTACTGACCGGTCCTTTTGTACGCCGGAAACGGCCCTCGGCCCAAACGTCACGCGTAGGCCGGGTTTACCCCGGCCGAATGAGTTGTTCGGAATCGACACCAATGCGTCGCGCCGAGAGGGGGGATTCCGGAAAAGGCGGGGCCTGCCCCCCTTTGCCCGTTTACTCGACCCGTACGACCGCGATCGTCACGTTGTCGGGCGCGCCGCGGGTGCGACAGAGCTCGACCAGCTCCTCGACCGCGGCCTGGAGGTCCTCTTTCTCCATCAGCTCGCGGACCTCGTCGGTCGTCACTCCCGCCTCCTCGACGCCGTCGCTGCAGAGCAGCACGACGTCGCCGTGCTGGAGGTCGAGCTCGTTGGTGAAAGCCTTGACGTGGTCCCAGACCCCCACCGCCCGCGCCAAGCGGTGCTTCTGAGGGTGGTTGACGACCTGCTCCGGCGTGATGATGCCCGCGCGCGCCTGCTCCGACGGCCAGCTGTGGTTCTGGTAGATCTCGGTGACGGTGCCGGATCGGAAGAGGTAGGCCGGGCTGTCGCCGACGTTGAGCAGGCTCAAGCGACCGTCCTTGATCGCCGCCATGACCAGGGTGCTGCCCATCCCGGCATTCTCGGATTGGGCGAGAGAGGCCTGGTAGACGGTCGAGTTGACCTTGGCCAAAACCGCCTTCAGGTCCTCGCCGCCGATGTCACCGGCGTCGCTCAGCTCGTCGCTGACCGTTTCCGCGACCAGCCTGCTCGCCACCTGGCCCGAGGCATGGCCTCCCATCCCGTCGGCGACCACCAGGAGCGCGTCGAGGCGGCCCGTGTCCCGCGACACGAAAACCGAGTCTTCGTTGTTCTCGCGGGCCAGGCCGGGGTCTGTGGCCCAGGCCAGACGAAGCCCCATCAGTGGACTGCGAAGTTGACCGCGTTCTGACCGATTGTGATCGCGTCCCCGTTCTTGAGCTCGCGTTCCATGACGACCTCCCCGTTGACCAGGGTGCCGTTGGTTGAGCCGAGGTCCACGACGAAGAACTGGTTGCCGCGCCGCTCGACGCGAGCGTGATGTCCCGAGGTGGCGGGGTCGCGGAGGACGAGGTCGTTGTCAGGTGCGCGGCCGATCCGGATCGCCGGGCCGGCGATCTTGTAGCTGTGGCCGCTGTCGGGGCCGGATGCGATTATCAGCTCGCCCTCGGCCAGGCCGGGCGCCCCAGACACCGAAGCGGCGTGGTCGGCGATCGCGGTCGAGTCCACGAAGACGGTCCGGTCGAGGCCCGCATCCGGAGCCGGCCCGGCTGCCGGCGGCTCGGCGGTGGCGGGGGTCCAGGCGGGGATCGCCATCGTGCCGCCCAACCTGGCCGCTTCGGCCGACTCGGCGGCCGGCGGCGTGTCCCAGCTGCTCGCCTCGGGGGTGGCGGGGGCGGCCGGTGCGGCCGGCTCGGCGGGTGCCGCCCCGTCGGGCGACGGCGCCGCCCAGGCGACGGGGGCGGGCTCGGCGGCCGGAGCAGGCTTCTCCCAGGCAGGAACCGGTGGCTCTGCCGCAAGTGCCGGCTCGGCCGCGGCGGGTGCGTCGGGCGGGAACGTCGTCTCGGTCGTTGCCGGTGCCTCTGCCGCAACAGGTGTCTCCGCCGCGGCCGGTGTCGCTGCCGCGAGCGATGTCTCGGCAGGGGCCGGGGTCTCGGGCTGCGGGGCCTCCCAGGCGGGCGCCGTATCCGGCTGATAGGCGGGCATCTGCATCGTCCCACCGACGTCGGCGGCCTGCGCTTCCGAGGAGGGCGCTTCCGAGGTGGGCGCTTCCGCGGCGGGCTCCTCGGCGGCGGGCGCCTCGGCTGCGGATGCTTCGCCCGCCGGCGCATCGGCGGTCATCTGGTCGGCGGTCATCTCTTCCGCCGTCATCGCCTCGGCCGCTGCTTCGGCTGCCGGCGTTTCGGCGGCGGGCTCAGCGGCGCCCGGTTCTTCGACCGCCGCTGTTTCAGCGACGGATGCTTCGGTGGCCGCCGTGTCTGTAGCCGGCGACTCCCAGGAAGGGGTTGCGGAAGCTGGGGTTGCCGAAGGCGGCGTCGCGCCGGCCGGCGCCTCCCAGGCGGGGACTGCCGGAGCATCGGTCCCGGCGGCGGCAGACGGAGCCTCCCAAGCGGGGGCGGCCGGCGCGGGCGGCGGGGCCGGCGCGGCAGGAGTTTCGACGGCGGGCGCGGCCCAGGTCGACACGGGAGGCTCGACGGGAGCCGCAGGCGCCTCCCAGGCTGGGGCCGCGGGGGCGGCCGGCTGGGCCGCGGGGGCTTCCCATACCGGCGCTGTTGGAGTGGCCGGGATCTGCGCAGCCGGTGCTTCCCAAGCCGGCGTCGGGGCCGGAGCGGGGGCGGCCGAGGGAGTCTGCCAGCCCGGTGCTGCCGGAGGCGCCGGGGAAGCCGCTCCCGCGGGAGCCTCCCAGCCCGACGGCGCGGAGGGAGAGGCGGGCGTGGCCGACGGCGCCGGTGCGGCGGGCGGAGCGGGCGTGGCGGGCGGCGCCCAACTCGGCGACGGCGGCGGGGCGGCGGCGGCAGGTGGCGGGGTCGGAGCCGGCGGCGTGGCCGTCGGAGGGGGAGCCCAGGTGGGCACCGATGTACCCGGCGTAGCGACTGGGGAAGTCGCCGGCGGCACCGTCGGCGCCGTCCAGGCCGGGGAGGCCGGGCCGCCTGCCGATGCGGCCGCGGTCGCCGCCGGAGGACCCGCGGAGACGGGCGCACCGGGAGGAGGCGTTGCGGCCGCCGGGCTCTTTCGAGCTCGTCCCAGCCGCCGCAGCAGGAAGATGCTCCCTACGACAAGTACAAGGAGGAGCACGACTACGACGACTACTACAACTGTTGGATCCATTACTGGGAGGGCCTCCGTTTGCTGTCGGTGTGCGCGCGCCAGCGAGGACTATTCTTTTCGTCCCGCGTGAGAAAGTATGGCAGCCGCCATTTTCGAGTCAAGATTGCGCGTCCGCGACCGACGAGACGGCCCCATCTGTCACGGGCGAGGTGAGCCGGCCGGCCTGAGCTCCTCCGGTGCGACGATGCCTTCGATCAAAAGCCGTCCGCTCGCAACCCCCGCGATGGTGAGGTCGAGCTCCAGCGTGTGCCGGCCCGGGTGAAGGGGTGCGCCCAGGTCGACCAGCAGGCGAACCCGCCGGCCCATCGGAAGCTCCAGTCGCTTTGGGAGCGGCAGCGTCCGGCCGCTGATCTCCGCCAGGACGTGATGGGTGTCGACCGGGTGGCCGTCCAAGGCCAGGCCGTGCACCGCGGTCAGGGCGGCAGGCCGGGTCTGGTTCAGGAGCTCCACGCTCAACCCCCGAGCGTCAGACCGCAGGCTCTTGGGGTCGACCAGGCGATCGGCCAGGTAGCCGGGCAGCGGGCGCCGCCGGCGCTCGGGCGAGGGCGCGGCCGAGACCTCGAGGTCGAGTTCGGTCGAGTCGGCCATCCGGGACCCCACGAGCAGCTCGCCGGCGAGCCGGTAGACGCCTTCCCCACCTGCCGGGAGGCTGAGCTTTGCCACCTGGACGGCAGGCTCGACCGCGGCCGGCAGCTCGAAGTCGATCGATCCCGAGAAGGACTTGCGGACGAGGGCGTCGCGAACGAAGGCCATGCCGGAACGGTCGGGTGCCCGCTCGCGGTGAAGGCTCCAGCGGACCCGCGCCGGTCCGCTGGCGTCGAAGTCGTCGTTCACCACGACCAGCCGGGCTTCAACCGCCTTGCCCGGCGAGTAGCGAAGCGCGCCCCCGCCTGCGTCGAAACCGAGCGGCTCGATGATCAGCCGGGTCGGAGCCATCGCCTGCCGGAGCGCGGCGAGGGCGGCCTTGGGATGGCGGGCGTAGTCGACGACGCCGAACCCGATCGACGGGAAGGGGTCGACCAGCTGGTAGGCGAAGGCGCCCCAGCAGGGCTCGAACTTGCGCATCCGGAACTGGTC
>DATCOZ010000176.1:0-20415 GCA_036564345.1 Candidatus Dormiibacterota bacterium | reverse complement strand
ATAACCGCCAGCGGGACGCCCGCCAGCACCACGATCAGGATCGCCAGCGCCACCACGATCGGCAGCACCTGGCCGCCACCGATCGTCGTCGACCCGTTGGGACGGGTGCTGTTGCTCGGGTAGCCGGCCATGAAGTAACCGGTCGTGGTGATCTGGGCGACGATATCCGAGCAGCCGGTGCCGGTGCTCGGGTTGGAGGTCAGCGCGGTCCAGGTGCCCCCGCTCTGGGCCTCGTAGATCGACGACGGCGCCGGTAGCACGGTCGAGTAGAGCAGGCGCAGGTTGGAGGCCTTCACCATCGGCGTCGACGTGGTGATCTGGTAGACGTTCGTCACGACGGCGATACCGGTGGCGGCCGGATAGCTGCTCACCGGCTTGCTGTCGATCACCTCCGGCCCGGAGGCCGGCGCCGTGAAGGCGCCTGGGACGAAGCTCAGCTGGGCCTGCGGGTTGTCGTCGGCTGTCGCCACGAAGCCGGGCTGTACGACCCCGGCGACAACCTTGATCTCGGCATGGCCGGCGGCCGGAGGCTTGCTGCTCTTCACCCCCGGCGGCGGGTTGAGGAACCTGTAGTCCACCGGAGGGCAGAAGCCCTCGTAGAAGCCGGGCGGCGTCTGGAGGGCGGCAAGCGGGTAGGCGGCGGCGACCAGCGCCAGCGCGATGAGCGCGACCCGGGCCCGCCTCAAAGAGCGAGGTCCGCCAGGGTGTGGCCGAGCATCGGGCCGACGAGGTCGTGGGCCGCCCAGCGCCAGGTGCCGAGCACCAGGCCGGCGGCGAGCACGGCCAGCAGGAAGAGCGGCGGGTGGGAGAGGACGTGGCCGGCCGCGAACACGAGGGCGCTGCCGAGGACTGCCGCGAGAGGACCCCAGACCGCTTCCAGAGCGGCATAGAGCGCTCCCCGGAAGGCGAGCTCTTCACCGATCGAGATGGCGATCGCCGAGATCGCCAGCGGGACGGGCAGAACGGGGGCGCCCTGCCAGCGCACGGCGGCGGGCAGGAGCAGCACGGCGGCGATGGCAAGCCCTCCCAGGAGCTTGAGCCAGAGGTGGTCGCGGCTCAGGCCGAGGGCCTCCGGCTTCCAGCCGAGGGCGCAGAGGCCGAGGGCGAGCCCGCCCAGAGCAATGGCCGGAACGGGCCCGGTCGCCCGTTCGAGAAGCACGCGACCCCATTCGAGGGAGATGACGAGAACGGCGACCACGGCCAGGCGGACCACAGACGGAATGCTAGTGTCCTGGAACTAGTGTCCTGGACACTAGAGCCACTTCCCTAACAAGCGGCTGGTTCGTGCTCCGGGAGCGGCTCGCTGACGAGGGTCTGGAAAATGCCCACCAGCTTCGAGTCCCACTGGGTGCCGGCGCCGGCGACCAGGGTGGCCAGTGCGTCGGCATGGCTCAGGCCCTTGCGGTAGGGGCGGTCGCTGATCATGGCGTCGAAGGCGTCGCAGATGGCGACGATCCGGGCCACCAGCGGGATGTCCTCGCCGGCGAGACCGTCGGGATAGCCGGTGCCGTCGATCCGCTCGTGGTGGTGGCGGATGATCGGAAGCAGGTCGTGGGCCGAGCGGAGCGGGCGGGCGATCTCCTCTCCCGTGAAGACGTGCTGCTTCATGATCTCGAACTCTTCGGGCGTCAGGGGACCCGGCTTGAGAAGGATCGAATCGGGGGTCCCGATCTTCCCGATGTCGTGGATGACGCCCCCCCAGAGCAGGTCGTCGAGGGTGTCCTCAGGCAGGCCCAGCGCTTCGCCGATGCGGCGCGCGTTCATGCCCACGCGCTCGGTGTGCGACTCCAGCGCGCTGTCCTTCGCCTCAACCGCACGGGCAAGGGAGAAGATCGTCCGCTGGGCGTCGTCGAGCCGGTCGTAAAGGTGTTTGACGCGAAGCAGCGAGCGTACCCGGGCAACCAGCTCGACGCGCTCGATTGGCTTGACGATGAAGTCGTCGGCTCCCACCTCGAGGCCGCGGACTCGGTCGGCGATCTGACCCAACGCGGTGACCATGACGACCGGCAGCAGCTTTCCCTCGGGCGAGTCCTTGAGCCGCTGGCAGACCTCGTAGCCGTCCATCCGGGGCATCATCACGTCGAGCAGCACCAGGTCGGGGCGGTCTTTCTTGACCAGCTCGAGCGCCTCGATGCCGTCGGTGGCGGTGATCACCCGGCAGTCGACGTCGGCCAGACACCCCTCAATGAGCTCGAGGTTGAGCGGATGATCGTCGACGACCAACACGACAGGCTGGCGACGGACTTTCTCAGTCACGGATCAGCACTCCGGGTTGCAGGGCCACTGCGGCTGACAGTATGGGCAATGTGTGCGTTTTAGGGTGGCTGCGCAGGGACTCCCGCAGCCAGTCCTCGTCAGCCATGAGGATCGACTCTCCGATGACGATGCCGGCAAGGCGCCGGCGGCGGGCGACCTGAGCCGCCTCGCGGACGTTGTCGGAGGCGAGCACGCGATAGGTGCCGGCGGCCAGCTGGGACACCAGCGTCGGGTCGCCCGCGGCGCCTTCGACAACCAGCAGAGTGGGTCGCGCCCCGGCGACGTCGGCCGGCCGGATCCGCTGGAGGACGACTCGGAAGGTGCTGCCGCTGCCCTCCTGGCTTTCGACGTGGATGCTGCCCCGCATCAGCTGCAGGAGCCGGCGGCTCAGTGCGAGGCCAAGCCCGGTGCCCTCCGAGGTCTGCGTCGCCTGCCGCTCCACCTGGGTGAACTCCTCGAAGATCCGGTCCTGCTCCGCCAGGGGAATGCCGATCCCGGTGTCGATGACCGAGATCTCCGCCATCCGTCCGGCGCGGACGCCGGTGACGCGGACGCTGCCTCCCGCGGCGGTGAACTTGATGGCGTTGGAGAGCAGGTTCAGCATCACTTGCAGGAAGCGGCGGCGGTCGGCCCGGATCCAGATCCCCGGCGCGGGATCCAGGACAAGCTCGAGCGGTTTGGCGTCGGCCAGCGGGCGGAGCTGGTTGACCGCCTCCTCGAGGAGAGGCTCGAGCTCGATCGGCTCCAGCTCGACCTCCATCTGGCCGGCCTCGACCTTGCTCAGGTCGAGAACGTCGTTGATCAGCGCCAGGAGGTGGCGGCCGCTCGACTCGATGTGGCCGACATAGCGCTGCTGGCGGTCGTTGAGGCCGCCGGTGCCGGAGCTCGCGAGCAGCTGGGAGAAGCCGAGGATCGAGTTGAGCGGAGTGCGCAGCTCGTGGCTCATGGCGGCGACAAACCGGGACTTCGCCTCGCTCTCGAGCCGCATCGTCTCGGCGTGCACGCGCTCGGTCAGGTCCCGGATCGAGGTCGAGAACATCGTCTTGCCGTCCTGCTGGAAGGCGGCGACCGAGAGCTCGACGGGGAACTCGGACCCGTCGGCGCGGATGCAGATGGTCTCGAAGCGGCGGCCGGGCTCGTCGCCGGCGCCGATCTCCATCGCGTCAAGCCCCCGCTGGTGGGCCCGCCGCAGCCGGGGCGGAATGATCGTGTCCCAGAGGCCCTTCCGAAGGACGTCCTCCCGGCGCAGCCCGAAGATGCGCTCGGCGGCCGTGTTGTACTCGATGATCCGGCCCCGGTCGTCGGCCGCGATGATGCAGTTGAGCGAGGACTCGACAATCGCGCTCTTCCGCCCCTCGCTCTCACGGAGCGCTTCCTCGGAGCGCTTCCGCTCCGTGATGTCGTCGAACATCGCGTAGAGGAACTCTGCGTCACCCGCCGGGTTGCGCACGGCTGTGAGGGTAAGGTCGGCGAGAAAGCCCCCGCCCCCGTGGCGACGGATAACCCGTTCGAAGCGGATCTGCTGGCGCGTGCCGGCCATGAGCTCGCGAACCTCGTCGGTGAGGTCATCGGCCCCGATCAGGCTGAGCACGGCCGAGCGCCCGACCAGCTCGCTGCCGGTGTGCCCGGTGAGCTCTTCGGCCCGCCGGTTGAGGCCCAGGATCTGGAGCTTGAGATCCAGCCGGGCGATGCCCACCGGGGCGGTGTCGAAGATGGCCCGCGTGCTCCGGGTGGAGGCGACCAGGTCCTCGTGCAGCCGGGCGGCCTCCAGCGAGGGCGCCACCTCGGCGGCGAGGAGGCTCAGCATCTGGATGTCCTCGGCAACGAAATGGTGGTGCTCGCGATAGCTGACGCCGAGCGTCCCGATCCGCCGCTGGCGCACCTGGAGGGGCACGACGAGAGCGCTGGTGACACGACTGGTCTCCGAGGGCACGCGCCGCGACCACTTCTTGTAGTCGGCCACCGCGAGCGGCTTTCCCATCTCGAAGGCGAAGCCGTGGGCACCCGCGTCGGCGACCGGGATGATCTTGCCGGGATCGAACTCGATCTCGGTCTCGGCTAGCAGCCGAAGCCCCTGCTCCTGCTCGTCGTACCAGGTCAGAGAGGCGCCTGTCGACTTCGCCAGGTCCCGCGCCCGTTCGGTTGCGATCCGGGCCAGCTCAGCCGGCTCGAGCACGCCGGCTGCGGCGACGGCCACCTCGTTGAGCGCGCGGAAGGTCTCGGCCTGGATCTCCTTCTCCATCGCCGCGGTCGCCCGCTGGAGGGCGGGGCCGATCTGCGCCGCCACCAGGCTGAGGATCTGGATGTCGTTCTCCGACCAGTTTCGCCTGGTGCTGCACCACACGCCGACCACGCCGATGGCGCGGTCGCCCGCGACCAGCGGATGGGCGAGTCCCGCGGCGAGGCCGCGGCCGCTCGGTCCCGGCATCCGGTGCTCCCAGGCGGCGTAGTCGTCCACCGCGTACGGCTTACGGTGGGTGAAGGCGAGCCCGATGGCGCCCTCGCCCGGCTTCACCTGCCGGTCGACGACCTCCGAAGTCGACTCGTGGAGAGGCTGCAGCATGCCGGACTGGCGGTCGACATGGAAGAGCACGGTCCCGTCGACCTGGAGCAGCTCGCGGCAGCGTTCGACGGCGATCCGGGCGAGCTCGCGGGGCTCGAGGACCCCGCTTGCGGCGACCGCCAGCTCATGCAGGGCTCGGAAGATCCCCGCCTGCTTCTCGCGTTCGGCGGAGAGCGAGGTGGCCTGCAGCGCAGGCGCCACGACCGATGCCAGCAGGGTGAGCGCCTCACATAGCTCGGGCCTGAAGAAGCCGGCCTCGGCAGAGCGGACGAGCAGGCAGCCGAGCGTGCGGTCGCGCACCTTGAGCGGCACCCCGATCATGCTCCGCACGCCGCCCTCGACCGCCCAGTCGAAAGCGTGCTCCCAGGCGGCGTAATCGTTGACGACCGTCAGCTCCCCGGTGCGGAGGATCTGGCCTGTCATGCCCTTGCCGGGCTCGAGATCGATGGCGGGAAAGACCGTCGGATGGTTGTCGGCCAGCACTCGAACCGCATCCCCGGGCTCGAACCAGACCAGGGTCGCGCTCCAGCCGTCGACCAGGTCGCGCGCGTGCTCGATCGCCAGGCCGGCAAGCTCGGCGGGGTCGAGAACGCCGCCGGCCGCGAGAGCGACCTCCTGCAGCGCCATGAAGATCCGAGCCTGGTCGACGGCCTCGTTTGGCCGTGAGAGAGCGGACCCCATCAAGGGCATGACCTTGCCATGCTCTACTGAATACGGCAAGCCCCCGTCGCTTCGGGCGCAATTCACTGACGTCGCGCCAACGACGCGCGAATGAAAGTCGAATCGGTTCCTAAAAGCGGAAGCCGAACGTCTGCGCGATGAGCAGCAGGTTGAGGGAGATCACCGCGGCTGTGACGGCCCAGGCCGCGATCTTGGTCGGGGTGCGGTTGACGAGGCTGCCCATGACCTCGCGGTCGGAGGTGAAGAGCACCAGCGGCACGACGGCGAAGGGGAGGCCGAAGGAGAGCACCACCTGGCTGATCACCAGGGTCTGGGTCGGGTCGAGCCCCAGGGCGATCACGAAGAGGGCTGGCAGCATCGTGACAAGACGCAGCAGCCAGACGCTTACCTTTCGCCGGAGGAAGCCCTGGAGCACGATCTGGCCGGCCATCGTCCCGACCGACGAGGAGCTGAGGCCGGAGGCGAGCAGGGCGATCGCGAAAGCGATGCCGGAGGCATCGCCGAGGAGAGGCCGAAGGGTCCGCTCTGCCTCTTGCAGGCTGCCAACCGCGTGCAGCCCGCCGGCGAAGAACGTCGATGCGGCCATGAAGATCATCGAGAGGTTGATCAGCCCGGCGATGGACATCGCGATGATCACGTCCGCCGCCTCGTAGCGAAACAGCCGCTTCGCCTCCTTCTCGCTTCGCGGAACGATCCGGTTCTGGGTCAGGGCAGAATGGAGGAAGACGACGTGGGGCATGACCGTCGCGCCGAGGATGCCGACAGCGAGCAGGATGCTGTTGGAGCCGAGCTGGGGCACGATCGCGTGGTAGCCGACCTGGCTCCAGTCCGGCTTCGCCAGCGCGGTCTCGAAGAGGTAGGCGGTGAGGATGACCGCCACGGCCGACCCGATGACCGCCTCGATCGGCCGGAAGCCGAAGCGCTGGAGGGCGAGGATGCCGAACGTCGCAGCCGCGGTGAGCAGGCCACCGATCCAGAGCGGCACCCCGAGCAGGAGATAGAAGCCGACGGCGGCCCCGAGGAACTCAGCCAGGTCGGTCGCGACCGCGACCACCTCGGCGGCCAGGAAGGTGCTGATCATCGCCCAGCGGGGCAGGCGCTCGCGGCAGATCTCGGCCAGGTTCATCCCGGTCGCGATGCCGAGCTTCGCGGAAAGGCTCTGGAGCAGCATGGCGACGACGTTGGCGAGCACGACCACCCAGAGCAGCTGGTAGCCGAACTGGGCCCCGGCGGAGATGTTGGTCGCGAAGTTGCCCGGGTCGACGTAGGCGATCGAGGCGACGAAAGCGGGACCGAGGAAGGGAAGCAGGCTACGGAACCAACCGCGGCCGGTGTCCTCGCCGGCCAGGATCCGGCGAGCGGCGGCGGCCTCCCCGGCCACGCCCGGAAGGGCGATCTCGACCGCGCCGTAATCACGCAACGTAAACGGCCCTCGCCAGCCCGAGCGGAACCTGCCGGCGATGCCCGCCGACCTTCACGACGACGGGGCCCTCGTAGAGGCTCTCCTTGACGACCTCCACCTCTTCATCGAGGTGGAAGCCGAGCAGGTCCAGCGCGCGCAGCTTGTCGGGATCGCGGTCGGAGACCCGGCGCACCTCGAGCAGCTCACCCCGCCGGCACTGGTCGAGCGTCCGGTGCCGGTCGCTCGGCATCTCCCCCTCCAGGGTCGGTATCGGGTCGCCGTGGGGATCGACGTCGGGGCGGCCGAGACTGTCGAAGATCCGAGCCTCGAGGCGCTCCGAGATATGGTGCTCGAGACGCTCCGCCTCTTCGTGAACCTCGTCCCAGCGGTAGCCGAGCGCGCGGGTGAGGAAGATCTCGAGCAGCCGGTGGTGGCGGATCATCTCCAACGCGACCGCCTCACCCGCCGGGGTCAGGGTCGAGCCTCGATAGCGGTCGTGGTCGACCAGCCGGAGCGCGGTGAGCTTCCCCAGCATCTCGGTGGTGGAAGCGGCGGAGACGCCGAGGCGCTCGGCCAGCTCCGAGGTGGTCACGGGACGGTCAGCCGTCCTGAGCTGATAGAGAGCCTTGAGGTAGTCCTCCTGGGACTGGGTCAGCGAGGACCGGCGCATGGACTTCTGCAATTTAGGTATGCCTAATCTACCAGATAGGCGCCCCTACCTAACTCCCTCCCCATCTTTATGGGGAGGTCGCGGAGGTGAATCGAATCGACCTAGTGCGCCACCCGCCTGGTCGCTGGCTGCTCCACTTCGGCTGTTTCCAGGTTGAAGCCCCGCCACCAGGTGGCCCGCTCGGCTTCGAAGCGGAGGCCCAGTCCCGCCGGCTCGGATTCGAGGCCGTAGCGCTCTGCGATGCCGGCTTTGGCGTCCGGGTCGGCGGTGAAGCGGCCCCTCAGGTAGGCGCCGACCATCCGGGTAGCCCGGTAGGCGTGGTGGGATTCGATCGCCAGCCCGCCGGCGGCCCGGCGGCTGATGCCGAGGAAGCCGGCCACGCCGATGACGACCGAGACGGTGCCGTCTACGGCCCAGAGCGCGGGCGCCATCAGCGGCACGCCATCGACAAGCGTGCAGACGTACGCGACGGGGATGCGGGCCAGGGTGCGGCGCACCCCGACTGGCACTCCCGGGACCGGCGCGGGGCCCGCGGGTGGCGAGGAGACGGAGGGCAGCGACCAGGCGCGCGAGACACGGAGGCGAAGTAGGGCGCGGTTCTGGGGCCACCACTCACCGGGTATTCGCGCCAGGTCGCGGAGGTAGCCGCCGATGAAGGCGGCGTTCTTGAACGCGTAGCCGGCCAGGTTCAGGTAGAAGCCCGGGCCTTCCATGAGTGCCCGCGCGATGCCCGGAACCGATCGCGGGTCGTAGACCTCTGCCTCGCCCTCCAGGAGCACGCACTGGTTTCCGGCGTCGACCAGGAAGCTGCACGAGGGCTGTTTTCGGGCCAAAGTGACCTTGACGGCGTGGCGGGAGGTCGTAAGCCAGATCGAGTCGCCGCCGTAGTGGAAGGCGGCCGGGTTTACGAGCGGGTAGCGACCGCCGTTCAGCGCGAGCATGCCGATCCGGGCGCTGGCGAGAAGCAGCCGGGTTTCGGCGTCCAGGTTCACGCCCTCAACCGTACCGAGAAGCGCGCCTCCCCAACGAGGCGTTCGCGCTAGCGCGTTGCTTCGTAGGCCCAGACGGCCGCCGAGATCTGCGCCACCGTGCCCCACGCGGCGTCGCCACCGGGCCCGTCGGTCATGACCGTGAGGACGTAGGGTCCGCTCTTGCCGCCGGAGACGATCGCCGCGTCGTCCACCACGGGGTCGAGCTCGCCCGTCTTGTGGATTACGGTGGTCCCCGCCGGCACGCCCGCCGGGATGCCCGCTTCAAACCTTGTCTTGGTGAGGTTGGGATAGAGCCAGGCTTGCGCGGAAGCACCGCCGGCGCTGCCGGTCGCCTCCGCTGCGAGGAGCCGGGCGAGATCGTCTGAGGTTGTCTGATTGCCATCGAAGAACATCGAGTCCATGGCTCCCAGCCCAACGGCGTAGGCGTTGAGGGCCTCCGCTCCGCCGATGTCGCGGACGAGCATGTGGCCGGCCGTGTTGTCAGAGTCGATACCGGCCCGGCTGGCGAGCACGTTGCGGCTGTAGCAGTCCCCCGCGGCATAGTCGTCATACCAGCCCTCCTCCCAGTCGGAGTCCTCGAAGCAGACTGTGCCCGCGGGGTTGATCTTCTTCTCGGCGACGAGTTGGGCCTCCGCCATGAGGGCGGGCAGCTTGTAGGTGCTTGCCGCGTCCATGGGAGCCGCTCCGCGGCTCGACCAGACGCTCGGTGCGGCGCCGCCCAGCTCGATCAGGCTCACCCCGACCTCACCCCCGGAGGCGGCGACGATCCCGGCAACCGCCTGGTCCAGGGGCCCGAAGCTCGGGTGGGTTGGCGGCGGCGTGGCGGACGGCTCGGGTGACACCTCGACTGCGGGCGGAGCTGGCGTGTCCGCCGCCTCGGCCGCGGCGACCGCTTGCTTTGGCGAGCGGTCGGCTGCCTGGGCGTCGGCGAACATGAAGGCGAGGGAGAAGCTGAGCACCCCCCCGACGATGATTCCCAACGAGGTGGCCCGCCACATTCGCATCAGTAATGCACAGCACCCCTATCAGGCCGTCAGGGTATTTGTGAAGGTTCTGTAAGCATTCGGCGGGGTCCCCGGCGGCGCCTCGCGTCAGGCGTTGACTATCTTCCGAGCCGCGTTGACGACCCGCGCCGCGTTGGGCAGCCAGGCGGTCTCCATGGACGCAGGCGGATATGGCGTGTCATAGGAGGTCACCCGGGCGATCGGGGCGTCGAGCGAGTAGAAGGCCTCCTCCTGGAGGGTGGCGACGACCTCGGCACCGAACCCGGCGGAGAGCGGCGCCTCGTGGACGACGACGCAGCGGCCGGTTCGGGTGATCGAGGCGACCATCGCTTCGACGTCGAGGGGCACCAGCGACCGCAGGTCGAGGACGTCCGCCGAGATCCCTTCCTCGGCCAGCTTGGCGGCGGCCTGCTCGCAGATCTCCACCGCCGCGCTCCAGCCGATCAGGGTGACGTGCTCACCCTCGCGCACCAGTCGGGCCTTGCCGAAGGGCACCGTATAAGCCTCGTCGGGCACCTCGGCCCGGCCCTTCCGGTAAAGCCGCTCAGGCTCGATGAAGAGAACCGGGTCGGGGTCACGGATCGCCTCGATCAGCATCCCCTTGGCATCGTAGGGGTTGCTCGGCATCACGACCTTGATCGCCGGCGACTGGACGAACTGCGCCTCGATCGCGTCGGGATGGAACTCGGGCGTCTTGGTGCCGCCACCCATCGGCGCCCGGATCGTCACCTGGAGCGGATAGCGGCCGCGCGAGCGGTAGCGAAAGCGGCCCAGCTGCTGGCCCATCTGGTGGAACGCCTGGTGGGTGAAGCCGAGGAACTGGATCTCCGCCACGGGGATCAGGCCGGAGATCGCCAGCCCGATGCTGGAGCCGACGATCGAGGCCTCCGCCAGGGGAGTGTCGAACACCCGCGCGCGTCCGAATCTCTCGATCATCCCGTCGGTGGTCCTGAACACGCCGCCGAGCCGGCCCACGTCGAGGCCGAGGACCATCACCCGCTCGTCCTCCTCCATCTCGTTCAGGAGCGCGGCGCGGATCGCCTCGATGATGGTGAGCTCGGCCATCAGCCTCCCACCTCAGTCGCGTCCCAGCATCTCGCGGCGCTGGGCGGCCTGGCGGGGCGTCAGCTCGGCGAAGACGTGGTCGAAGATCTGCGACGGCTGCGGTGGCGGTGCCTTTTGCGCCTCGGCGAGGGCGTCTTCGATCTCCTGGGCCGCCGCCGTCTTGAACTCCTTCTCCCGCTCCGGGCTCCAGAGGCCGCGCTCGCGCAGATACGCCTCCACCCGCTCGATCGGGTCGCGCAGGCGGGCCTCCTCGAGGTCCTTCGGGTCCTGGTACCGGCTCGGGTTGTCGGTCGTGTTGTGGAACGACATCCGGTAGGTGATCGCCTCGATCAGGGTCGGGCCGTCGCCCTTACGCGCCCGCTCGACCGCCTCCCTGGTCACCTCATAGACGGCGAGCAGGTCGTTGCCGTCGACGACGCGGCCGGGGAATCCGTACCCGGGGGCCCGATCGGCGAAGTACCGCGCGGCGGTCTGGTAAGCGCGCGGCGTGGAGATCGCCCACTGGTTGTTCTGGAGGAAGAAGACGATCGGCGCACCGGTGACGCCGGCCAGGTTGCATGACTCGTGGAAGTCGCCCTCGGAGGAGGAGCCCTCACCGAAATAAGCGACCACGACACCCTCTTTGCCCTGGATCTTGAGACCCCACGCGAGTCCGACCGCGTGCGGGAGCTGGGCGGCCAGCGCGACCTGGGTGGGAAGCAGCTTCACATCCTCCGGGATCCGGCCGGCGATCGGGTTGCCGCTCAGGTTGAGGATGTGCTTGCTGAGCGGGAGGCCCCACATCAAGTAGGCGGGCAGCTCCCGGTACTGCGGCACCAACCAGTCCGTCTTCGGCTCGAAGGCCATCGCCGAACCGACCACCGCGGCCTCCTGCCCGATAACCGGGGAGAAGACGCCGAACCGCCCCTGCCGCTGAAGCGCGGTGGCCTTGCTGTCGAAGGCGCGGCTGAGGAGCATCCAGCGAAGCCCTTCGAGGACGAACTCATCGTCGAGCGCGGGCTTGGCGCCCTTCCTCAACTTGCCCGAGGGGTCGAGGACCTGGTAGACGCCGTTGTCAGTCACGGGCTTCATTATCGAAGTTAGTCCCACTTGCCATTTTTGTCTCCCTCCCCGTTCATGGGGGAGGGCGGGGTGGGGCTCAACAGCTACCTGCAACTAGCCGCACCCGTTTTCCGGCTGCATTTGGGCCTGCGCTTGGCCCCACCCTGCCCTCCCCGCTTGCGGGGAGGGGGAAAACCGACTCATTGGTTGCGAACGGCCTCCGGGCTTCCGAAGCGGGGGAAACCGGTTCTGGACACCCTCCCCATTTTTATGGGGAGGTAGGGGTGGGGCCAAATAGAGGCCGTCGACTATGGGCAGAGCCAGACCCTTAACCGTTCGTTCGCGGGCTGCAATTGGGCCTTGCGGGTGGCCCCACCCTGCCCTCCCCGCGGAGCGGGGAGGGGAAAATCGACCCCCTGTTTCTCCCCGTTGAGTGGGGTAGGTGCGCTCAGATCGCCAGGAGGAGCTTCCCCATCGTTGCTCTAATCCCCAGAAGGCGGTGTGCCTCTGCCGCCTCGGCCAGTGGGAAGACGCGGCCGATTGGGGGGCGTAGGGCGCCGGAGCGGATCAGGTCGATCCCCTCGGCGCTTGTCTTCGCGAACACGTCGGGGTGGCGGGCCCGCAGTGCGCCCATGCTGAAGGGCAGCACCCCCACCCCCCGCAGGCGCAGGTCGCCGACGCCCGGGATCTGCTGCGCCTGGCCGGACGATGCGCCGATGCAGACCATCCGGCCGAATGGCGCCATCGCGTCGAGCGCAGCCGCGAAAACGTCGCCGCCGACCATGTCGACCATCACGTCGACAGGCCCCGGGATCGGGTCTTCGTAGCCGACCGCCTCGTCAGCTCCGGTCTTCAGCGCATGGGCTCGCTTCTCCGCCGTGCTGGCGACGCCGATGATGCGACCGGCCCCGAGCGCGCGAGCCACCTGGATGGTGGAGCTGCCCACGCCACCGGCCGCGGCGGTGACCAGGACCGTCTCACCCCGCTGCAGGCGGCCGACATGACGCAGGGCATAGAACGCCGTGAGCCCGGCCAGCGGGTAGCCGGCCGCCTCGTCGAGGTCGAGACCCTCGGCGCTCCAGGCGAGGTCGGCGCCGACGATCTCCGCGTACGCGCCGCTGGCCACGATCGCGAACACCGGCTGACCGGTCGCGAGGTCGTGGCCGGAGACCTCGAGCCCGGGGATGAAGGGTGGCGGTGGCGCCAGCGCGTAGCGGCCCAGGGTCGAGGAGAGGTCGGCGAAGTTGACTCCTGCCCGGTGGACTCGTATCAGCACCTGGCCCGGGCGCGGCTCGGGTTCGGGCATCTCCCGCAGCTCCAGCACCTCGGGACCACCGAGGCGAGTCGCAACTATCGCCCGCAAGGGTCAGCCCAGAAGCAGATGTGCCGCGATCGGGACCTCGCGGATCCGCACGCCGGTCGCCGAGGCGATGGCGTTGACGACCACGGCCGGACCGGGGACCGCCGGCGGCTCGCCGACGCCGCGGGTGCCGATCCCGGTGGAAGCGGCAACCTCGACGATCTGGACGTCGATCTCAGGCACCTGGTCGACGGTCGGGAGCTCGTAGTCGAGGAAGGTTCCGGTCCGGAGCTGCCCGCCGCCGTCGTAGACGAGCTGCTCGCCCATGGCGCGGCCGAGGCCCTGGGCGGCGCCGCCGTGGATCTGGCCTTCGACCTCGGGCGGGTTGATCGCCCGGCCGACGTCCTGGATCGCGGCGTAGCCGGTCACCTTGTAGCTGCCCGTCTCGCGGTCGACCTTGACCCGGCAGATGTGGACGGTGAAGGCGGGCGACTGGCGGTCGATCACGGTCCGGCCGTGGCCGAGCACCGGCGCGTGCTTCGAACCGCCCATGGCCAGCTCGCCGATCGTCACCTTACGGTCCGGGACTCCCTTCACGCGAACCGCCCCATCGAAGACCTCGAGGTCCTCGGGAGCCGCCTCCAGCTGCTCAGCGGCGATCTCCAGGACCTGCCGCTTGGCGTCCGCCGCCGCGGCGACGACCGCGAAGCCGACGGTGCCGGTCGTGATGCTGCCGCCCGCGACCGGCCCCTGCGGCGCGCTCGCGGTATCGCCCAGCTCGACCTGGACCTTCTCCAGGGGCACTCCGAAAGTCTCCGCGGCGAGAAGGGCGAGCCCCGTGCTCGAGCCGCTGATGTCGACAGTTCCGATCTGTACGGTCAGGCTGCCGTCGGGTTCGACGCGGCAGAGTGTGGCAGCGGCTCCGTACGCACCACCCCAACCGCCCACCGCCACCCCGACGCCCTCTCCCTCCGCCTTGGCAGCGGTATAGAGCGGGTGTCGCTTGGCGGCCTCGATCACGTCGACGAGGCCGATTTGGGCGGTCTCGCCGTTGGGCAGCTTGTCGCCCTCCCGCTTGGCGTTCTTGAGGCGCAGCTCGAGAGGATCCATCTCAAGCTTGGCGGCCAGCTCATCGAGGGCCGCCTCGAGGACGAAGAATGCCTGGGTGCCGCCCGGTGCGCGGTAGGCGTCGACCGGCGTCTTGTTGGTCGAGACCTCGTAGGCGACGAAGGACATGTTGGGCACCAGGTAGGCGCCGTTGAAGAGCATCCCGGCCAGGTTCCCGTGCCAGCCCGAGGCGGCGCCATTGTCCCAGACCATCGAGATCTCCATCGCCGTCAGCGATCCGTCGCGCTTGGCGCCGAGCTTGATGTCGGTATAGCTGGCGGGCGCGGGCCGCCCGACCTGGAACTCCTCGCTCCGCGTCAGCGCGACCTGGACCGGCCGCCGCAGCCGCTGGGCGAGCAGCGCGGCGAGCGGCTCGAGGAGCACGACCTTGCCGCCGAAGCCGCCGCCCACCGCCATCGAGACCACCCTCACCTTGGCGGCCGGCAGCTTGAGCACCTTGGCGACCTCGTCGCGTACGAAGCGATGGCCCTGGGTGGGGCTCCAGATCGCGATCACGCCGCCCGGCTCTGGGGCAGCGACCGTGACGTGCGGCTCGATGAATCCCTGGTGGGCGCCGGGCATCACGTAGCGACCCTCGATCACGACCTCGGCATCGGCGAGCCCTGCGGCGATGTCGCCGCGCTTCTGGCGGGCGACCGAGCTGACGTTGCGCGGCTTGACCTCAGGCTCGGTCTCGGTGTCGCCGCCGCCGTGGATGGAGACGTCGTCGAAGCCCTCGGAGCGCTCGTCGAGGACCTTGGGCGCAGCTTCCTTCATCGCCTCGAACGGGTCGTTGATCGAGGGCAGCTCGGCGTAGTCGACGACCACCCGCGAGGCTCCGTCGGCGGCTGCGGCCTCCGAGGTGGCAGCAACCGCGGCGATCGGCTGGCCGACGTAGTAGACCTTCTCGCGGGCCAGCGGCTGGTCGGGACCGGCGACGTCCGCCTCCGCCAGGTCGCGGTTGGTCAGCACCGCGACCACGCCCGGGACCTCGAGCGCCTCGGCGGCGTCGACAGCGTTGATCGTGGCGCTCGGGTAGGAGCTCAGGACGAGCTTGATGTGGAGCAGGCCGTTCGGTTTCAGGTCCTGGGTGAAGACAGTTTCGCCACGCAGCTTGGGGATTCCATCGAGCCGGCGGGCGCCGCCCGCTATCACTGCCATTTCCCATTGATCATTGCAGGCTGACCCTCTGGCACGTCGGGCAGAAGTACACGAACCGGGGCGGGTCGCCTTGGTGGCGGCACGCTATGCGTCCGTCGCAGCGAGGGCAGCTCCGGCCGGTCTTGCCGTGGACGGCCGGCCTGAACCGGCCATGGATCGCGTCCAGCATCATGCGCCGCGCCTCCCGGTAGACCTTGCTCAGCTCGTTGTCCGAAAGCTCGGCCGGCGGCTGCCAGGGGTCGCGGCGCAGCCTCCAGAGCGACTCGCAGCGGTAGATGTTGCCGATCCCCGCGCACACCGTCTGGTCGAGGAGCAGCTCGCCGAGCGTCAGTCGTTCACTTGCCCTGGCCCTTCGGAGCACCTCGTCCAGGTCGAACTCGGGGGCCAGGGAGGTAGGCCGCGCGGAGGCTTCGCCGAGCACGGCCGACAGGGGGGACGTCCCCCCTGACAAGATGTCGGGCCCCAGGTGCGCGAGGTCGCGGACTGCCTCGCGCTCGCGGACCAACTCGACCACGGGGGCGCTGAAGAGCACCGCGACCGTGTCCACGTTTTTGAGGACGACCTTGGCGAGCCGGGCCGGCTTGCGCCACGCCTCGCCGGGGCGGTAGAGGTGCCAGGCGCCCGTCATCCGCATGTGGGTGTGGAGGACCAGGCCGGAGTCGAAGCGGATCAGGAGGTGCTTGCCGTTCGCTTCCACAGCGGTGACCGTCGCCCCTTCCAGCTTGCGAAACGGCTCCGGTGTGACCTCCAGCAGCGGCTTCCCTACCAGCCGGGGACGGAGGGCGTTCGCCGTCCGCCAGATCGTGTCGCCTTCAGGCAACCAAGCGTCCTGCGGCGGTGGGTTGGCCGGCGGATCGCCGCAGGCGCCCTGAGGCGCCGGTCAGGGCGTCGAGGCGAAGGAGGCGCCGAGCATCGGAGCGATGGCAGCCAAAGCTGCCTGAGCGAGAAGCGCAGAAGCCGACGCGCGCCTCGGCGTCCTGAGTGGATGAGACGCCTGTCAACCCACCGCCACAGGATGCAGGGCCATTCCGCGCGGCGTGGATTTGAAGCCGGCCTCCCGCAGCGCGGGGACAAGGCCGGAATCGTGGACGGATGCCCCGTCGATCTTGAGGAGCTCAACTCGGCCCGCCGCGGCGGCTGCCGATGCCAGCGCCGCGAGATGGCCGACGTCGACGCTGCCGAAGGTCAGCAGGGAGCGCCCTCCCCGCTCCAGGAAGAGCTTCAGCTCGCCGGACTCGAGGACCACGTAGGCGCCCGCGGCACGGGCCGGCCGGCCGGCCGACGCAGGCCAGGGGATCACCACGCCGTAGGGGTTGGCGGGGTCCGTGGCGGCCAGCGCGTCGATCCGGCCGTCCGGCTCCCGCAAGGCCCGCAGGCGGTCGACCGCACCCGGCAGCGCGAACTGGGAAGCGCCCAGGCCGTCGATGAAGTAGCCGCGGCGGATCCGGCCCGACTCCTCCATCGCCCGCAGCACCGGGTAGACGCCCGAGAACCCGCCGGGAGTCCCTTCCGCGAGCACTGCCTCCCGCGTCACGACCCCGTGCCGTTGTAGGAGCGTGCCCGCGATCGCGTGGAGCCGCTCGGTTGACGCCGGCGCGCCCGCCCTGAGGTCGGCGGTGAGCGACCAGCGGCCGACCGCCCGAGGCTGGGTGAGACGGGGCAGACGCGGCCGCCCGGGTCTCGCCGACCGGCGCCGCGAGCCACCGCCGATGGCTCGGAGCGGGGCGAAGGTGTCGTTGGTGACCTCGCCAGCCCAGACCAGGTCCCAGAGCGCATCGAGAACTCCATCCGTATCGCCGCCACCCGCCGCCGTGTAAAGCTCGGCGAAGAAGGAAGGCCGGCGAGCCAGCTGCTCGCGGAGCCGGCCCTGGAGCTCGCCCTCGGCCGGCTCGCTGGGCTCGGGCACCAGGCGAGCAGCGTCGCCGCGAAGGTAGAGGGCGACCCGGCCGTCCTGCGCTCCGAGCGAGCCGCGCCCGACCCAGACCACCTCGCCCATCGACACCAGGTCGTCGAGCAGTCGCGGGCGGTAGTCGCGGACGCGTGCGCCGAGCACGTCGCGCTCGAGGACCGAGGCGGGGAGGGCGAGACCCTGCAGCTGAAAGACTGCGTCCGACAGCCGGTCGAGCCCGGACGACTCGGCGCCGATGCCGTGCCAGGCCGGCAAGAAGCGGGCGAGGACTTCGACCGGGACCGGCTCGACCTCCCGCCGAAGTGCGGCAAGCGACCGCCGGCGGAGCGTCCGGAGCACCTCGGGATGGCAGTATTCGCGGCCGGCATAGCCCGGGCGGAACTCGCCGGCCAGCACCTCTCCGCGGGAAACGAGAAGGGCGAGCGCCTGGTCGACCGCCCTCACCGGCAGGCCCCAGCGGCTCGCGGGCTCGGCGCTTACGAACGGCACATGGGTCCGAGCCCAGCGGGCAAGTAGGGTCACGAGGGGCTCGGTCGAAGAGCCGAGAAAGACCTCGGGAAGCCCGGCCGGTAGGGCGGCGCCGAGGGCGTCGCGATAGCGTGCGGCGTCCTCCACGGCGATCCAGCGTTCTTCCCCGGCGATCCGGACGCGGAGCGCTCGCCGCTCGGTGGCGAGGCTCGCCAGCCAGCCCGGGTCGATTCCCCGTGCGGCGGCTTCGGCCTCGCTCAGGTCGCCCAGGCGGCGCAGGAGGTCGGCTGCCTCGTCCGCATCGCGCGGATGCCGGCCCTCCGCAAGGCTCTGCAGCTCCAGCTCCAGCGCCGCGATCGCGGCGGGGTCGAGAAGCTCGCGCAGCTCCTCGGTGCCGAGCAGCTCGGCGAGTAGCTCGCGGTCCAGCGTCAACGCCTGGGCCCGCCTCTCGGCCAGTGGCGCGTCACCCTCGTAGAGGTACTGGCCGATGTAGTCGAAGAGCAGGCTGGAGGCGAAGGGTGAGGCGCGATCGGTGTCGACGACGACGGCGCGGACCTCGCGGGAGCGGACCGCTCGCATCAGGTCGGAGAGGGCGGCGAGGTCGAAGACGTCACGGAGGCATTCCCGGTAGGTCTCGATCAGGATCGGGAAGTCGGGGTGGCCGCCGGCCACCTGGAGGAGGTCCGCGCTCTTCTGCCGCTGCATCCAGAGCGGGGTGCGCTGGCCGGGCCTGCGACGGGGCAGGAGCAGGGCCCGGGCGGCGTTCTCGCGGAAGCGCGACGCGAAAAGTGCCGAGCCGTGGAGCTGAGCTGTGACGAGCTCGGTCACCTCGTCGGGGTCGAGAAGCACGTCCTCCAGGTCGGGCGGCCGCTCCGCGTCGGGGAAGCGGAGGGCGAAGCCGTCGTCGGTGTGGATCGACTGCACGTCGATGCCGGTCCGCTCCCGGAGGCGCGCCGCCACCGCCAGGCCCCAGGGGGCGTGGACCTTGCCGCCGAGCGTTGTCAACACGCAAACCCGCCAGTCGCCGAGCTCGTCGCGGAAGCGCTCGACGACGATCGTCCGGTCGTCCGGCAGGGCCGAGGACTGGGACTGGTCCTCCAGGTACTGGAGCAGGTTGCGGCTGGCCCGCTCGTCGAACCCGGCGCCCTCGCGAAGTCGCTTCCCGGCGGCTTTCGGCCCGGCCGAGCGCAGCTCGCGGATCATCGTCCCGAGGGCGCGGCCCAGCTCGACCGGGCGGCTTTCGGCGTCGCCCTTCCAGAAGGCGAGCTTGCCGGGCTCTCCCGGCGCCGGCACCACCAGGACTTGAGAAGCGGTCACCTCCATCACCCGCCAGGTGCTGGCGCCGAGCACGAAGTTCTCGCCCGGCCGGGTCTCGTAGACCATCTCCTCGTCCAGCTCCCCGACGCGGCGCCCGTCGTCGAGCAGGTTCACCGTGAAAAGTCCGCGGTCGGGGATGGTTCCGCCGCTCGTGACCGCCAGCCGCTGGGCCCCGGCACGGCCGCGGAGGCGGCCTTCGACCCGGTCCCAGACAATCCGCGGCCGGAGCTCGGCGAACTCGTCGCTCGGGTAGCGGCCGCTCAGCATGTCGAGGGTCGACTCGAAGGCGCGCGGGCCGAGATCCCGGAAGGGATACGCGCGGCGGACCAGCTTGCCCAGCTCGTCGACGTCCCAGTCCTGGAGGGCGCACATCGCCACGACCTGCTGGGCGAGCACGTCGAGCGGGTTACGCGGGATGACGGTCGTCTCGATCTCGCCCGTCAGCATTCGCTCGACGACCACCGCCGCCTCCAGCAGGTCGCCGCGGTACTTGGGCAGGATCACGCCCTTGGAGACCTCGCCCACCGAGTGGCCGGAGCGACCGATCCGCTGGATCCCGCTGGCCACGCTGCTCGGCGCCTCGACCTGGAGCACAAGGTCCACCGCCCCCATGTCGATGCCCAGCTCGAGGCTGCTTGTGGCGACCAGCCCACGCAGCCGGCCGGCCTTGAGGTCGTCCTCGATCTGACGGCGGAGCTCCTTGGCGATCGACCCGTGGTGGGCCTTGACCAGGTCCTCGCCCGCGAGCTCGTTGAGCCGGGCGGCCAGCCGCTCCGCCAGCCGCCGGCTGTTGACGAATACGATCGTCGATCGATGCTCCTGGATCAGCTCCAGGAGCCTCGGGTAGATCGCCGGCCAGATGCTCCTCCGGCTCCCGTCCTGGGCGCCGCCGAGAGAGGCGGCAGGACCGCTCGGCAGCTCCTCGCCTTCGCCGAGGTTGGCCATGTCGTTGACCGGGACCTCGACCGTGATGGCGAGCGTCTTGCGGCGGCCGGCGTCGACGATGGCGACCTCCCGGTCGGTGCCGACGAGGAAGCGGCCGACTTCTTCGAGCGGGCGCTGGGTGGCCGAGAGGCCGATCCGCTGGGGCTCTGTCTCAGCCAGCGTTGAGAGCCGCTCGAGACTGATCGCGAGGTGGGCGCCCCGCTTGTTGGGGGCCAGCGAGTGGATCTCGTCCACGATCACCCAGCGGACGCTGCGGAGCATCTCGCGGGCCTGGCTGGTGAGGAGCAGGAAGAGCGACTCGGGGGTGGTGATCAGGATGTCGGGAGGCCGCCGGTTGAGATGGCGCCGCTCCTCGCTGGTGGTGTCGCCGGTGCGAACCCCGACCGAGATGTCGGGAAGCGGCAGGCCCAGCCTCTCGGCCGCATGTGCCATGCCGCTGAGCGGCGCTCGGAGGTTGCGCTCGACGTCCACGGTAAGCGCCTTGAGCGGCGAGACGTAGAGCACCCGGCAGCGGCGGTCGGCGAGCGGCAGCGG
>DATCOZ010000243.1:0-3477 GCA_036564345.1 Candidatus Dormiibacterota bacterium | reverse complement strand
AGATACAGCTGGACCCACCCTCTGCCCCCCGCCTCGATCTGATCCGACTCCAGCAGGATCGCCCGAGCGGCCACCTCCGCGGTCCCGCTGTGAAGCAGCAGGGAAGCCCCGTGGCGAAGCGGGCGGGCCGCACCGGCGAGCACCACGACCTCTGCGTCGATCCGGCGCGAATCGACCATCGTGCCGGGCCGGACGAGCACGTGGCCGCGCCCGAGGTCATCCTTCTCCACCCCGACCAGGTTGGCCGCGACGCGGCTGCCGGGGGAGGCCACGTCGACCTTCTGGTTGTGCTGCTGGAGGCCACGGATGCGAACCCGGCGCCCGCCCGGCAGGGCTTCCAGCTCCTCCCCCACGCGGAGCAAACCATCGACCAGGGTGCCGGTCACGACCGTGCCGAAGCCGCTGATCGTGAAGACCCGGTCGATCGGCAGCCGGGGCCGCTGGAGGTCGGCGCGGACGGCGGTCGCGGCGAGCAGGCCGTCGAGGCTTGCACGAAGCTGATCGAGGCCCTGCCCGGTGAGCGCCGAGACCGGCACCAACTCCGCTCCCGCCAGTGAGGTCCCGGCGAGACGCTCCCCGACCTCGGCGGTGACCAGCTCGAGCCAGTCCGGGTCGACGAGGTCGACCTTGGTCAGCACGACGAGGCCCCGGGAGATGTCGAGCAGGTGGACGATCTCGAGGTGCTCGACGGTCTGCGGCATCACCCCCTCGTCGGCCGCCACCACCAGCAGGACCGCGTCGAGGCCGTGGACGCCGGCCAGCATGTTGCGGATGAAGCGGGCATGGCCGGGCACGTCGACGATCCCGACCAGCCTGCCGCTGGGCAGGGTCAAGTAGGCGAAGCCGAGGTCGATCGTCATCCCGCGGCGCTTCTCCTCGGCCAGCCGGTCGGGATCGATCCCGGTCAGGGCGTGGATGAGCGTCGACTTGCCGTGGTCGATGTGGCCGGCTGTGCCGACAACGGCATTCGGAAGCGTCATCGACCAGGGGGGTAGGCCGAGGGGAGGCTTCGCCGAGTTCGGCCGACAGGGGGGACATCCCCCCTCGAAGGAGACGTGAGGGCGCGCTCCACGGCGTCGAAGAGCTGCTCGTCCTCCCCCGGCAGCACGGTTCTCGGGTCGAGGCAGCAGCGGTCGGCCGAGATCCGCGCGACGACGGACGGCTCGCCCTCCCGGAGGGCCCGGAGCAGCCTCGATGCCGGTCCTGGCAGCGCGACCAGGGTGGTCGGAAGGCCATGCCCGGGAAGGCTGCCGCCACCCGCCGCCGACTCGCCTTCGATGAGCTGCGCGGCGATCTCGCGGTCGCCGAGCTTTACGAGCCACCAGGCGGCCCTCCGGCGGAGCTCGGCCGGAGCCACAGTCAGCATCCGCTCCACTGGGACCGAGCTCGCGGCGCGTCCGAGGAGCCACTCCCGAAGGGTCGCCTCGAGGGCCGCGAGTGACAGCTTGTCGACCCGGAGCGCCCGCGCCAGCGGGTGCTTGGAAAGCCTCCGGACCAGCTCGGTGGAGCCGAGCAGGACGCCGGCCTGGGGGCCGCCGAGGAGCTTGTCGCCGCTGAACGCGACGAGGTCGGCGCTCCTCAGCGAGTCGACTACCGAGGGCTCGCCGGCAACGCCGAAGAGGGAGCCGCTGCCAAGGTCGTCGAGCAGGAGGAGTTCGTGCCGGTGGGCCACCTCTCCGAGCTCCGCAAGGGAGGCTGACTCGGTGAAGCCGGTCACCCGGAAGTTGGAGGTGTGGACCCGGAGCAGGGCCGCGCTGCGGGGCGTGATCGCCTCCTCGTAGTCAGCGGCCCGGGTCCGGTTGGTCGTGCCCACCTCGACCATCCGCGCCCCCGAGAGGCGCATGACGTCGGGCATCCGGAAGGAGCCTCCGATCTCGACCTGCTCGCCTCGGGAGACGATCACCTCCCTGCCCCGGCAGAGCGCCGCCAGCATCAGCAGGACGGCAGCCGCATTGTTGTTCACGATAAGGGCGGCCGGCGCTCCTGTCAGCCGGCGGAGCAGCGGCGCCACGTGGCCCGCCCGTTCGCCGCGCTTTCCCCCCGCCAGCTCAAGCTCGAGGTTCGAGTAGCCCTCCGCCACCCCGGCCACCGCTGCCACCGCCGAGCGCGCCAGGGGAGCTCGACCGAGGTTGGTGTGGACGATGACGCCGGATGCGTTGATGACGCGGCGGAGGCTCGGAGCGGCCCAGCTTCGAAGCCTCTCCTCGACCAGCGCCAGCCGCTCGGCCTCACCGGCGGCGCCCGACGACCGTTCGGCTAGCAGCTGTTCGCGGATCGCCGCGACCAGCAGCTCATGCGGGAATCGCTCCCGGAGCCGAGCGTAGGCCGGCTGGTTTACAAGCCGCCCGACGGCAGGCAGGGAACCAGGTACGGATAGCCGCTGCATCCGCCAAGGATGAGCGTTGCGGCCGGTGCGTAGAAGGGGGTCAGCAGAAGCCCGAGGATGCCGCCGCCGAGGCCAGGGACGAACTGAGCGATGAAAAGGCCGATGAGCAGGAAGTACTGGATCTGCTGCTGGCGCGTCGAGACATCCATGAAGAAGCGCGGCCGGCTCCGGCGGAAGAGCGCCTCGAGGATCCGCCAGCCGTCGAAGCCGGGGATCGGCAGGAGGTTGAAGGCCATGATCGAAAGGTTCGCGAAGTAAGCGGCGTAGAGGATCGTGGCGAGGTACCCGAGCGGCGGCAAGACCACCGTCTGCGGCATCACATACAGCACCAGGGGCCGCGTCGCCAGCCCGAAGACGATCGCCAGCACCAGGTTGGCGGCAGGGCCGCCGAAGTCGTAGATCAGCTTCTGCCGAAGGCTCTCCTGGCGGTACTCGTTGACAGGGATCCGCTCACCCCAACCGACCCGCCAGAAGAGCATCATCAGCAGCCCGTAGAGGGTGAAGAACTTGCGCGGCTCCGACGGCGACAGGTAGCCGCGGTTGCGCACCGTCCGGTCGCCCATCCAGTAGGCGGCGAGCGCGTGGCCGAGCTCGTGAGCAGGGATGGCGATCGCGATCCCCGGCAGCAGGAAGAGGGTCGCCGCCAGCCATTGGTAGGGGTTGCTAATCAACTAGCGGCTAATCAACGGGTATCCGGGTGCTGCGCGGCTTGCGCGGCGCGGCTCGGCGGCGGGTGGCGGGTGCGGCTCGCTTGGCCGGGAAGTCGGCGCGTCGGGTGCCGGCCTGGTGCTCGTACATGATCACCAGCGCCGTGATCAGCTCCCGCTGAGCGTTGAGAAGATGGTGCTTCGCCTCGTCAGGCAGGCCGTCGCTGAGGATGTGGCTGAGTCGCTTGGCCATCTCCAACGCGAACTCGACCATCCCCGCTGTATCTGAATAACGTCGGCTCATTTCTTAACTGAGGGGGGACGTCCCCCCTTCCGGCCGTGCTCGGCGCAGCCTCCGCGCGGCCTACCCCCCTGCTCCAACGCGAACTCGACCATCCCCGCTGTCTCTGAATAACGTCGGCTCATTTCTTAACTGAGGGGGGG
>DATCOZ010000161.1:0-1550 GCA_036564345.1 Candidatus Dormiibacterota bacterium | reverse complement strand
TGCTTGCGCTGTGCGCGCCGAGGACGCGAGCCGCCTCGTGGATCAGCCAGCGGGCGGCATCGACAGCCGGGCCCTCCGGACCGAACGCGGCCGTCCAGGCGAGATCGCGGATGACCTCGCCACGGAAGGCCGCCTCGTCGTCGATGGTCAGGCGATCGCCATCGAGGTGCGCGGAGCCGCCCAGGCGGTCGAGCAGCTCGGGGACGGTTACGGCGACGTATGGCATCGGTCCGGGACTCCTGCGGCTCGGCGGCGACGGCTCAGCGGCGACTGCTCGGACCATGGTAGCCGCCGCCGGTCCGCGGCTCAGAAGGCCGGCTTCGTCACCATCAGGAGCACGATCAGCGAAACCAGGAGGGTGAGGAGCATCCCGCCCCGCTGCAGCTTCTTGCCCAATTCGGCGATTTCCGGCGGCGGACCGGCCGGGGCGCCAGCCGGGGGCGGACCGGGCGGCGGCCCACCAGCCGTGAGTTCGACCATTTTCTCTGCGTTCTTCGCCTGGACGAATGCGGCGAACAGGATCGCGAACAGGTAGAGCACGATCCCGCCAATCAGCCAGCGGTTGACCGAAAGCGTCAGGTCCCTGCCCGTGTTCAGGATCAGGAGGACCCCCGTGATCCCCTGGACAACTGCGCCTGGCAACACGATCCGGCGCTCGATCATCTCCGTCACGATCGCCGCGAAATGGCCGAACTGGGGGTTCTTCCGCGCCTGGTTGACGATGAGCGGAAACGCGAAGATCGGTCCGAACACCGCGATCGCGCCGATCACGTGCAGGAACAGCAACAGTTGAAACATCGGCACCCTCTGCTCGCCCGCGTCACCGATCGTCCGCCTGGTCGAGGTCGGAGGGCACGCGCCGGCTGCAGCCTACGTCAGCCGGATCTGCGTCGTTGCCTCGATTCCGCAGCCCTGCGGCCTAGCCCACGCCTCGCGTCCGGTTCGCCACGAAGTCCACCAGGACGTACTCGCCGAGCCGCTCGGGTGTGGCGTAGAAGGCCCGGCCGCGGTTCATCCGGGTGATGAGGGCGACGAACTCCGCGAGCGCCCGCGAGCGCTCGAGCATGAACGTGTTGATCGTGATCCCGTCGCGGGTGCAGCGCTGGACCTCGCGGAGCGTCTCCTGGATCGTCCGCCGAGTCGGCGGATAGCTGAACTCCACCTGGCCGTTCTCGAAATGCGCGGTCGGCTCGCCGTCGGTGATCACGACGATCTGGCGGTCGGCACCGCGCTGGCGGGCCAGGATGCGCCGGGCGAGCATCAGGCCGTGCTGGAGGTTCGTGCCGTATTCGTAGCCGTGCCACGTCAGCTCGGCGAGGGCCTCCGGGCGAAGCTCGCGCGCGTAGTAGGCGAAGCCTATGACCGTCAGGTCGTCGTGCGGGAACTGAGTGCGGATCAGCGTGTCGAGGGCGACGGCCACCTTCTTGGCGGCCACGAAGCAGCCGCGCAGGAGCATCGACCGGCTCATGTCGACGAGGAGGACGGTGGAGGTCCGGGTCATCTGCTCGGTCCGGAAGACCTCGAAATCCTCGGGTGACAGGCGGACCCCC
>DATCOZ010000149.1:0-2787 GCA_036564345.1 Candidatus Dormiibacterota bacterium | reverse complement strand
CTCGTCGTACGAGTTCCTGCAGACCGTCTCGACCAAGGTGACCCACATCCTGCCGTTCCTGCGGGACCTGCGGATCCTGCGCCAGTGGGCCGGCATCTGCGACATCAGCCCCGACTACTCGCCGATCATGGGCTTCACCGGCGTCGATGGCTTCCTCATCACCACCGGCTGGGGGACCTGGGGCTTCAAGGCGATCCCGGCTGGCGGCGAGGCGATGGCCGAGCTGATCGCCACCGGCAAGACGCCGAAGCTCATCGCGTCGTTTGGACTCTGGCGCTTCGCGGCCGACCACGCCATGGCCGACCAGGGCTCGGCGGGGACGCGCTGATGCTGTGGATCACCTGTCCCACGTGCGGTGAACGCCCGGTCAGCGAGTTCCGCTTCGGCGGCGAGCTGCCGCACGTGCCGGAACGGATCACGGATCCCGAGGAGCGCAACCTCGACTGGGTCTGGATGCAGGACAACGTCGACGGGATCACGACCGAGCGCTGGTTCCACGCCGCCGGCTGCCGCCGCTGGCTCACCCTTCGGAGAGATACGTCGACTGACCGGGTCGTTGCCTAGGCGCGCCGGACCAGGCGCAGGTAGCTGCCGAACGCGACCCAGCCACCGAGGACGGCGGCGGCGCCGAACGCTCCATAGATGGCCCAGACGAACAACGCTTGGCCGATGCCCGGCGGCGGACCCTCGGCGATCAGATGGCTGGCGCTGAAGGCGGTGCCGAAGGCGGTCGCCACGACCAGTGCAAAGAGCCAGCGATGGCGCCGCGGGCTGAACGGCCACGTGTCGAGGCCGCGTGCGAGCCAGCGCGCCAGTGGCTGTAGGCGACCGGCGCCCAGGCGCCTGGGGATCGGCGATTCGCCCAGCTCGAGCACCCAGCCGATGATGTCGTCGAAGGCGTCGCGAGACTCAGCCCTTGCGGCACGGCGCCAGGCGGCAGTTCGCACGGCAGCCACCCAGGTCAGCACCGCGGCGAGGACGACGGCAAGCATGGACGCGACAAGCCAGATACCCAACCACAGGGTGGCAGGACCCCAATCGGCCCGATGGGCCCCGTCGAGGGCGGCGGCGACCTGCGCGGCTTCGGCGATGGCGGTCACGCCCAGGGCGACGATCAATCCCCGCAGTGCGTCGTCGGCGGTGGCGGCGGGCATCACCGCCAGCCGCGCGTGTCGCTGCACCCGGACGAAGGTCAGCAGCCCCACGAAGCCCACGATGAGTACCGCCAGCGAGACGAACAGGTCCGGCGGATCGTCGGACCATGGGCTCTGTGCGCGAAGCACTCGGATCTCCGAGCTGATCCAGGCGAGCGCGAACCACACCACCACGGCGAAGCCAGTGGCCCAGGCCGCGAAGCGGATGAGCCTGGTTGCCCGCTCAGGCGTCACGTCAGGCATCACGTGCCCTTCGAACGGTCCTCGATCTCCCACGCATGGTCGAGAGCATGCCACGCCGAGCGGCGGACGTAAAAGTGGGGCGACCAGAGCTTCTCGACCTTGTTGGGCTCAGCGACGGGCTGGTTCCGAGCCCGGGCCGCGAGTGCGGCAAGGATCGTGGGGCGCAGCGCCTCAGCTTCGGCCGGGGTCCGGCTGCCGAGCTTGCTGAGGTATCCCCCTTCAGCGCCGGCGACGTGTTCGCCGATCTTGAGCACGCTCCGTCCGCCGCCACGGGGTCCCTTGGCGAGCTCCACGTCGGCATGGGCCGCTGCCGTCCGGTCGAAGGTCCGCCAGCTCGACTCGAGGATGGCGGTCAGCCGCGTCAGCTCTGCCGCGGAGACCGGACGCTCGTCGGCGGCCGGGGCGACGCCCGGCGCGCCGAACTCGGTCGTCGCGTTGCCCTTCAGGCGCTCCACCACCTCCAAGTCGTCGGGGCTGGACGGCGCCGCGAAGCCGAGCCGCGTGTGGGCGAGGGCGCGAGCGTATCGATCCCGGTAGGCGAAGAGAGCCTCCAGCGCATCGTCCGGCGTCTTGCCGGACCGGCACCAGCCCGGCCACTCGAGAGCGCCCGCGAAGGCGCGCTTCGCCGTGACCTCGAGGTAGACCGGCACCGCCTTCGCCACGCGGCTCAGGCCTCCCAGGTCTCCCCAGGCTCCAGCGCCACGACCTGTGCGTCGGTCGCCGCGGCCAGCTGCGCAGGCGTGCCGGCGAGGGCCGGGAAGGTGGCGTAGTGCACCGGGATGACCACCTTGGCGCCGATCAATCCCACGGCTCGCCCAGCATCGGCCGGACCCATCGTGTAGTGGCCTCCGATCGGCAGGACGGTGATGGATGGCGCCCATCGGTCCTTCACCAGCGCCATGTCGCCGAAGAGGTCGGTGTCGCCGGTGTGGTAGACGCGCGTGCCGTCCTCGAACTCGAGCAGCCAGCCCCAGCAGCCGACCTCGCGCGTCGCCTCCGCTTCGCCGCCGGTCACGGTCACGCCGCCGGTGTGTTCGGCGTGGACCATCGTGAAGCCGATCCCGGCCGCCTCGAAGCGGCCGCCCTTGTTCATCCCCACAGCCTCCACCCCGCGGCTGGCCAGGTAGATGCTCATCTCGTGGGAGCAGACCACCGTGCCGCCGCGCGAGGCCAGCTCGACGACGTCGGCGGCGTCATTGCCGACATGGTCAAAATGCCCGTGTGTCGGGGCGATGACGTCCACCTGCCAGGGCTCAGGCGGCGCGACGTAGGTTGGCGCGCCACTCCATCGGTCCACCCAGAGCCACTTGTCGCTCGGGGAGCGATACAGGATCCCGCCGTGTCCCAGGCGGGTGATGCGCAGCTTCGACATCGGTGCCTCCTAGGCGGT
>DATCOZ010000146.1:0-13046 GCA_036564345.1 Candidatus Dormiibacterota bacterium | reverse complement strand
TTGATCGCTCGCCGCTTTCTTCCCGCGCCATGGGCCGCGGCCGTCGCCCTGCTCTGGGGCGCCTGGCTGCCGGTTTTCCTCGGCTACTCGCAGTACCACTTCTGGGCGGTCACCTTCTGCCTCGGCTGCACACTCGCTCTTCTCATGGCCGCCGAGAGCGCCCGCCCGGCGGCCTGGCTCCTGGCGGGCGCCGCCGCCGGGCTCGCCTTCCTCTTTCTCCAGGCCTTCGTCACTGTCGGACTGGCTGCTCTGCTGCTCGCCATCCTCCGAAAAGAAGGGCGGTTCCGGCGCGCTGGGATGCTGGCGACCGGCGCAGCGATACCCGGCGCGGTCATCCTTGCCTACCTGCTGGCCACCGGCTCGTTCCTCGATTTCCTGCGCGACACGGCAGGCTTCACAGTCGGCACGTATCGCTCCTTCAATCAGGTCGCCTTCCCGTGGAATCCGCTCATGCTCCAGGACACCCTCAATTGGCGGGCAGGCGAGGCGGCTTACTGGGGTTTCGGGATGCTCTGGCTGCTCGGGATCGTGCTCCCGATCGCTGTCGCCGGCTTCGCGGTCGGGGGGTTCTTGAAGTCCATCGGCAGCGCCGGCGAGCCTTCGCCGGCCGTCAAGCTCGCCATCATCTCCGCCGCACTCTTCGGCTCCGTGCTGCTGGGCCGGGTCGGCGGCCCGCTGGCCTGGCTCGCGGCGCCGCTCGCCATGGTCCTGCTCGCCGCCCGCCTTGAACGGACGACGCGAGGCCGCTGGCAGCTCGCGGCGCTGGCTCCGGTGATTGTTCTATTCCTGCTTGGGTTGAGCCCCGCGCCATTGGGTTGGGTCCTTTCCTGCTCGACTCGAACTGCCGGCCCCCTGGTGGCGGTCGTGATGCCGGCTGGCATGGTCTGCGCCCGCGCCCGCGACGCGCCCGCGATGCGTCAGGCGGTGACCATGGCCGCCGCTGCCCGGGCCCATCGGGTGGCCTTCCTGCCTACCTCCCTCGAGCTGTACGAGCTCACGCTGACCCGACCCATCGGGCCGCCGCTCTGGCTCCTCCCCGGCCTTTCCTCTCCTGAGCTGGTCGCCAAGCAGGAGGACGCGCTTTTGGCGCCCCAGGTCCAGGGCCTGCTCTACGTCGAGGACATGGATCTCGACGTTGGGCATCCCTGGGCTTTCGACGACTTCTTAGCCGCCAACTTCGTCCTCGACGGCCAGGGCCAGGGCTTCCGGATCTACCGCCGGCGCTAACCGGTAGTCGTGACCTCGGGCTCGGGCTGTACCAGATCGTCGTGCCTATCCACGTTGGCCTCCTGCTGGCTGCGAGACCGCCTGGCAGCCGGCATGTTTTTGCGGAGCGCCGCTCGCAGGCGCGGGATCTGGGCGCGCAGCGGCTCCTCCACCCAGTCGAAGGCGACCACCCGCTCGCTGACCTCCCAGAAGAGTCCGTCACGCATCGTCTCCATCCGGTCCAGCACCGAGTCGACAAACTCGGGGGGCGCTGCCGCGATCCCGTCGACGAGGATGGCCGCCACATCGTCGCGATCGTTCGCCATCGCCCAGAAGGCCAGCTTGGCAACCGACTTGAAGAGCCCGTTCAGGCCGATCGGCTGGGCGTCCGGCAGCAGCTCGGCGAGGTTTTCGACGAGGAGCCGGGCCAGGCGCCGGGTGACGTCGGGGTCGTGCCCATCCGCCTCGATGGCGAGATCGGCGACATCCTCGGCGGCCGCGCCGAAGATCGCCGGCATCCCCGCCTGGTCGAAATGGCGGCCGTAGCGGAGCAGGTGCGCAGCGGATTCCACGGCCAGGTCGGGCCGCCATTCGAGGGCGCCGATCGCCAGCCGGCGGTACTCGTTCATCGTCGAGGAGGCGAAGGTGGGAGCCATCCGGTTGAGCGCCGAGCGGAGGTATGTGTTGAAGAAGCGGACGCAGAGCTCGGCCGTCTCGGGATCGCCGTGCTCGATGGCGGAAAGCCCGATGTCCCGGGTCGCCAGGGCGATCGCATGGACCGCCTCCTTGCGGTGGACGGGCGTGAGACCGACGAGGTCGACGAAGCTCGTCAGCACCGTGTACTCGACCCAGGTATGCGCCCTCACAGCTTCGCCGACGATCTGGTCGGACGCTCCCGGCAGCTCGGCGTGACCGACCCTGAACCAGTCCTCGTGGAAGCCGCCCTTGACCTTCTGATAGTCGCCGGCGACGAGCTGGCCGAGCACCCCCACGCTGAACAGGCAGACCGGCAGGTCGCCCAGCTGGATGGATCCCAGGGCGATGTCGGTGACCTGGGCGATGGAGGTCATCAGGTCCCGCCGGTCGCGCCGGAGGTGATCGCCCCTGACCGCCCTGGCGAGCTGGCGGAGTGCCTGCCGACGGATGCTGCCGACCAGGGTCTCGGCCCGCATCACCTCGAAGATGTAGCCCACGTAGGGCAGCAGGATGCCGAAGTTGACCAGCGCCAGAACCTCAGCGCCGAGGAATCCCCAGAAGGGCACGTAATCGGGCTTGATCTCGGAGCGGACGATGAAGGTGTAGAGGATGGAGACCAGCGAGATCCCCAGCACGAGGGCGTTCCACAGGTTGCGCGTGAACAGGCCGATGATCCGCGGCGAGTAGCGCGACGAGGTCATCTGGATGCCGAAGACGACGACCAGCAGGACGATGCTGATGGTCACGCCCTCGGCGCCGCCGACCAGGCTGAGGGTGCCACCGGCGGCGGTCGCGTCGGGCACCAGGAGGTTCATCAGCGAGTGCCGGCGGGTGGCGTCGAGGACGCCGAAGAGGGTGACCAGCATCGCCGTCACCGAGACCAGCGCGATCCCTGGCAGCGCGCCCGCCAGCCAACCCCTCTTGAGGATCCGCGGGCCGTTCAGTGGGACCAATTTCGCCAAGGCTTGAATTACCGGTGCCGGGAAATGAACCATAGCCGGGTCCCGGCTGCAAGCGGATGAGCCGCTCTAAGCTTCCGCGATGGCCCTCCGCGTCGGCATCGACACCGGTGGAACCTTCACCGACCTCGTGGTCCTCGACGAGAGCGGGCGGGCGACCCAGTTCAAAGTGCCGAGCACGCCGGACGATCCCGCCCGGGCCCTTGTCGAGGGCGTCTCTCGGATCGAGGGCAAGATCGCCTCGATCGCTCATGGGACGACGGTCGCGACCAACGCGATGCTGGAGGAGAGGTTCCAGCAGCTGGCGCTGATCACGACGCGCGGCTTCCGGCACGTGCTCGAGATCGCCCGCCAGAGCGTGCCGAGCGGCTACGGCAACTCCTACTTCTGGGTCAAGCCGGAGCGGATCGTGCCCCTCGAGCGGGTGCGCGAGGTCGGCGAGCGGCTCGACTTCCGTGGCTCCGTGCTTAAAGTGCTCGACGAAGAGGACGCTCGTGCCGCGGCACGCTGGGCTCGGGACACGGGGATTGCGGCCGTGGGGATCTGCTTCCTCCACTCCTACGCCAACCCGGCCCACGAGCTGCGGATGCGCGAGATCCTCCTCGCGGAGCACCCGGACTGCGTCGTATCCATCTCGAGCGAGGTGTGGCCGGAGTACCGGGAGTACGAGCGGACCGTGACGACGCTTGTCGACGCTTTTGTCAAGCCGCACGTCATCGGTTACGTCGGACGCGCCGCGGCGCGGCTGCGCGAGCAAGCGCCGGACGCGCCGCTGCTGATCATGAAATCGAACGGCGGCGTCCTGCCGGCGGCGGCCGTGCTGCGGCGTCCCATCGCGACCGCGCTGAGCGGGCCGGCAGCGGGTGCGCTGGGAGCCTCCTGGCTGGCGCGTCAGGCAGGTTTCGAGCGCGTCATAACGATCGACACCGGCGGCACCTCGACCGACGTCTGCCTGGTCGAGGGCGCTGAGCCCCAGCTCACCAAGGAAGGCCGGATCGGCCAGTTCCCGGTCCGCCTGCCGATGATCGACATCGTGTCGGTCGGCACCGGTGGCGGCTCGATCGCCTGGGCCGGGCCGGACGGCGGCCTCCGGGTGGGGCCTCGTTCGGCGGGCGCCGCGCCCGGGCCGATGGCGTACGGGCGCGGCGGCGCACAGCCGACGGTGACCGACGCCGCGCTGTTCCTGGGACTCCTCCCGGAGGAGCTCGCCGGCGGCACCATCCGTCTCCGCCGCGACCTGGCAGGCAACGGCATCGACGAGCTGGCGGGCAGGCTCGGAATGACGCCCCGGCGACTGGCGGAGGGGATCCTCGAGCTCTCCGCCCACAACCAGGCCAACGCCGTCACCCAGCTCACGGTCAAGCGCGGGGTCGACCCGAGCGGGGACACCCTGGTCGCCTTCGGTGGGGCCGGCCCCCTGCAGGCGGCCCGGATCGCCGAGATCCTCGGCCTGACGACCGTCGTCATCCCGCCCAGCCCGGGCAACGTGTCCGCTTTCGGTCTCCTCGCGGTGGACCTGAAGGACGACTACGTCACGACCCTCGTCCAGCGCCACGACGCCGTCGACCTCGCCGTTGTCGAGGCGCTGTTCCAGCGCCTCGAGGAGGCGGCGCGTGGCTCGCTGGCGGAGCAGGGAGTGGCAGCAACGAGGATCGCGCTCGTGCGCTCGGTCGAGGCCCGCTACCTGGGCGAGGCGCACGAGCTCTCGCTCGAGGTCGCCGGCGTATTCGACCCGGCGACAGCGGTGACAGCCTTCCACGACGCTCACGAACGTGCTTACGGGTATGCGTATCGGACGGGCGAGGTGATCGAGTTCGTGAACTGGAAGGTGACCGGGCTGGGGCTGATCGACCGGCCCAGCCTGGAGCTGGCGGCGCCGGCCGCCGGCGGCAGCGGGGAGCCGGCCGGCATGCGGGGCGGCTACACCGTCTATCGCCGCGAGAGCCTGCCGGCCGGCTTCCAGGCCGCCGGGCCGGCGATCGTCGACGAGTACGGGTCGACCACCGTCGTCGAGGAAGGGTTCGGCTTCACGGTCGACCGCTTCGGCAACCTGGTGCTGCGCCGGTGATCAAGACCGTCGACCCGATCGTGCTCCAGATCGTCGAAGGGACCCTCGCCTCGATCGAGGCGGAGGTCGAGGCGGCGATCGAGCGGACGGCCCGCTCGCCGATGATCCGCGACCAGCACGACTACCGCGCCGGCATCCACGACGCCCGCTGCCGGAAGCTGACCGGGCGGTCCTACAGCGCGATGGTCCAACCGGTGGTCCGCGATTTCCCGCTCGAGACGATGCGGGAGGGCGACGTCTTCTACCACAACGACGTCTATCTCTCCGAGGGCTCGGTCGGCCACCTGCCCGACCTCACGACGACCGTCCCCGTCTTCAACGAAGGCCGCGTGGTCGCCTTCGTCCAGGCCTTCGGCCACCACGACGACATCGGCGGCATGGTGCCCGGCTCGATGCCCGCCCACGCGACCAGCGCCTACCAGGAGGGCCTGATGATCCCGCCCGTCCGGCTCTTCCGCGAGGGAGCGCGGAACGAGGACCTCTACCGCGTCATCGTCCGCAACTCGCGCACCCCGGAGTCGTTCGCCGGCGACCTCGACAGCGAGGTCGCCGCCTGCCGGATGGGCGCCCGACGCCTCGCCCGGCTGTTCGAGAAGTACGGCGCCGAGACGATCGAGACCTGTTTCCAGGCGGTGATCGACCGCTGCGCCGAGAGCTTTCGGCGCGAGGTGCTGGCCAAGATCCCCGACGGCAGCTACGGCTTCGAGGACTACATCGAGCACGACGGGGTCGGCGAGCCCCGCCTCCACGTGCTGCGGATGACGATGACCAAGACGCCTGCCAAGATCGTCTGCGACCTGACCGGGACCGGCCCACAGGCGCTGGGGCCGATCAACCACGCCGGCGACTACGCCGACGGCCTCTTCCTCCGGAAGTGGATCGCCTGCATCCTCCGCAACCTCGCCGACACCCCTGAGCGCGCCGCCGAGCTGGACATCAACGAGGGGATCTGCGAGGTGGTCGAGATGGTCTTCCCGCCAAAGGGGACGCTCATCTCCCCGGTCTTCCCGGCTCCGACCAACGCGCGCTCGTTCCTGATCCTCCGCCTGCTCGGCGTATTCGCCGGGTGCCTCGCCCAGGCAGTCGGCGGCCGGATGCCGGCCGACCAGGAGACGATCCGCTACTGGGGCGTCCACGGCGTCGACGCCGACGGCCGCTGGTACCTGCTGCGAGAGGTGCTGGGCGGGGGTTCGGGCGGGCGCTGGTACGCCGACGGGTCCGACGCCATCCACATCGTTCCCGACTCCAAGAACCTGCCCGCCGAGTTCACCGAGACACGCTTCCCGGTCCGGATCGAGAAGCTGGCGCTCGCCACCGACTCCGGCGGCCCGGGCAAGCGGCGAGGGGGCCTCGGCTATGACAAGCACATCCGCCTGCTCCGGGACGCCTTCTTCGTCTCGACCGCCGACCGCTCGATCCTCGGGCCCTATGGGCTTGCCGGGGGAATGGCCGGGCAGCCGTACCAGGCCACCATCGACGGGGGTGCACCGCTGCCGGGGATGAACGACGACGTCCCGCTCCGCGCCGGCTCGCTGCTGCGCCTGCGGACAACCGGCGGCGGAGGATGGGGCGATCCCTTCGATCGGGAGCCCGAGCTCGTCCTTCGCGACGTGCTCCAGGGGCGGGTCTCGGAGGAGTCCGCCGTGCGCGACTACGGGGTGGTCGTCAGGGACGGCGCGGTGGTCGAGCTGCGCCGCGAAGGCCCTCGCGCCGACCGGCCCTTCGTCGATCGCGGTCCCGGCTACGATCGGCTCCGAAACCGATGAGCTACGACCCGCTCGCCTGGCACGACTTCTTCGTGATGCTGGGCAGTGCGGCCGCCGCCCTGACCGGGCTCGTCTTCGTGGCGCTCTCGCTTCACCTCGACCGGGTCGCCGCGGATCCCTTCCACCGCTTCCGGGCGGGCGTGTCGGTGGCGGGTCTCTCGTCCGTGGTCGTCCTCAGCGGCGCCTTCCTGGTGCCGACCCAGTCGCACCAGGCAGTCGGCATCGAGGTCATCGCCATCTCCGCCTTCTTCGTCTGGCTCAACGCGACCGCCGGCCGTCACCGAGCGCCGGTGATTACGGGCCAGTCACATCCGCCGACGCGGTTGATCTACGGGCTGACCACCACGGTCGTCTATACGATCGCCGGCCTGGCCCTGTTCTTCGGCTCTGGCGCGGGTCTCCTGATCCTCGCCGCAGCGATGGGGAATTCGATGGTGGCCTCGATCAAGACGGCGTGGGACCTGATGATCCAGCTTCGCCACGTCCCCACGGGCGCCGCCTAGCGCCCCCGTCGCGCCGCGCGGCAAGGAGGGAGTGGCCGCCGATGCTGAGGATCCCGCCCGCCGAGCCGATGCTCAGGATGCTGCCGGCGCTGCCGATGCTGAGGACGCTCCCCGCGCAGCCGATGCTGAGAATGCTGCCGGCGCTGAGCAGGATGCCGACCGACAGGAAGCTCAGCCGGCTCCACACGCTGAACCCGTGCACCAGCTTCCGCTGCCGCCGGCGTTTATACATTTGCAAATGATCGGCCGATTCATCCTCGGTGCGCTCGCCTTCCTCATCATCGGGTACTCGGCCTGGTTCATCGCCTGGTACTCGGGAACGCAATCGGGAAACGGATCCACGCTGCCGGCGCCTCCCTACGCCGGCGTGATCTCCGACATGAGCAAGTAGGCTCCGCCGGCTAGCGCGGCTTCGCCAGGTCGAACAGGCGGCTCGGGTAGAGCGGCATCTCATCGACGCGGACTCCCAGGGCATCCTCGATCGCGCTCGCCAGCATCGCCGCGACCGGGATGGTGCCGGCCTCGCCGGCGCCCTTGATGCCCAGCGGATTGAGCGGCGAGGGCGTCTCGATGTGGTGCATCTCGACGTCCGGGATCTCCGTCGCGTAGGGCATCAGGAACTCCATGAAGCTGGCGTTGCGCAGCTGCCCGTCCTCGTCGTAGAGGAGCCGCTCATAGAAGGAGCCGGCGATCCCCTGGGCGACCCCGCCCTGGATCTGCCCCTCCAGCACCATGGGGTTGATCACCCGGCCGCAGTCGTGCACGACGACGTACTTCAGGAACTTCAATGCGAAGGTCCGCGGATCGATCCGCACGTAGGCGGCGTGGCAGCCGGAGGCCCAGGTCGACCCGGTCACCGGGCTGAAGTAGCCAGTCGCCTCCAGGCCGGGGGCGTCGCCCTCCGCCAGCGGCGGTCCGGGCCTCGCGCGCGGCTGGAACTGGGTCGCGATCTCGGCTCCGCCGCCGAACGCGTAGCGGAGCGGGTTGCTCAAGATGGCGATCGCGGCCAGTGGCATCGACCGGCCGGGCGAGCCCTTGACGCGGACCTCGCCGCCGGCGAGCTCGAGGTCGGCGGGGTCGGCCTCCAGCTGCTCGGACGCGATCCGCTTCGCCTTCTCGGCGACGGCGCGGGCGGCGTTGGCCATCGCGTTCCCGCTCATCACCGCGCCGCGCGAGGCGAAGGTGCCGACGCCCCACGGAAAGCGGCGCGTGTCGCCGCTGGTTATCGTCACGTCGTCAACCCCGACGCCCAGCTCGTCGGCGACGATCTGGGCGAAAACGGTGCCGTGTCCCTGCCCCTGGCTCGGGATGCCGGTCGACGCGATGACCTTGCCGCCGACGAGCACCTGGACGTGGGCGCCCTCGTAGGGACCGACGCCGGTTCCCTCGACGTACATGGCCAGGCCCATGCCGACCCCCTCGCCGTCCGGCCTCGGCCCCAGGGCTTCGACCGCGATCCGGAGCAGCTCGGGGAAGTTGCCGCTGTCGTAAACGGTCATGCCGCCGTCCTGCCACATCGTGCCCACCGCGTAGGGGAACTCGTCCGGCTGGACCAGGTTGCGGCGCCTCACCTCCGCCCGTTGCAGGCCCAGCTCGGCGGCGATCGCGTCCATCACCCGCTCGATGACGAAGCAGCCCTGGGGGCGGCCCGCGCCTCGGTAGGGTGAGGTCGGCGTGCAGTTCGTGTAGAGGTCGCGGAAGCGGACCCGGTAGTTCGGCACCCGATACGGGCCCGGGAGCTGGGCGGCGGTGATTATGGGCAGGATCAGCCCATAGGGCGTGTAGGCGCCGCCGTCGTGGAGGAAGTCGACGTCCAGCGCCAGCAGCTTCCCCTCGTCGCTGAAGCCGAACCGCACATCGTGGACCTGGCCGCGCTCCTGGGTGACTGCGGTGAAGTGCTCGCGCCGGTCCTCCGTCCACTTGACCGGCCGGCCGAGCTCCATGGCCGCGTGGGGAACAAGAAGCTCGTCCGGGTTGAAGAGCATGATCTTTGGTCCGAAGCCGCCGCCCACGTCGGGCGCGATCACCTCGACCGAGGTCTCGGGGAGGCCGAAGAGCACGGCCAGCCCGCCGCGGATGGAGGTGGGGGACTGGGTCGAGTCGTACACGGTCAGGTGCTTGTCGACGCCGTCCCAGCGAGCCCAGATCGCACGGCCCTCGAGCGGGTGGGCGGCGCTCCGCTCGATCCGCAGCCGGCGTTCGAGGACGTGGGGCGCCGCGGCCAGCACGGTGTCCGGGTCGCCGACGACCTGGGTCACGTCGGCCGCGACGTTTCCGGGGACGCCGGCGTGGACCAACTGCTCGGCGCGGGCGCTGACCTCGGGCGTGACCACCGCCGGGAGGGGCTCGTAGTCGACCTCGACCAGGTCGGCGGCGTCCTCGGCCAGGTAGCGGGACTCCGCCACCACGAAGGCCACCGCCTCGCCGACGTAGCGGACGACCTCGCTCGCCAGGCATTTCTGAGTCCGCGGGTGGGTCAGCTGGGGGTGGGGGATGAGGAGCGGAAGGTCGAGGTCGCCGAAGGGGACATCGGCCGCGGTGTAGACGGCGACAACGCCCGGCATCGCCCGGGCGGCGCTCACGTCGATGGAGCGGATCCGTGCCGATGCGAAGGGAGAACGGACGAAGGCGCACTCGAGGGCGCCCTCCCCGATGTCGTCGGTGAACCGGCCACGCCCGCGGAGCAGGCGGTCGTCCTCCTTCCGCTCGACCCGCTCCCCGAAGAACCGCGTGCTCACGGTTTCCGGCTCAGCTCTGCCGCCCGGCGGACGCTCCGGCGGATGTTGGCATAGCCGGTGCAGCGGCAGAGGTTGCCGGAGATCGCCTCGTCGATCTCGGCTTCGGAGGGGTCGGGGTTTTCCCGGAGCAAGGCCGTGGTGACCAGCAGGAAGCCTGGGGTGCAGAAGCCGCACTGGAGCCCGTGGCACTCGTGGAAGGCCTGCTGGACCGGATCGAGCGGCGAACCGTCGGCCGCCAGTCCCTCGACGGTCGTCACCTCGTGGCCGCGAGCCTGGACCGCGAGCATCAGGCAGGAGCGGATGGGCCGGCCGTCGAGGAGGATGGTGCAGCAGCCGCAGACGCCGTGCTCGCAGCCGACGTGGGTGCCGGTGAGGCCGAGGCCGTGACGCAGGTGGTCGGAGAGCAACACCCGCGGGTCGACCGCGTCCGGGAGTTCGCGCCCGTTGACCTTCACCCGGCCATCACCCGCTCGACCACGGCCTCGACCAGGTGGAGGCGGAAACCGGGGCTGCACTCGGGGTCGGCGCTCGGCTGCAGGCCGCGGGTAGGATCGAACGGATCGGCGAGCACCGGCCGGGTGGCAACCCCGAAGAGGACGAGCCGGTCGTCCACCCGGACCGCGCCGGCCATGGCGAAGTCGCCGTGGCGGCGTGCCTCCTCGGCGATCGCGACCCGGCCTGCGGCGGCCGGAAACCAGGCCTCGGTCAGCAGCTCGTCCGGCTCGAGCGCCGAGTCCATCGGACCGCGGAAGAAGTCGTCCGCGGCGATCTCCCGCTCGCCCCTCTCCGAGCGCGCGATGACCCGGCCCTCGAGCGCCAGCAGCGTCGCGCACAGCTCAGCCGCCGGGTCGGCGTGTGCGAGGCTGCCGCAGACCGTTCCCCGGTTGCGGATCACGGGGTGCGCGACGAGCCGCAGGGCGAGGGGGAGGAGGGGGCAGCGGGAGGCGGCGAGCGGGTTCACCTCGAGGTCGGCCTGGCGCACCGTCGCGCCCACGGCGAGCCCGCCGTCGCGTTCGTAAACCCGATCCAGCTCAGCCAGGCGGTTGATGTCGACCAGGTGGGCCGGCCGGGCGAGGCGGAAGTTGAGGAGCGGGATCAGCGACTGGCCGCCGGCGAGCACCTTGGCGTCCTCCAGCGAGCCGAGGAGCGAGACCGTCTCCGCCACCGACAACGGGGAGTGGTACTCGAACGGCGCCGGTTTCAAGGGTGTCGGGACACCGGCTACTCGTCCAGGAAAGCCACTGCCCGGCAGAAGGCGGCCTCGCCACCCTGGAAGCGCCAGGGGAAGCAGCCGAACTGGATCTTGCGGTCGAGCACCTTGTCGATGTCGCCCCCGAGGTTCTCGATGTGGATGACGTCGTGCGGGAAGAGCAGCGTGTGCATCACCTGGTAGTCGCGCTTCGGGAAGACGTCGTCGAGGCTCCGCCCGAGCTTGGCCTCGGCGTCCTCCGCCTCGTCGGCCCGGATCCGCCGGATGACAGTGTTCATCGGGTGGTCGGCGCTGCCGGCGTCGACGGCGAGCCAGCGGATGCCGCGCTCGAGCACCCACTCCGCGAAGGCTCGGGTCGGACCGGGGTGGCGGATGAAGTACTTGGTCTCGTCCACCTCCGAGCGCCCATTCGCCCAGTTCTCGGGGTAGTGGCGGTGGTAGCCGGTGTGGATGACCAGGATCTCGTCGCGCTCGATCCGGAGCCCGGTGTCCTTCTCCCAGCGCTCGAAATGCTCGGGACCGTAGAGGTCGTAGTCGCCGAGGCCCATCCGCTCCAGGTCGACCACGCAGGCCGTCCCGACCAGCCACTGGAGGGGCAGGTCGCCGATGAACTTGCCGCCGCTGAAGAAGTGCGCCGGCGCGTCGATATGGGTGGATACGTGGAGGGTTGAGGTGATCTCCTGCCCACCTGCCTTGTCGAAGGCGAGCCGCTTCACCCACTTGATGCTGGGGCCTGTGTAGCTGGCGAAGGCCGGCGTGTGCATCGAGAAGTCCTGTGACAGGTCGAGCACCTTCATCGAGCTACCAAGGGTAGGTCATAGTCCAACCGGCGGCCTCAGAATTCAGCGCCTGATGCTCGAGGTCAGGACGATGCGGACTGCCGAGCTGGAAGAGGTCGCCGAACTTTCCGACGGCGCTTTCATCGAGGTCATCGCGAAGCTCTCCGGGCAGCGCCTCGAGCGCCCCTTCTTTCCGCTCGCGGGGCTCGCACTGCGCCTCGAAGCGGACCCGGAAGGTTGTCTTGTGGCTGTCGAAGGCGGCGGATTGGTCGGTTCGCTCTTCTCGGTCGCCCGAGGCACCCTCGCCTGGTTCGGCCCGCTCGCCGTCGCAACCTCGCGGCAGGGCGGTGGAGTGGGCCAGGCCCTGGTGGCCGAGTGCCTCGCCCGCTGGTCGCCGCGCGGCGTGCGGCTGATGGGCCTGGAGACGTTTCCCAACAGCAGCTTCCACCTCCACCTCTACGCCAAGCTCGGCTTCCGGCCGGGCTGGGTCGGCTTCCAGGCGCGCAAGCGGCTTGACGCGGGTGCCGCGGGTCCCTCCGCCGGGCCGGCGCCTCCCCTGCAGCACCCGCGGGTTCCCCTTCCCGACCTCGGCTATCTCTATCCCGGCTTCGACCCGGCGGGGGAGATGCGCGCCATCGTCAAGAGGAAGGCGGGCCGCGTCTTCGCAACCGATCGTAGCCTCGCCGTCGTCCTGCTCGCGGACGCCTTCCACGTCACCGCCGACGAAGCGTTCATCCCACTCCTGGTCGCGCCCGACCGGGAAGCCTTCCTCTCGCTCGTGGCCGCCTGCGAGGAAGCCGCTCGCGCGGCGGGCAAGAAGTCGATCGCGGTCCGCCTTTCAGGCTCCTGCTGGGGCGCGTTCCAAGCCCTGGTCGAGTCCGGCTACCGGGCCGGCTCCTCGGCGCTGCGGATGAAGGCCGGCGACAACCTCGACTACGACCGCGACGCCTGGTACTGCGACGACTGGCTGTAGTTCGGAGCTCCCGCCCTGCAGTCTGATCTGGCTCATTCCTTGGCGCCAGGGACGTTCCCGTCCCGACCCCGAGTCAGCACGTCGCCGGCGATGAGGATGCCGGTGCCCGCTCCGAATGCCCACGCAATGATCAACGGACCGAGCGTTT
>DATCOZ010000128.1:0-5984 GCA_036564345.1 Candidatus Dormiibacterota bacterium | reverse complement strand
GCCGCGCTCCGCGGCGAGCCTCGCGACCGTTCCTGGTGGCCTCCAGAGCGATCCCAAAGATAGCCACCGCTCCTATGAACAGGGCAACCTTTCATTGCCGGCCTGCCATGCCAACGGAGCGGCCACGATCAACGCTAAGCCATACACGATGCCGCGAAGGGGAGCGCCGAGGCGCATGCCGGCCTCCAGCCTCCGGCTCCACGGCCGCAGAGTCATTACGGCGCCGTCACTGTCCGTCCTGTCCTCGGCGGACTCCACCATGTCTATCAGCGAGCAGCTTGAATCGGACCGACTTTTGCCGCCCTACAGCCCATGACGGTTCTCCTTGGGTGTGGCCGAGTTGAGGGTCGAAGCTTCAGGCGGGCAGGCGGTTGAGCTTCCGAATCTGCCGGTCGAAGACCCGCGTGGGAACGAAGCGGCGCAGGGCGCTGACGCGTCCGGCCGTCGAGCCGGCGGTGTAGCGCAGCTTCGGCTTTGGATCGGTGGCTGCCGCGACGATCGCATTGGCTACGATGGCCGGGTCATCGGCGTCCGCCATGGCACGCGCCATCACGCCGTCGAAGACGTGCCTCTGCACCGCGTAGATCGGCAACGGCGCGTCGGGCTGGATGGCTTTGGCGTCGAAGCCGGTCCTGGTGTAGGCGGGCTCAACGAGAAGCACCCGGATTCCGTGCTCCCGAACCTCGTGGTCGACCGACTCGGAGTAGCCCTCGATCGCATGCTTCGTCGCGGCGTAACTGGCCATGTACGGCGCGGGGACAAGTCCTAACACCGAGGAGATGTTGATGATCCGACCATTTCCCGCGGCGCGCATGTGCGGGAGGACCGCCTTCGTCATCCGGACGAGCCCGAAGAAGTTGATATCGAAGATGCGCTGGTCCTGGGCGACGGAGCTTTCCTCGGCGGCCCCGGCTGCGCCGGTGCCCGCATTGTTGACCAGCACGTCGAGCCGCCCGAAGCGATCGAGGAGCTGCTCGACCGCACCGGTGACCGACTCGTCGCTTGTCACGTCGAGGTCGAGGAACGTCACCTCGTCCAGCGGCGCGACGCCCGAGGTGTTCCGACTTGTGCCGACCACCTCGAACCCGGCATCGACCAGCGCGAGCGCGGCTGCTTTCCCAATGCCCGAGGAGGCGCCCGTCACGAGCGCTACTGGCTTGGCTGTTGTCATCGTGAACTCCCTTGCAATAATTGACTGATGGTCGTAATATTACGGGTGCCATATAATGGCTGTCAAGAGGGAAGGAGCAGCCTTCCCGGTAAGGGAGTCGCCGATGGCCCGGTACGGGAAAGAGCACAAGCAGACGACGCGGCGGCGGATCATCGAGGCGGCCGGCCGTCGGCTCAAGCGGGACGGGATCGATGCCTCTGGGGTGGCGGCGCTCATGGCCGACGCCGGCCTGACCAATGGCGCCTTCTATGCCCACTTCGACTCGAAGGAGGACCTCGTCGCGAGCACGGTCGCGGACGAGCTCCGCGAGCAGCGCGAGCGATACGGCACGCAGTCGCTCGAGGAGATAGTTCGCGGGTATCTATCGCCTCAGCACCGCGACGACACCGAAGGCGGCTGTCCATCGGCCGCGCTCCTCGACGAGATCGTGCGCTCGTCCGACGCCGTGAAGCGCGCCTACACCGATGGGCAGCTGGCGATCATCGATGACGCTGCCGCCCAATTGGCGCCCGACGATCCCCAGTCAAAGCGCGTGCAGGCGCTAAGCGTCTTCGCCCTGATGGTCGGGACGCTCCAACTTTCCCGCGCCCTAGCCGACCGGCAGCTCGCCGACGACGTCCTCGACCAGGGCATCCACAACGCACTCGCGCTGCTGGGCGCCGAGCATCAGGGCTGACCCGCGGCACCCCTGGCTGTGAGTCGTCTCGCGAATTGCTCGACGCCAGCGGCAGCCCTCCTCGCACTGCTAGGCGGCGCCGCCACCTGATCAGGCCGGTCTGGCGCGCATCAGCAGGCAGGTGGTGGTGCCGTGAGCGAGGAGCTGCCCATCCCGCTCCGCGACGATGCTTCCCTCCGCGGTCGCGATCAGGCCCCCCCGGTGGAGGAGCCGGCCCTCAGCCCGCAGGCGGCCGGTCTCGATCGCAATCGGGCGGACGAAGTTCACCTTGATTTCGAGGGTCGTGTAACGGTCGCCGGCCGCCAGCGTGGTATGCACGGCGCAGGACATGGCGGAGTCGAGGAGAGTCGCGGCGAGACCGCCATGGACGGTCCCGATCGGGTTGTAGTGGTACTCGCCAGGGTCGGCGAAGAATACCGCCCTGCCAGTCTCAAACCCGCCTGGCATCATCCCCATCGTGGCCCCGATTGGGGGCCCTGGCAGCCGTCCGTCGGCCATCGCCCGCAGGTATTCCAGGCCGGTCATGGCCAAGCCCTCGGCAGCCGCCCCGCCCGGCTCCTCCCAGGTGATTGTCCGGCTCTTCATGGGTGGGCCGTCTCCAGCGCGGGGGCATGCAGCGGGCGCGTCGCTTGGCTGCGCGAGCCGATCAACAGCGAGACCGCCGCCGAGGCGACGGCGAGCAGGCCCGAGACCAGGAACCAGTCCGTGAAGGAGCTCAGCCCGTGGGCCGAGGTGGCGCTGCCGATCACGGCCACGGCCACCGCCACCCCCAGCACCGCGCCGAGCTGGCGGGCGGCCTGGTTGACCGCCCCGCCGACGGCGAATCGGGTGCTGGGGAGGCCGGAGACCGAGGCCGCGCTCAGAACCGGAAAACAGATTCCAATTCCGAGCCCGAGCAGGAGAGCCGACGGCAGCCAGACCGCCGGGTAGTTGGGGTGGGCGGTGACAGTGACGTGGAGCCAGAGGGCCCCGGCCGCAAAGAGGAGCCCGCCGCCCGCGCAGACCGCTCGAAACCCGAAGCGGTTCGCCAGCTGCCCGGCGGGCGCCGCAGCCAGCGCTGCAATCACCGGCGTCGGGGTGATCGCCAGCGCCGCAATGAACAGCCCGTAGTGCCAGATCGAGGTCAGGAACAGGATCCCGACCAGGACCTGGCCGAAAAAGCCGACCGAGAAGATCAGCACGGCAAGGTTGGCAACACTGAAGGACCGGATCCTGAACAGGGTCAGGTCGAGCAGGGGTGCGGGGTGGGTGGCTGAGCGCCAGACGAACAGGGGCAAGACCACCACCGCGAGCAGGAGCGAGCCCAGCACCCGGGGGTCGCCCCAGCCCCAGTCGCGTCCCTCGACGATGCCGAGGGCGAGTGCCGCGAGGGCGACACAGAGCATCACCACCCCGAGCCAGTCCGGGATCCGGCCACTCTCCGGCTCGCTCGACTCGGTCAGCAGTACATAGCTCAGGGCGGCGGTCGTGAGCGCGATCGGGACGTAGACGAAGAAGACCCAGCGCCACTGCGCCGCGACCACGATCGAGGCGCCCAGGGTCGGACCCAGGGCGGCCCCCAGCGATGAGATCCCACCCCAGATCGTGACCGCCGTGGCGCGCTGGGCGGCCGGGAAGGCGGCCAGCAGCAGCCCCAGCGAGGCCGGCGCCACCAGTGCGCTGCCGGCCCCCTGCACGATCCGGCCGGCGATCAGCCAGGGCACTGTGGGGGCCAGGCCGCAGGCCAGGGAGCCGGCGGTGAAGACCAGCAGCCCGAACCCAAACATTCGACGCCTGCCCCAGCGGTCCGCAGCCCGGCCACCCGGGATGAGGAGGGCGCCGAAGACGATGTTGTGGGCGTTGAGCACCCAGGACAGGTCGGCCCGAGAGCTGTGCGGGAAGGAGGTCTGGAGGGCCGGGAAGGCGACCGCCATCACAAGTAGGTTCAGGGAGACCAGGAAGGCCGGCAGCCCGGTGACCAGCAGAATGACAGCTCGGGAGGGGGTGCGGGGCACCGGCCGACCGTAGCAGATAGCGTTCTATCATGCAACTTACTATTGGGCGTGATGAAACCGACTGCTAGGATGGGGCGGTGAGACGGACCAGCTTTGCCGGGATGACCTGCTCGGTCGCCCAGGCGCTCGAGGTCGTTGGCGAGTGGTGGACCCTGCTGGTCGTGCGCGATGCCTTCCTCGGCGTCCGCCGCTTCGACGAGTTTCAGAGCCGCCTCGGCGTCTCCCGCAACATCCTCTCCGAACGCTTGGAGATGCTGGTCCGGCACGGAATCCTGGAGCCGGTCCGGTACCAGGAGCACCCACCCAGGTCGGAGTACCGGCTGACCGACAAGGGCCGGGACCTGTATCCGGTGATCGTCACGCTCCGCCAGTGGGGCGATCGCTGGGCGCAGGCCGGCGCCCCACCGGTGAAGGTGGAGCACCTCGACTGCGGACACGACTCGGTGGCCCTCCTGACATGCTCGCACTGCGGCGGCGAGCTGACGGCCCGGAACGCCCGCGCCCGGGGCGCGGTGGTGCCGGCACAGGCGGAGAGGCCGGTCCCCGTCAGCTGATCGCGAGCGGAACCCGATCCGCCACGAGCCCGGAATCCGATCCGCCAGCGGCCCTGAGCTGCAGTGACGCCAAGTGGGTGCCGGGACTTCGCCCCGCAACGCTCGGGAGGTGGGCGCCTTGTCGGGAGTGTGGAACGCATTGAGCGCGCCTCGGTGGATTCAAATGCCCAGGTAGATCCTTCTCACATCGGGGTCGTCTCGCAGCTCTTCTGAGGTTCCCTCCTTGACGACGGCTCCGTTCTCCAGCACGAGGCAGCGGTCGGTCAACCCGAATGTGAGCTTGGCGTTCTGCTCCACCAGAAGCATGCTCATACCCTCCTGGCGCAAGTGACGGAGGCTGCGTGCGATGTCGTCGATCAGCACGGGCGCCAACCCCATCGACGGTTCGTCCAAGACCAACAGGCGCGGGCCGCTCATGAGGCCCCGGCCGATCGCGAGCATCTGCTGTTGACCTCCGCTGAGCGCACCCGCCAGCCCGCCGTCGAAGACCTTTAGGCCGGGAAAGAGGTCATAGACGCGTTCAATGCGATCGGTCAGCCGGCGCCAGCTCTGGCTGTAGGCGCCCATCAGGAGGTTCTTGCGGACGCTCAGTCCGGGAAAGATCCGGCGCCCCTCCGGGACGTAGCCGATGCCAAGGCTGACGATTCGATGAGCTGGCGTGGCAGAGAGCGAGACGCCGTCGAACTCAAGCGTCTGAGAGGTTGCGCCGACTTGTCTGAAGATGGCCTTCAGAGTCGAGCTCTTGCCCGCCCCGTTAGCGCCGATGATGCCCAGCCCGGACGCCTCCGGTACCGTAAAACTGACGTCGCTGACGGCGGCGACGCGGCCGTAGCTGACGCAGAGACCGCGGACCGCCAGACCTCCGGCCACCTAGACCGCCTCTGCTTCGTCTGCGCCCTGGCCCAGGTAGGCCTCGATCACGAGCGGGTCGCGGGAGACCTCGGTGGGGTTGCCCGACGCGATCACCTTGCCATGCGCGAGCACGGTGAGTCGCTCGCAGACGTTCATCACGAGCCCCATGTTGTGCTCGATCACGATCACGGTGACACCCGAGTCGCGGATGCGCCTGATGGTCTCTTTCAGTCCTGCTTGCTCCGCCGCATTGAGACCTGCGGCCGGCTCATCGAGGAGGAGCAGGCGGGGGCCGGCCGCCAACGCGCGGGCGATCTCGAGTTGCCGCTGCCGCCCATAGGGCAAGTTCCCCGGCATTTCCTCATGCAGCTTGTCGAGGCCGAATCGGGCGAGCAGCCGGAGCGCCTCGGCGCGCCGCTCGCGCTCGCTGCGGAGAACCGCCCAGGGCGCAATCAGATACCGCACATGGGCGCGGATTGGGTCCCGGTCGAGCGCGACCAGCACGTTCTCCAGCACCGTCAGCTGGCGGAAGAGGCGCAGGTTCTGGAAGGTGCGTGCGATGCCCAGTCGCGACATCTCGAAGGAGGAGCGTGCGGTGACATTCTTACCCTCGAGCTCGACTGTGCCGCCGCTAGGGCGGTAAATGCCGGAGATGACGTTAAAGAGCGTTGTCTTGCCGGAGCCGTTAGGGCCGATCACGCCATGGATCTCACCCTCGCGCACCTCGAGCGACACTG
>DATCOZ010000107.1:0-8315 GCA_036564345.1 Candidatus Dormiibacterota bacterium | reverse complement strand
GAGCCGGCAGCCCCCTCGAGCTCGTCCCGCCGCCGCCGCCGGCGGCGCGGTGGAGGAGGAGGGGGCGGCGCACAGCCTGCCGGCAACGGTGGCGGCGAAGGCAACAGCGGAAGCACACCGGTCGCGGAAGCGCCGCTGCCGGTCGCCCGCGAGGCTCCGGCGACCGAGCCCCCGCGCAGCGAATGGGCCGCACCCGAACCCGTGAAGGCTGCGAAGCCGCCCGCAGGCAACCCCGTGAGCCGGGTCTTCGGCAGGCTGAGAAGGCCCCGCAGGCTGGTGGAACAGGGGATCGAGCCAGGTGGCGATCCTGGCGAGTCGAGCCCTAGGAGCTGACGGAGAAGCGGAGGGAGCCGAGCAGCGCCAGGCGACTGAGCACCGGACGAGGCGACAACGGGATCGGCCGCCAGGGCGACAGATGGCCGATACCGAAGGGACCCTGTTCCGCCAGCCTGCTAAGCCGGCGGCTCCAGCTCCTGAAGGAACTCGATCACCTTCCGAGTGAGCTGGCTCGGCGTCGAAGCTCCGCTGGTCACGCCCACCCGCTTCACCCCGCGGAACCACGCCGGATCGATCTCTTCCAGGGTGTCGATCAGGTAGGCGGGCTTGCCGCCCTTCTTCTCGACGACCTCCACCAGGCGCTTGGAGTTGGAGGAGCGGGTGCTGCCGACAACGATCACCAGGTCGACCTCGCGAGCTGCCTCGACGGCGGCCTCCTGCCGCTCCTGCGTCGCGCGGCAGATCTCGTTGTGGACCTCCGCCTGCGGATAGCGAATCCGGACCTTCTCGATCAGTTCGTCGGTGTCCCAGACCGAGAGGGTGGTCTGGCAGGTGATCGCCACCTTCTCGGAATGGACCTCGAGCGATTCGATGTCCGCCAACTCCTGGACCAGGTGCACCTTGCCAGGCCCGTGACCGATGGCCCCCTCCGGCTCGGGATGGCCCCGGAGTCCGATGTAGACGACCTCATAGCCGCCGCCGACCAGGCGGTCGATCAGGTCGTGGGTCCGGATCACGTCCGAGCAGGTGGCGTCGACCGAGTTCAAACCCATCGCCCGGGCCTTTTCCTTGACCGCAGGCGAGACGCCGTGCGCGGTGAAGATGACGGTGCCCTCTTTGATCTTGTCCAGGCCGGCCATCCGATCCTCGGCGTCGACCAGCTTCACGCCGTGCTCCTGCATCTCGTCGGTGACGTGGGTGTTGTGGACGAGCAGCCCCAGCATGTGGACCGGGCCCTTGGTCTCCTCACCGACGTGCTTCGCGATCCGGATCGCGTCGACCACCCCGTGGCAGTAGCCGCGCGGCGTGATCTTCAGTACGTCCATATCGGTAGTTAGCCTACCCGTGGACTCCCGCGAATATGTCCGGCTCGGGCTTCGGCGCGCCCAGCTCGCCCCGAGCCAACTGATAGAACTCGCGGCCGAAGGCGCGGCGAAACTCCTCGTCGGGGGTGTTCATGAAGAACATCTCGGGCGAGTTCTGGCTCAGATGGGCGCGGAAGGCGTCCCGCTTGCGGTCGATGTAGGCGCTGACGTCGACGATCGTCGTCAGCAGCTCGTCGGGGACTCCCATCCCTGGGATCTGGGTGAAAGGGCTGGGCCGGCCGGCTTCGGCCATGCGGGCGCCCATCGCCTCGATGTAGGAGCGTGGTATGGCGTTCCAGTACAGCTTGCGCGGCTCCCAACCCTCCGCTTTGAGCAGGTCGAGCGCGGCGCCGGTCGTCTGATGGGCCTTGACGTGGTCGGGGTGGAAGTAGGTGCCCGTCGGGTCATAGGTCACCACCACCTCAGGGCGCTCCTCGCGAAGAATTTTCGCCAGCCGCTCGGCCGCCTCCACGAGAGGAGCCTGGCAGAAGCTCGCCGGGTTCTCGTTGTCGGCCGTCTCCCGCATGCCCGAGTCGCGGTAGCCGAGGAACTCCTGCCGGTCGACGCCGAGGATCTCGCCCGCGCGCCGCAGCTCCTCGGTGCGGATCTCCGCCAAGCGCGGCCGGGAGTCAGCCTCGTCCATGTTCGAAATCTCACCGACCTCGCCCCGGGTGGCGGTCACCAGCACCACGCGGTGGCCTTCGTCGTGCGCCCTCATCATCACGCCGCCGGTGCTGATCGCTTCGTCGTCCGGGTGGGCGTGGACCAGGAGGAGAGTGCTCACAACTCGTCTAACAGCATGGCAAGGCCGCCTGTTCCGGGCGGGCCGATGACCCGGTCGGCGACCTCGAGCAATTCCGGCGGCGCGCCCTCGACGGCGACCGCCAGTCCCGCCCAGGCGAGCATCGGTCGGTCGTTGCGGCCGTCGCCGGCGGCGACCGTCTCCGCCTGGGCCACGCCCAGCCGCTCGGCGAGGAACTTGAGGGCCGTCCCCTTATCGGCGGTGGGGATCGTCATCTCGAGGTAGGTCGGGAGCGACGTGGCCACGAAGAGCCGGCCCTTCCATCGCTCGCGAACGATCGGCAGCAGCTCGTCGATCCGCTCCTCCGGCGCGACGATGACGAGCTTGGGCGTTGTCGGGCCCATCGCCTGGTCCAGGTCGGCGACGATCTGCGGCTGGAGGCCTGAATGGTGGGCGTACTCCTGGCCCTCCTCCGTGTCGTGCTCGACCAGGAGGACGTCATCCCGGTAGGCATTGACGTGCAGGTGGCGCTCACGGGCGAACTCGATCACCTCCATCGCCAGCTCGTGGGGGATGCCGTGGTCGAGCAGCAGCGACCCGTCCGGCGCCCGGACCTGCGCGCCCTGGTAGCAGATCATCGGCTCGGTCAGCTGGAAGCGCTTGACCCACTGGACGGCGCCCGAGTAGGGACGCCCGGTGGAGGCGGCGACCAGCAACCCGCGAGCCCGGGCCGCCGCCAGCGCGGCCTCGTCGCGGTGGTCGACCGCGAGGTCCAGGCCGACGATCGTCCCGTCGAGGTCGAGAGCCAGCAAGCGGTAATGCCGGGCATTACCGCTGCTGATTGAAGACCTCGGGGTTGACGATGTTGGGCGGCCGCCCGCCGCGGACGCCGGTGATCAGGTTGCGGGCGGCCATCTCGGACATCTCGGAGCGGGTGCGCACCGAAGAGCTCGCGATGTGCGGCGTCAGGATGACGTTGTCCAGCTTCAGCAGCTCGGGATGGACGTCGGGCTCGTTCTCGTAGACGTCGAGCCCGGCGCCGAAGATCTGGTGGGTCTTGAGCGCCTCCGCCAGGGCCGCTTCATCGACAACCGGGCCGCGCGAGGTGTTGACGAGCACCGCGCTCGGCTTCATCGTCGCGAACTGGGCGGTCGAGAAGAGGTGGCGGGTAGCCCCCGTCAGCGGCACGTGGACGCTGACGAAGTCGGACTCGCTGAGCAGCCGGTAGAGGTCGGTCCGGCTGGCCCCGAGCTCGAGCTCGACCTCGGGCGCCGCGGGCAGCTCGTCGTAGTAGAGGACCTTCATGCCGAAGGCGCGGGCGCGTCGGGCAACGCCGCGGCCGATCCGGCCGAAGCCGACGATGCCGATCGTGGCCTGGAAGACGTCGTGGCCGAGGAGCATGTCGATCGCCCATCCCTTGAAGGCGCCGGTGCGGACGAAGCGATCTCCCTCGAGCAGCCTCCGGCTCGCGGCCATCAGCAGCGCGAAGGCGAAGTCGGCCGTGGTGTCGTCGAGGACGCCGGGCGTGTTGCAGACCATCACCCCGTACTTGGTCGCCGCCCCGACGTCGATATTGTCGTAGCCCACCGCGACGTTCGCGACCACCTTCAGGCCGGGCGCCGAGAGCACCTCCTCGCCGATCGAATCCATCAGCTGGGTGACCATCCCGCGGGCACCCTCGGCGGCCTTGCGGAGCAGGTCGACCGGGTGCTTGTACTGGTTGGGCAGGATGCGCAGCTCGCATGCCTCCTTGAGCAGGGTCGGGCCGGGCTCGAGGATCGGGTGCGTCACGACTACGATGGGGCGCGCGTCGGGCGCGGGCGCCGGCGAGGGGGGAGGCTGCGGCTGGGGCCACTCGCTCACGGCTGCAGACCAAGCTGAGAGGCGATCGGTTTCAACGCGTCTCTGACTGTCGCAACGTGCTCGTCGAAGGGTACGCCCAAAAGTTCCGCCCCGGCGACCAGGTCCTCGCGGTGGACGGCGCGCGCGAATGCCTTGTCCTTCATCTTCCTGCGGACACCCGCCGGTTCCACCGAGCTGAGCGACTTGTCGGGCTTGACGAGGGCGCAGGCGATGACGAATCCCGACATCTCGTCGACGGCGAAGATCGCCTTGCGGATCGGCGTGTCGCGGTCGAGGCCGGTGTCGCCGTGGGAGTAAGCGTCCAGGATCAGGTCCTCCGGCCAGCCCCGCTCGCGGAGGATGCGCACGTTCGAGTGCGGGTGCTCGGTCGGGAAGCGCTCGTAGTCGAAGTCGTGGATCAGGCCGACGATCGCCCAGCGCTCCTCGTCCTCGCCGTGCCGGCGGGCGTAGGCGCGCATCGCCGCCTCGACACTGAGCATGTGCCGTTTCAGCGTCTCCGACTGCGTGAACTCTGTCACCAGGTCCCAGGCGTCCTCTCTCGTTTTGCTCACTGCTGGAGGATCTCCGTGATGCCGCGGAGCACCTTGGCGAGCTGGTCGCGGGTGCCGATGGTGATCCGCAGCCAGCCGTCGAGGGGCGGCCTGGTGAAGTAGCGGACCAGGATGTGGCGTTCCTTCAGGCCCTCGAAGACCGCGTCGGCCGCAACGCCATCAGGCGGGTGGGTGAAGACGAAGTTGGCCGAGGTCGGCGAGACCAGGAAGTCGAGCGCCTGCAGCTCGCCGGCGAACCACTCCCGGTCGGCGATTACGCGGGAGACCATCCTGTCGCGATGACCGCGATCCTCCGCCGCAGCCTTGGCCGCCACGATGCTCAGCCGGTCGAGGTTGTAGGAGTCCTTGACGGTGTCGAGCGCGGCGAGAAGGTCGGGATGGCCGAACGCGAAGCCGATCCGCATCCCCGCCAGCGCATAGGCCTTGGACATCGTGCGCAGGATCAGCAGGTTGTCGTGGCCGGCCAAGAGGTCCAGGCGTGACTCGGGCGCGAAGTCGACGTAGGCCTCGTCGAGCACGATCACGCCGCGGGCTGAGGCGACAATCTGCTCGACCTCCTCCCTGCCATACCAGGTGCCCGTCGGGGAGTTGGGGTTGACGAGGAACTTGAGCGGAGCGGGGTCGGCCTCGAAGCTCCGCGGCAGCGACCATCCGTGGCCCAGCGGGTGGGGCGAGGCGACCGCCTCGTGGATCCCGCAGAGGGGTTCCAGGAGCGGGTAGGTCGGCCAGGTGAAGGCGACCCTCTCGCCGGCTCCCGCGAAGGCCCGGAAGCACATCGCGATCAGCTCGTCCTCGCCGTTGCCGAGCCGGACCCAGGCGGGATCCAGGCCGTGGGACGCCGCCAGCGCGTTCGCGGCAGGGTCGGACATGGGCGGTGGGTAGAGCCTCAGCGACTCGCCGATCGCCTCCCGGAGCGCCTCGATGACCCGCGGCGATGGCGGATACGGCGACTCGTTGGTGTTGAGCTTGATCCAGTCCTCGCCGTCCGGCGGCTGTAGGCCGGGCACGTAGGGCTCGAAGCCACGCAGGCTCTGCTTCAGGAAGCGCGGCGACATTCGAGTAGGAAGCACTCCAGGTTGAGCCGCGGGCTGACGTTCTGCTCATGGTGCCCGAGCGTGTCGTAGGAAAGCTCGAGGAGGCGCGCCCAGGTCGCCGGGTGGAGGTCGCCCAGCATCCGCCGGCGGATCTCCATCTGCCAGCTGCCAAGCGCCTCGACAACGGGATCCTCGTGCTCCTTCTCAGAGCTGCGCCAGGCCATCTGGAGCGCGTCCAGCTCCTCGGCCAGCTGAAGCGGAACATCGCGCGGAGCGCCGATGACCTCCTCCAGGCGCCGGGTCCAGGCTGCGTGCCGTTCGAGAACCTCCTCGTCGGCCGCGGCCCGAACGGCCCAGCCGGGGCGGCCGCGGGAGAGGCCGGCCAGCTCTTCGGCGCGGTCGGCCGCGACGCCTTCGGCGACCAGCAGCTGGGCGATCTCGGTTTCCGCGACCGGGTGGAAGCCTACCCGCTGGCAGCGGGAGACGATGGTCGGGATCACCACGAAGGGCGACACGCTGGGCGTCGTCAGGATGATGACCCGGTTCGGGTGCGGCTCCTCCAGCGTCTTGAGGAGGAGGTTCTGGGACAGGTCGGCCAGCCGCCCGACGTTGCTGACGACGGCCACCCGGCGCCGGCCGACCGCGGGCTTCAGGTTCAGGAAGGCCTGGAGGGACTGGGAGTGGAACTCCGGGCCCTCGTCGGAGATGAGGCGGAGCTCGTTGACCTTGAGAGCGCCGATCCGGTCGTCCTCCCAGTAGTCGGGATGCCGGCTCAGAGGCGCCTCGGGCAGCAGCATCGAGGCGAAGCGGCGGGCGACGCCGGTCTTGCCCAACTGCGGCTCACCCGTGAAGAGGTAGGCGTGAGCGAGGTGGTCGGCCTGGAGCTGGCTTTCCAGCAGGCGCAGCACCCGGCGGTGGCCCGCGACGCCCTCGAATCCCGCCCCCGTCATGAATGGCAAAGGGTAGTCGGTATCCTCACCGGGATGAAGCGCCTGAGCCTCGCCCTGGCGCTTCACAACCACCAGCCGGTGGGCAACTTCGGCTGGGTCCTCGAGCAGCTCTATCGGGACAGCTACCTGCCCATGGTGGAGACGCTTGAGGAGCACCCGCGGGTCAAGGTCGCCCTCCACTACACGGGATACCTGCTCGACTGGCTGCTGGAGTGGCACCCCGACCTGCTGGCCCGGGTCCGGGCCCTCGTCGCCCGCGGCCAGGCGGAGGTCATGGGGGGCGGCTACTTCGAGCCGATCCTGCCCTCCATCCCGGACCGCGACAAGGCGCTCCAGCTGACACGGCTCCGAGACACCGTGGAGGAGTGCTTCGGCCGCCGGCCGGGCGGCCTCTGGCTCGCCGAACGGGTCTGGGAGGCGTCCCTGGCGCGGCCGCTGGCAGAGGCCGGCTACCGCTACACGATCCTCGACGACTCCCATTTCTCGAGGGCGGGCCTGGCCGAGGACCAGCTCTTCCAGCCCTTCCTGACCGAAGAGCAAGGGGCCCCCATCACCCTCCTGGCGACCGGCACCAAGATGCGCTACCTGATCCCCTGGCGGAGCGTCGAGGAGTGCCTCGCCTACTTCCAGGAAACCGCATCCGAGGAGCCCCGGCTGGTCCTGATGGGCGACGACGGGGAGAAGTTCGGCGGCTGGCCGACAACTGCCAAGCTCTGCTGGGAGGAGAGCTGGGTCGCGCGCTTCTTCGAGATGCTGGAGGCCAACTCCGACTGGCTCGAGGTCGTGCTCCCCGGCGACTACGTGGAGAGCCACCGCCCTCTCGGTCCGGTTTACCTTCCGGCCGGCAGCTATCCCGAGATGCTGAAGTGGTCGGGCGGCTTCTGGCGCAACTTCATCGCCCGCTACCCGGAGGTGAATGCGATGCACAAGAAGATGCTCCGCGTCTCCGAGCGGGTCGAGGCCGCGGGCTCGCCCGCCGAGGCGGTCACCCACCTCCTCCGGGCCCAGGCGAACGACGCCTACTGGCATGGCGTCTTCGGCGGCGTCTACCTCCCCCACCTGCGCAGCGCCGTCTGGGACAACCTGCTGGCGGCCGAGCGAGCGGTCAGCCAGAGCGAGGGCGAGCTTCGCCTGGAGGTCACCGATTACGACTTCGACGGCGACTTCGAGCTGCTCCTCGAGGCACCCGCCCAGAACGCCTACCTCTCTCCCGCCCAGGGAGGCGCGGTGATCGAGTGGGACGTCAACGGCCGGAACGCCGCCGGCTGCATGGCAAGGCGTGAAGAGCCGTACCACCGCGAGCTGCGGGAAGGCGCCGCCGGCAGTGGCGTGATCGCCGGGGCAGAGCCGCTCCGCGTGCGGGAGAAAGGCCTCGAGAAGCGACTTCACTACGACAGCCGGCGGCGGCTGGTCTTCCAGGCCTACCTGGTCGCGCGAGGCGCCACCCTCCGCCAGGCCGTGCGTTCGCGCCTCCCGGAGCTCGGCCAGTTTGCCGCCGGCGCCTTCGAGCTGAAGCGAGGCGCGACGATGGAGCGCGGCGAACGGGTGGAGACCGGGCGGCGGTCGATCCAGGTTCGGATGGCGAAATCCTTCCGGGTGAGCGCATCGGCGCCCGACCTCGAGCTGAATGTGACGCTGACCGGCGAGGGCGCGCCCTTCGATGCGTTCCTCGTCGTGGAGTCGAACCTCGGCCTCCCCGGCGGCGTCGCCGACGGCACGGTCGCCGGCTCCCCGCTCGACAGGCCGGTGGACCTCGGCCCGCGGACGGAGGTGGCGCTTCGCCAGCCGCTGGCGGGGGCCGAGTACCGCCTCCA
>DATCOZ010000091.1:0-21293 GCA_036564345.1 Candidatus Dormiibacterota bacterium | reverse complement strand
GGGAGGGACGGCCGGAGCCCTCTACACGGGGGCCGGGATCGGCGCGCTCCTCGGCCCGCCGCTGGCGGGTTTCGTCGTCGACGCAACTGGGAGTTACCGCCCGGCGATCGTGGGGGCTATGGTGCTCGAGGTGGCTGCCCTGGCGGTGATCCTGACGCTCAAGCCGAGGCGACTCGGCGGATGAGGCGATACCCGCCTTTCGACGACGACGTCAGCATCACCCCGATCCGCCTGCCGACGCCGCCGCGCAGCACCTGGTTCGTGCTCGGCGCGATCGGCCTGCTGGTCGCGATCCTCGCCATCGCCGGACCCGCGATCACGATCGGCGCGGCCCTGCTCTGGTTCAAGGCGCTTGGCATGCAGGAGGTCTACACCATCCGGCTCGGCCTCCAGCTCTGGCTCTTCTTCGGCAGCCTGGTGATCGCCTTCGCCTATGTCGCGGTCAACGTTCTGGTCGCTCTTCGCTTCCGAGCCAGCTCGGTTCTCCGGACCATGGGCATCCGGCGGCGCTACCTGCGCAGCGCCGCGGGACTGGTCGGGATCGCGGCCGCCTTCGTGATCGCCCTGATCGTGTCGGCGGGTGCCGTCAGCCTCTGGCAGCAGCTGCTGCTCTACCTGGACGGCGCTCCGACCGGCAAGACGGAGCCCGTGTTCGGGATGGACGTCTCCTTCTACCTCTTCACCTTGCCGTTCCTGCATTCGGTGCTGAACTGGGCGCTCGGGCTCTCCTTCATGACCGTGCTCCTGATCGCCGCGCTCTACGCCTGGCGAGGGAGCGATTTCGAGCTTCGCCTTCCCAATCGCGGCGTCGCCCACGTCTCGATCCTGTTCGCGGTGGTCGCGCTGGTCGTCGCGGCCAGCGCCTACGTCGGCAGGTATGACCTCCTCTACCAGCACAACGGCTACGTCTGGGGCGCCGGCTACACCGACATCAACGCGCGCATCCCGATCGCCTACATCTCCACCGTGCTGGGCGTCCTGCTCGCGGCCGCCCTGCTCGCGAACGCCGTCCTCCGCCGGCTCTGGCTGCCGGTCGTCGTGCTCGCGGTTTGGATCGTCTTCGGCGTCCTGAGCGCCATCTACGCCCAGGCCATCGAGCGCCTGGTCGTGTCACCCCAGCAGTTCACCCGGGAGTCGCAGTACATCTCACGCGAGCTCACCTACACCCGACAGGCATTCGGTCTCGACAACGTCAAGGTGAGCCAGTACTCGGGCGCGGCGAGCCTCACCCAGCAGGACGTCCAGGACGACCAGACGACGATCGACAACCTGCGGCTCTGGGACAACAAGCAGCTCCAGGAAACCTACCCCCAGCTGCAGGCGATCCGCACCTACTACGTGCTCAACAACATCGACCTCGACCGCTACACGCTGAACGGCCGCTACGAGCAGCTGACGATCAGCGCCCGCGAGCTCGACATCAACCGCCTGCCCGCACAGGGTCGCGGGTTCGTCAACGACACGCTCACCTACACCCACGGTTACGGCGTCGTCGCAAGCCCGGTCCGCGAGGTCGTGGGCGAGGGCCTGCCCAACCTTGTCGGACGCGACATCCCGCAGGCCGGCGACCTGAAGGTCGACCAGCCGGCGATCTACTTCGGTGAGGACACCAACCACTACGTCCTCGCCCCGTCCGCGCAGAAGGAGTTCGACTATCCCTCCGTCAAGGACGCGTACACCAACTACAAGGGCACCCATGGCGTCCCCCTGAGCGGTGGCAACCGGCTCCTCTACGCGGCCTACATGGGCGACCTCAACCTGCTCATCACAAGCCAGGTGGAAGCGAACACGCAGATCCTCTACCGGCGCAACATCCTCGACCGCGTCAACGAGATTGCGCCCTTCCTGAGCTACGACAGCGACCCGTACATCGTCGTCGCCGACGGCAGGCTGTACTGGATCATCGACGCCTATACGACCGCCGACACCTACCCCTACAGCCAGCAGGACTCGACCACCCAGATCAACTACATCCGCAACTCCGTGAAGGTCGTGATCGACGCATACGAGGGCACCGCGAGCTTCTACATCGCCGACCCCAACGACCCGATCATCAAGGCCTACGCCCGTGGCTTCCCGACCCTCTTCAAGCCGATCGGGCAGATGCCGGCGACGCTCCGCCAGCACATCCGCTACCCGCAGGACCTGTTCAACGTCCAGGTCTCCGTCTACCAGCAGTACCACATGACCGATCCCCAGGTCTTCTACAACCGGGAGGACGTCTGGGATGTCCCGGAGGAGTCGACCGGGCCGGGTACGACCGCGACGCTGCAGCCCTACTACGTGCTGATGCGGCTGCCGGGTGAGCAGAAGGCCGAGTACCTGCTGATCCTGCCCTTCACGCCCCACAACCGGCAGAACATGATCAGCTGGCTCGCGGCCCGCAACGACGTGCCCAACTACGGCCAGCTGGTGCTCTATCAACTGCCCAAGGACACGACCATCTTCGGGCCGTCCCAGATCGGCAACCGGATCCAGGAGAACACCGCGATCTCCTCCCAGTTCACGCTCTGGAACCAGAGCGGGTCGCAGGTCCAGCAGGGCAGCCTGCTGGTGGTGCCGGTGGGTGGATCGTTCCTCTACTTCGAGCCCGTCTACCTCCGGGCGACCAACACCTCGTCCCTGCCCGAGTTCAAGAAGGTGATCCTGGCCGATACCAAGAACGTGGTCTGGGACGACACCCTGGAGGGAGCCCTGGCCCAGCTGGTGGGAGCGGCACCACCCACCACCACGCCATCGCCAGGAGGTACGCCGACACCCGCCACGGGCACCTGCGCCGACCTCATCACGCAGGCTAACCAGCACTACCAGAACGCGCAGGACAAGTTGAAGGCGCAGGACCTCGCCGGCTACGCGTCCGAGATCCAGCAGGTCGGCGCGCTGCTCCAGCAGATGCAGGCTTCGGGCTGCTCGGGCGGGTCGACGCCGGCGTCACCGAAGCCGTCCCCATCGCCATCCCCATCGCGCTAGACTGCGCCGAGATGACAGCCACTTTCCGCGATTTGACGTCCCCCGCGGGAGTGGCACCCCCGACCGGCTAGAAAAACACCAGCCGCCGGTCCGGCACCTCGTTTCCCTCTCGCGGCCCGCAACCGCTCGAGAAGGAAACAACCCTCATGGATCGGCTTCGTCATCGTGATCCCGCGAGCGTCTACCTGTGCATGCGCGGCGCGTCACAGCTTTTCTTCGCGGTCATCGTCGCCGTCAACGTCGTCTACCAGGTCGTGGTCGCGCACCTCGACCCGCTCGGCCTGCTCCTCGTGGGCTCGGTTCTCGAGCTCACCTGCCTGCTCTTCCAGGTTCCCACCGGCCTTCTGGCCGACACCTACAGCCGAAAGCTGGCAGTGGTCGCCGGCACCGTCCTGGTCGGGACCGGCTTCATGGTCGAAGGCCTGCTCCCCAACTTCTGGGCGATCCTCGCAGCCCAGGTGATCTGGGGCGCGGGCGCGAGCCTTGCCGATGGAGCCGAGGACGCCTGGATCACCGAAGAGGTGGGGACCACCCGGGCCTCGGGCCTCTTCCTTCGCGGGTCCCAGGTCGGCCAGGTCGCCGCGCTCGTGGGCATGGTCGCCGGCGTTGCGCTGGCGACGGTCCGGCTCAACCTCCCCATCGTCCTCGGCGGGCTGCTCACCCTCCTGCTCGGCGTCGCCCTCTTCTTCCTGATGACGGAGGAGAAGTTCACACCCGCTCGCCGTCACGTGAACGGCGACCTGGCAGGAATGGTCGCCAAGGGCCGCGAGACATTGGCCGTGATCCGGGCCAAGCCGGTCCTCCTGAGCATCTTGCTCATCACCGCCATCGCGGGCGCTTCGAGCGAAGGCTTCGACAGGCTCTTCCAGGTCCACCTGCTGCGGGACGTCGGGCTGCCCCATGTGACGGGCGTCAACCCGCTCTACTGGTTCGCCTTCCTGACCTTCGGCTCGGTCGTCCTCGGCCTGGGCGTCACCGAGCTGGCGCGCCGGCGCCTCGACCTGCGGCAGCACCGGGTCGCCGTCCGGGCGCTCTTCCTCTCCACCACGATCCTGAGCGCCGCCGTGATCGCGTTCGCCTTCGCGCCCAGCTTTCCGGCCGCCGTTCTCGCCTACTGGGTCGCCCGGAACGCGGCCCGGGTCTGGGACCCGATCCAGCGGGCGTGGCTCAACCAATCGCTCGAGCCGGCGACCCGGGCCACGCTTTTCTCGGTGGACGGGCAGGCAAACGCACTGGGACAGATCGCCTCGGGACCGGCGCTCGGCCTCCTTGCGCGGACCTCCATCCCGGCCGCTATCGCGGTTTCCGGCGCCCTGCTCCTCCCCGCTCTCGCGGTCTTCTACCGGGAGTCGCGGCGCGCTCCGCTCGAGGCCTCGGTGGCGGCCGTCGGAGATCCTTTATGACACGCTCCAGGAGGACTGGAAACAGGCCCCGCGGGGAATACTTCAAGCATGGCAAAAGGCGATTTCGTAGAGATCCTGGTCGACGCCGGCGGCGGCTCGGCGAAGGAGTATTCAGTCCGCGCAAACCGCGCCGGCCGGCGCGTCGAGGTGAAGAGCTCGCGGTCGACCGTCGAGGTCAGCGAGCTGACCCGGACGGGCCGCGTCGTCCGCAGCGCCCGCTTCATGGCACCGCGCGTGCTTGCGGTGGTCGAGCACCCCAGGGACGAAGCGGCCGCATAGTCCCCCATTCGCAGGGTCGGTTTTCCCCCTCCCCGCTCTGCGGGGATTGGGCAGGGTGGGGCCCACTCGCGGGCCCCTTTGCAGCCGTCAGGCCGTCCCCTCGACCAGGGGCACGAAGAGAACCCTGAAGAGGCTTCTCGTCTCCAGCTTGGCTCCGCGTTTGCGGACCAGCAGCAGATCCTGCGGCTCGTTGGTCCCGGTGACGACGGGGATGACCAACCGGCCCCCGTCCGCCAGCTGGTCGAGGAGGGGCTGCGGTATCGAAGCGGCGGCGGCGGACACGACGATCACGTCATAGGGCGCTCCCGCCGGCCGGCCCAGATTCCCGTCGGCGTGGTGGACCTCGACATTGGTGATCCCCAGCCGGACCAGGGTCGCCGTGCAGCGGGTGGCCAGCTCGCGGTCCCGCTCGATTCCCACCACCCACCGGCAGAGCCGGGCCAGCACCGCCATCTGGTATCCGCTGCCCGCCCCCACCTCGAGCGCCTTGTCATCGGGCCGAGGGGCCGCGGCCTGGGTCATGGCGGCGACGACCAGGGGCTGCGAGATGGTCTGTCCGCCACCGATCGCGAGGGGGTGATCGGCGTAGGCGAGGCGCCGGTGCCCAGCCGGGACGAACGCCTCCCGGGGGAGCGCGGCCATGACCTCGAGGACACGCCCGTCGATGATCCCGTGCGTCCGCAGCTGCTCGGAGACCATACGCTCGCCGCGCGGGTTGGTGCTCATCGGCCCGCGTAGAATTCTGGCTGAAACCACCAAATTGGCCTCACCGGCACCAGCCAACGTTCCAGCAGCGCTTCGCCGGCCTGTGAAACAGCGGTCGCGCCTGCTCCGCCGGGCCGGCCCACCGCACATGCGGGTCGGCTTCGTCCACCCCTCCGAGCAGGAGTTCGCCCGCTTCCTCGACTACTACCGGATCCGCTGGGTGTACGAACCGGCCTCCTTCCCCATCGGCTGGGAGGATGGAAGGGTGAACGAGATGTTCACCCCCGACTTCTACCTGCCCGAGTACGACATGTACGTCGAGCTTACGACCATGAAGCAGTCGCTGGTCACGCCCAAGAATCGCAAGGTGCGGCTGCTCCGCGAGCTGTATCCCGAAATCAACGTCCGCCTTCTCTACCAGAAGGACTACCAGCAGCTGCTGGTGCAGGCGGGCTATGGGGTGCTCGAGGTCCAGCACATCCGCAAGCAGGACATCCAGCAGATCCTGATCTCCCCGACCGAGCTCGAGACCCGCGTCCGCGCGCTTGGCAAGAAGATCTCGCGCGACTACCGTGGCCAGGCGGTCGTCCTGGTCGGCGTCCTCAAGGGGATCACCTTCTTCCTCGCCGACCTGGCACGGCAGATATCGATCCCCGTCGCGATCGACTACCTGGCGCTGGCCCGCTATGCCGGCGCGCAGCCGAAGGACCGGGTGACCATCGTCCGCGACATCGACATCCAGATCGAGGGGAGGCATGTGCTGCTGGTCGAGGACATCGTCAACACGGGTCTGACACTCGACTTCGTCAGCAACGAGCTCGGGAAGCGGAACCCCGCCTCGCTCGAGGTGGTGACACTCCTCGACCGGCCGACCCGACGGCTCGCCAACCTGCCCGTGAAGTACACCGGGTTCCAGATCCCGAACGACTACGTCGTCGGCTACGGTCTCGACTTCCGCGAGCTCTACCGCAACCTTCCCTTCATCTGCGTCCTCAAGCCCGGCGTCTACCAGGACCTGCCGCCACGCAGCCTTGAGGACCAGGCCCGATAGGGGAGCCGGCCGAGCGGCTGCTGGTCCTGCTCGACTGGATGGCTCGGCAGCCGTTCGAGCGGCTGCTGGAAGGCAACCCCACGCTCCTGGGCGAGGTGGAGGCCATCGTCGTCGCCGCCCACCGCGATTGGTTCGAGGCATCCGGCGGGACCGACTGGACGGAGCCGAAGGCCTACCACTGGCTCCATTACGAGGACCCGGACCCTGTGGCCCGGCTGGCGGATGGCGTCCGCCGCCTCGCGCACGAGCTGTCGGCGCGGGGATCTGAGGTCGACGCCGCCGTCTCCCGTGCGCACCGGCGCGGTAGAAGGTGAGAGCATGGCGAGGGACTTGCGAGCGGCCACCTTCCTGGCACCCTGCAACCGGCCGCTCTACGAACTCATCGCCGAAACCTGCGGTGCCGACCTGGTCGACGGCGGCGACTGGCGGACGCTGGGCGAAGGGCGGATCGACATCGCATTCGTTTGCAGCCCGCCGCTGGTCTGGCTGAAAGGAGCGGTCGAGGCGGTCGCTGCGCCGGTCCTCTCCGATCCCCGCTTCAGCGGCCGGCCTCTCTACTCGTCAGAGGTCGTCGTCAGGACCGGCTCACCATTCCGCGCCTTCGAGGATCTGGAGGGCTCGCGCTGGGCGGTCAACGAGCCAAGCTCGTGGTCGGGCTACTGGGTGGTCCTCCGGAGGGTCGGCAGCTGGAGTTACTTTCGGGAGGTCGTTGAGACGGGTTTCCACCGGCGCTCCCTGCAGCTGGTAGCGGCGGGTGAGGTCGACGCCGCCGCAATCGACAGCCAGGTGTTGGCGATGGAGCTGCGAAACGATCCCGATCTCGCGCGGGGCTTGCGGGTGGTCGCGACCCTGGGCCCGGCGCCGAGCCAGCCGGTGGTCGTGCGCAGCGGGCTCGACGCCGCCGTCAAGGCGAATCTGCAGACCACGCTGCTGAGCCTTCCGGGAGCCATGCTCAGAACCTTCTTCATCGAAAGGTTCGTACCGCCGCCCGACTACACAGAGATCGCCGCCACGGTCGGCTTCGAGCCGGTCCCCTGAAAGGGTGGCGACCCGCCCGCACCGGCGGGTCGCCGCTCTCCTTCAGTCCCGCCGCTCGTCGCTGCCGCCGTCATTGAAGAACACCCCGTTCCTCGCGTTGGCGATCTGCGCGAAGTTGACAGTCTGGGCGCCGTCTGTCGTGTGGAAGGTGTCGCTGCCGGTCGTGCCGCTCCAGCTGAGATGGGCTCCGGTCTGGACGAAGTCCATTCGGAAGGGCAGGCTTGGGTCGCTGAAAGAACCCCTCGTCTTCGCTCCGAACCAGCGGAGGTCGAAGGAGACCTCTCCGGCCAAGGGCGGCGCGAAGTGGAACAGCCCGTGAGAATGTTGCCGTAATCCGGGATCGAGAGGCCGGACATCGTCATCCGTGCCTCGGCGTCCTCGACGTCAGCCTCGATCGCATCGTCGGGAACGGCGATCGTCCAGAAGAGACCGCTGCTCGTGATGCCCGGGTCGTAATCGTGGATCTGGGTTGCGAAGGTCGGGTCGACCTGACCCGTGTAGACGTCGAGTCAAATGAAGGCGAAGGTGCCCCGGTGGCGCTTGCCGTCGGTGCCAACGTAGATGCCCTTCATGAACCGGTTGTCCGACCCGAAGTTGGCGCCATCCAGCGGCTGGCCGTTGTGGACCCTTGCCCCGGGACCACTGATGTCGGCGACGCCGAGGACCCCCTTGAAGTTGAAGATCGAGCCCACGTCGGTGTTGGCGATCGGGAAGAGGAAGTGAAACAGCTCGCCGCCCAGGGTCGTGCCGTAGGGGATCGGTATCGGACCCGCCGGCGCGGGAGCGGCTGCCTCGGCGACAAGAGGCATCCAGGCGCTGGAGGTCACCATCGCTCCGCCGGCCATACAGCCTCAGCCCCTGCTCGGTGAGATTCATGGGCCCACCTCCTGCGCCGCTCTGGGCGCACCGTCGCGGCACCTGTGGCGCCGCAGGTGGTGAGCCTAGCCCCGAACCGCCCTTCGAGCACGGCCAATTTCGGGGAATAAGTGATGCCCCAAGCGACCTTCCTGTTTAGTCTGAAGTTTCCTATGCGTTTTTCGGCTTCCAGCTCTCGCCTTCCACCTACTCGACGTTCGGTATCCTCAGGTTTACCGTACTCAGCCGCTTGGGGCAGGCGAAGGTTAGCAGCGGGTTAGAGAGCCGAGTCAACGGGCAAAAATAAGTTCGCCGCCAAGCTACTTTTCCGGGCTTGACGATTCTTATGGAGACCGGTTATGGGCCGGTAAAAAGGAGTGGCGAAATGCGTGAAGCGGTGATTGTGGAGGCCGTCCGGACCCCGCTCGGCCGGCGGAACGGGAAGCTCAAGGACTACCATCCCGTGCTCCTCGGTTCGATGGTTCTCCAGGAGCTGATCAAGCGAGCCGGGATCGACCCCGCTCTCGTCGAGGATGTCGTCTGGGGCACCGTCATGCAGACCGGCGAGCAGTCGGTGAACATCGGCCGCAACGCCTGGCTCACGGCCGGCTTCCCGTTCGAGACGCCGGCGACGACGGTTGACCGCCAGTGCGGCTCCAGCCAGCAGGCCATCCACTTCGCCGCCAACCTCATCCAGAGCGGCATCGCGGACATCACCATCGCGGGTGGCGTCGAATCGATGACCCGGGTGCCGATGGGCTCGACCGTGCTGCAGGGCCCCGGGGTGCCGTTTCCGCCCGAGCTGATGGAGCAGTACGACCTGGTGCCGCAGGGCATCTCGGCCGAGCTCGTCGCCCGCAAGTATGGGATCGACCGGAAGGCGATGGACGAGTTCAGCGTGCGCAGCCACCACCTGGCGGCCGCCGCCACCGACAAGGGCTACCTGCGCTCCCAGATCATGCCGATCGAGATCAGCAACGGGACGGCCGAGGTCATGGACCGGGACGAGGGAATCCGGCCCGACGCCTCCTACGAGAAGGTCTCCCAGCTCCAGCCGGCCTTCAACCCAGAGCATTCGATCACCGCCGCCAACTCGAGCCAGATCACCGACGGCGCAGCGGCCGTGCTGATCATGTCGAAGGAGAAGGCGAAAGAGCTCGGGCTTCGACCGCGGGCGCGAATCATCGCCCAGAAGGTCGTTGGCTGCGACCCCGTGCTGATGCTCGAAGGCCCCATCCCGGGCACCCGCGCCGTCCTCAAGCAGGCCGGCCTCGACCTCAAGGACATCGACCTCTTCGAGGTCAACGAGGCGTTTGCCGCGGTTCCCCTGGCCTGGCTGAAGGAGACCGGCGCCGACCCTGAAAAGCTCAACGTGAACGGCGGCGCGATCGCGATCGGCCATCCACTCGGCGCCTCCGGGGCGCGGCTGATGAACCACCTGCTCCATGAGCTGGAGCGGCGCGACCTTCGCTACGGGCTGGAGACGATGTGCTGCGGCGGCGGCATCGGCACCGCGACGATCATCGACCGCAAGGTCGACTGAGGCTACCGGTGGAGACCGCGTCGAAGATCTACGACAGCTTTGAGAGCGTCCGGCCCCACCGGATCTGGCCCGGCGTGCTGGCCCACGCGGTGCGCACCGAGCACGTGACCTTCGCCCTCATCGACCTGGCGCCGAACGTGGCGGTGGCGGAGCACAGCCATCCCAACGAGCAGGCCGGCTTCATCATCCAGGGCACCTTGACGTTCACGATCGGCGGTGAGACGCGGGAGCTCAAGCCGGGCGACACCTATGTCATCCCGGGCGGGATCAGGCACTCGGCCGTGGCAGGGCCCGAGGGAACGGTGGCCGTCGACATCTTCAGCCCGCCGCGGGAGGACTGGGCGGCACTCGAACGGGCCGAACCTCGAAAAGCGAGCTGGCCGCCGGGCTGACGCTTTTTTCTTGACGCGCGTCCTAATGTCGCGTTTACTTAGGCCGCCTTTCGGGGGGCTTCGTTTTGGGCCTGGGGGATTGGGGGTATCAGTTTCGGTATGCAGGGTCTTCCGAGTGACTCGGACCTGGCGCGGGCGATCGGCGAGACACAGCTCCGCGGCGAGGAGCGGCGTGACCACACGGCGCGCTCCGTTCGTGATGCCCTGGCGGCCCGGCTTGGAATCGACGCCCGGGAGCTGGGCTCGCTCGATGCCGACACCGCGACCCGCGCCCTTGCCAACCTGAACCTGACGATCGAGCGCCTGCGCCAGCTCGAGGAGGAGGCGGCTCTCGACGAGTTGACCGGCGTCTACCGCCGCGGCCACGGGATGATGGTCCTCACCCGGGAGCTGAGGCGCGCCTTCCGCTCCCCCGACGAGCGCCTGGTCGTCGCGTTCATCGACGTCGACGGCCTCAAGCACTTCAACGACACCTCCGGCCACGCCGAGGGCGATCGTCTTCTCACCGACCTGACGGCCGCGATGACCAAGCGGCTCCGCTCCCATGACATCGTCTTCCGCTACGGCGGCGACGAGTTCGTCTGCATCCTTCCCGGCGCCAACCTGGAGGGCGCTTCGCCGATCTTCGAGGCGGTGGCCGAGTCCTTCGCCGAAGGCGGCGCCGAACGGGGCTTCAGCGTCGGCCTGGCCGAGTTGCGCGAGGGCGACACGCCGGAGAGCCTGGTCGCGCGGGCCGACACCGCGCTCTACGAAGCGCGGGCCGGCGCCGCCTCGCGCGAGGCGGAGAAGGCGCAGCTCTAGGCGCGGTAGCCGGCCGGGACCGGCTTCGACAGGTGCGGTGAGTCGGCGCAGAAGCGCCACGGCCTGTCCTTCCAGTCGCCGGCGTATTCGACGCCGATGCGCGGGGTCTGGGTAACGGCCGAGGGCTTGAACCCGTCATCGAGCAGGTAAAGCGCCGGCGGCAGGAGCGCGGCGCCGTTCAGGCTTCGGTCGATCTCCAGGGAGCGGCAGACGAGGCCGGGACCGGAGCATCTGCCAACGCCGGGACCCGGTTCGAGCGCCCGAACCAGGATCGCGTGCGGCTCGCCCTCGGGCCGGGTGACGAAGTTGAGGCAGTTCCAGATGCCGTAGACCAGGTAGACGTAGGCGTGCCCGGGCGGCCCGTACATCGTCGCGGTGCGGGGGGTCAGCCCGCGGGAGGAATGGGCGGCCAGGTCATCCGGTCCGAGATAGGCCTCCAGCTCGACCAGCCGTCCGGTCAGGCGCCGACCGCCGATCTCGCGAACGAGGACTTTCCCGAGGAGCTCGCGGGCTACCGAGAGGGTGTCGCGGGCAAAGAAGTCGAGGGGGAGGACGCTTTCGATTCCGCGAGTTTCCCATCCACGGCGGCCTGCCGGGCTCGCCGCGCCACGTGGCGGCGCTTGTCCCGGTAGAGGTTCCGGTCGGCCACCTCGAACAGCTGCGCGTACTCCTGGCCCTGCTGCCATTCGCCCAGCCCGAAGCTGAGCTCGAGGTTGTGTGGCGTGAGCCCGGAAAGGTTCTGCTCGCGAAGGGCGGACTGGATCCGGGTCACGACCTCCCCGGCGTGGCCGAGATCGGCGTCCGGCATGGCGATGCCGAACTCGTCGCCTCCGAGTCGAGCGGAGAGGTCGGAGGTCCGGACCGCCTTCCGGATGACCTGGGCCACCATCAGGATGGCCTCGTCCCCGGCATGGTGGCCGAAGCGGTCGTTGATCTTCTTCAGCTCGTCGAGGTCCATCAGCATCAGGGAGAGGGGCCGGCCATGGCGGTTCACCCCGGCCAGCTCCCGGCGAACCGAGGTTTCGAACTCGCTTCGGTTCGCCAGCCCGGTCAGGTAGTCGGTGTGAGCCTCGCGGCGGTGCTCGAAGGCGTGGTCGAGCGCCGAAGCCAGGTGGTCGGATATCGCGGTGACGAAGCCGATCTCGGCCTCGTCGAAGATCCGCTCGCGGCGGCTTCCCACCGCCAAAAGGCCCACCTGGCCGTGGTTTCCCCGGAGCGGCACCAGCAGGGCGCTGTGGTAGATCGAGAGGAGCGGATCGTCGATATCAACGCTGAACTGCACCGCCGTGTGCGCCCGGATCGCCTGCTTCACCTGGTCGAACTCGGACACGTCGATTGCCCGGACCCGGTCGTTGATCGCCTCAGTGACGCCGACGGTGTGGACGAGCAGGAGCGAATCACCGCCCCCCTGCGAAAGCCAGATCCCCCCTGCGTCGAGGCGCATCGCCCGCAGCGTCTCGCGAAGCCCGGCCTCCGCCACCTGGACCGGGTCGAGGGTGCGGTTCACCGCACGGGAGATGCTGATCAGCGCGCGCAGCTCCTGCTTCTGCTCCTGGTGCTCGGCAACCTCGGCATCCAGGTAGGAGCGGGTCAAGACGAGCACCAGGGCACGGCCGAGATCACTGATCCGCTGCCGCCCGAGGGTGCGGGAGACGGCGGCGGTAACCGCCATCGAGAGCTCGAGCAGGATGTCCAAGCCCAGGCCCTCGCTGCGCAGCCGCTCTGCCGCAACGCCCGCCCGCAGCGTCTGCTCGATCGGGATCTCATCGAGGCCATGGCGGTCGGACTCGATCACGATCCGCGCCAGCATGCGAGCGAAGCCCTTCGGGTCTTCACCGTGGTTGGCAAAGGAAAGGCAGGTGTCTTCCAGCCGGTCCAGCGCCTGGACGGCGGCCAGGTCGGCTCGCTCGAGCTCTGTGCTACCCATAGATCGACCCCTCGCAAAGCGGAGGCCTTGCAAGGATGACGGCTCCGGCGAGTCGAAATTGCGATGTCGGTTGCCCGGGGGGCTGAATCGGGCGATTGGGCTTAAAGTTGTGAAAGCACCCCGAATTCACGGAGAAAGCTTGATGGCGACTGTCACGGCCACGACGATGGACCGGCTCGAGTCCATCCTGGGCGACCAGGCGAAGGACCTTCTCGAGCACAGCTGCAAGACGGTAAGCAGGGATCTGCTGCACCTTCCCGGCCCTGACTTCGTAAGTCGCGTCTGGAGTGGCAGGGACCGGCCGGTCCAGGCCCTCCGATCGCTCGAATCGATCTATGACCACGGCCGGCTGGCCGGCACCGGCTACGTGTCGATCCTCCCCGTCGACCAGGGGATCGAGCACTCGGCGGGAGCCTCCTTTGCCAAGAACCCGATCTACTTCGACGGCGAGAACATCGTCAAGCTGGCGATCGAGGGCGGCTGCAATGCAGTGGCTTCGACCTTCGGCGTGCTCGGCTCGGTGGCTCGGAAGTACGCCCACCGCATCCCGTTCATCGTGAAGCTGAACCACAACCAGCTCCTCACCTACCCGAACGAGTTCGACCAGATCCTCTTCGGGACCGTCCGCGAAGCCTGGGAGATCGGCGCGGCGGCGGTGGGAGCGACGATCTACTTCGGCTCCGAGCAGTCGAGCAGGCAGATCGTCGAGATCTCGCACGCTTTCCACGAAGCGCACCAGCTGGGCCTCGCCACCGTGCTCTGGTGCTACGTCCGCAACCCGGCCTTCACCGTCGCCGGCAAGAACTACGAGGTCTCGGCCGACCTCACCGGGCAGGCGAACCACCTCGGGGTGACGATCGAGGCCGACATCATCAAGCAGAAGCTGCCGGAGAACAACGGCGGCTTCAACGCCCTGAAGTTCGGCAAGACGTCCCCGCTCGTCTACGAGAAGCTGACGACCGATCACCCGATCGACCTCACCCGCTACCAGGTCCTCAACTGCTATGGCGGCAGGGCGGGGCTGATCAACTCCGGCGGGGCGTCCTCGGGCGAGGCTGACCTCAAAGAGGCGGTGAGGACGGCGGTGATCAACAAGCGCGCCGGCGGCACCGGCCTCATCTCAGGGCGAAAGGCCTTCCAGCGGCCTTTCGAGGAGGGGGTCGGACTGCTCAACGCGATCCAGGACGTCTACCTCAATCCCGGAGTGACGATCGCCTGAGGCTCGCCTTCCTGGGAACGGGAGCGGCGTTCTCGCTCGAGCGTTACAACGCCGGGATCCTCGTCGACGGGCACATCCTGCTCGATGCCGGCGCCCCGGTACTGCCCCACCTGCACCGGCTCGGCATTGACCCCGGGGCGATCGACGTCATCTTCCTGACGCACTTCCACGGCGACCACACCCTGGGCCTTCCCAGCTACGTCCTCCACCGCGCGTTCGTCACCCGCACGCCCTTCACGATCGTGGGCCCGGCGGGCGTCGAGGAGCGGCTGGAATCGCTCTTCCGCGCCTCTTGGGGAGTTGACTGGGAGGTGATCCGGAAGGAGATGCTGCTGACCTATCGCGAGGCCGGCGAGCGGGGGACGATCGCAGGCATCGAATACGAGACTGTTCAGCTCGACCACGGGACGAGTGGCTGCACCGGCTACCGGCTGCGGATGGGCGGCCGCCTTCTCGCCTATTCCGGCGACAGCATCGCGAGCCCCCCGCTGGACCGCCTGGTCGAGGGCGCCGAGGTCGCGATCGTCGAGGCGACCAGCCCGGGCGCGCCCTACTCGCACCTCAGCTGGGAAGAGGCGCATGCGCTGCGCGACCGCCACCCCGACACCCGCTTCCTGTTCGTGCATGTCTTTGAAGGAACCCTGGATGGCGCCGTCACCGACCTCGAGGTCGTCGATGTCTGATCCTCCAACGCCGCCCACCTCCGATCGCTCGGTCGGGGCTCTCCTGGTCGGAGGGGCGGCCGGCCTCCTGGTCTTTGCCGGGTTGGTCTCGGCCGGCCTCCTTCTGTACCAGCGGGTGTACGGGGACTCCGGGATCGCGCTGGTCGTCATCCTGGCCCTGTTCGGAGGGCTTGGCGCCTACCTCGCCTGGCTCGTCGGCGTGCTCGCCTTCTCCGCGGTCCGCCGGCCCGAAGAGGGCGACAACGCCGGCTGACGGTCCGGCCCAGGCGAAGCCGGGCAGGTCGCCGGCGTCAGGCTCGGTCAGACCAGCTCCAGCCGGATGCCGTCGGGGTCGACCAGCGTTCCCGCCTCGAGGTGGGCCCGCTCGATCTCGAAATATTCGAGGCCGGCCACGTCGTCGGTAACCCGCCCGGCACCCGGGCCGCTGAGAAGGTTGATGCCCAGGTGGTGGTGGTACCTCTCCCAGGAGACGAACTGGAAGGGTCCGAAGCCCGCCGTCCGGTCCATGCCGAGCTCACGGTAGAAGTCGACCGACCGATCGACGTCGCCGCTGGTCACGTGCATGTGGCCGAGCCGGCTGTCGGCGGGGAACTCCGGCAGCTTTCCGGGCGCGTCCCCCATCAGAGCCTCGAGATCCAGCGGATCGACCGCCATCTGAACTTGATCCCCGACCCAGGTCCACGCCTCGGCCGGACGGTCGGCGTATACCTCGATGCCGTTGCCTTCCGGGTCGCTCAGGTAGACGGCCTGGCTGACAAGATGGTCGCTGGCGCCGTCGAGGGGGATGCCGAGGTCGGCGCAGCGCCAGAGGAACTGGCCCAGCCTGACCGCATCAGGAAGGAGCAGCGCGAAGTGGTAGAGCCCGGCCGACCGGCTGAGCCGAGGCCGACCCCCTTCGAGCCGGCGGAGTCGGAGCACGGGTGAAGCCTCGAAACCGAGCGTGGCCTGGTCGGCATCGGACTCCAGCAGCCGGAGGCCCAGCCGCTGGTAGTAGGCGACCTCGGCCGGAAGATCGAGAACCTTGAGGCCGAGACCGCGCAAGGGCCAGTGGCTTCCTTCCATGCTGTACTGGAGAAGCATGACGAAGGCGGCCCGACCTGGCCCGGCGTAAGCGGCAGCTCACCACCCGCATGCTCACCATCCGCAAGCGCACCTCCCGGGCGCCCGCCTCACCGATCCATATCGCCCTCCTGACCGCCCTCGGCTTCCTCCTCTCCGGGCTGGTCGGGGCCGGCGCCTACTTCCTGCCGGTTGTGCTGACCGCGGCCCAGCAGACCAACCGAGCGCCGGTGCCTGTGACGACCGCCACCCCACCCCCGCCTGGCAGCCCCTTCACGATCCTGCTGCTGGGATCCGACAACGACAGCAAGTTCCCCAAGGACAAGGTCCTGACCCAGTCGATGATCCTGGTCCGGGTCAACCCGAGCACTCACGCGGTGACGATGCTCTCGATACCGCGGGATCTCTGGGTGCCGCTCTCGACCGGCCACAGCGCCAAGATCGACCTCGCCTACCAGGAGGGCGGCGCCAAGGCGGCGATCGACACCGTCGCCGCCAATTTCAAGGTGAAGATCGACGACTACGCCTGGATCGGGCTTAAAGGCCTGGTCCAGCTCATCGACCGGCTGGGCGGGATCGACATGGTCACGACCAATCCGGTGCTCGACGACTTCTACCCGGCCGATCTCCTGGGCGGCGATCCCTACGCCTACCAGAGGGTCGCCGTGCTCGCCGGCCCGCAACACCTCGACGGCGTTCATGCGCTGGAATACGTCCGCTCTCGCCACAACGACATCCGGGAGGACTTCGGCCGCTCGGAGCGCCAGCAGCAGGTTCTCCTCGCCATCCGCGACCGGACCGCAGGCCTTGGCCTCGCCGACCTCCCCGACCTTGCAACCACCTTCTCGGGCGAGTTCCAGACGAGCCTCAGCCTGGTGCGGCTCCGCGAGCTCCTCCCGATCGCGAGAGACTTTAAGCCGGCCGGCGTTCACCAGGTCTTTCTTCCGCCGCCCTACACGGCCAGCGCGGCCATCGAGGGCCAGGACGCGCTCCAGGCCAACTGGGCTCTGATCCTCCCGCTGGTGCGCCTGAGCTTCCCGTGAAGCGAGGCCCCTACCTGGTCCTCGTCATCGCGATGGCGTGCTTTGCCGTCGCGGTCTACATGGGCCTCGGGAGCTTCCGCCATGGCGTGGTCACACCGGCCAAGAAGCCCGACACGACCCGGGCGGCGCTGCCGATCGCGGGCACCATGTACCTGACTCAGAATGGCGGCCTTTACCGCCTCGAGGGCAACCGATTCACCGAGCTGCAGCCCCCCGGTGGCGGCTGGACCCAGCCCGTCGTGAGCCCAGACCACGGCTCGCTGGCGATCGTCAAACGCTCAGCCGACTGGTCGGACATCTTCCTCGTCGACCGCAGCGGCAAGCCCGTCCGCCAGCTGACCCGCGACCAGGGCAGCGACACGGTGACCGACCACTGGGCCTTCTATCCCAGCTTCAGCAGCGACGGGACCTCGCTCTTCTACAACTTCGACAGCCCCAAGGAAGGCTACCGAGTCGACATGTCGATCTGGTCCCAATCGCTCGCCCCAGGTACCACCCGGCCCTGGACCGTGCCGACTCTCTACACGGGCGGCGACAGCCAGCCGATCCAGCTGAATCCACAAGCAATGATCTACACCGAGTACGCGGTCCAGCCCGACGGTCACATCCGGGCCCAGGTCCAGCTCCAGCTCGGGCAATTCGGTCGAAGTCGGGCGCTGACAACGCCAGAAGACGACTGCAGCGCGCCGGCCCTGTCGCCGGACGGCACCCGGCTGGCGCTCATCTGCACCGGTGGCGGGCAGGTCGGCCGGCTGGTGGTGGCGGCCTTCGACGGCGCCCACCTCGGGCCGCTCCAAGTGCTGGTCGACCACCAGCTCTGCGCCGCTCCCGCCTGGCAGCCTGACGGGCAGGCGATCGCCTATCTCGCCCCGGCGGGTCCCAGTGGGCGCTTCCAGCTCTGGCGCCTGTCCCTCGACTCGGTCGCTCGCCTGGGCTCGCCCTCGCCCCGCCAGCTGACAAGCTCACTCGACTTTGACGCGACCTCCCGGATCGCGTGGTTCCAGGGCTGACTATGATCGACAGCGATGGCTGACCAGCTGACCGGGACCACGCCGCGCCTGCCCTGGGTCCGCGACCAGCTGCAGATCGCCCTCGAGATCCTCGACAACCCCGGCGGCGGCCTGGTCTTCGGCTACCAGGCGCTCGGCCAGGCTCGCGCCCACCTGGCGGAGACCGATCCGCGACGTTGGGAGGATGCGATCACCAAGCTCGAGGAGGCGGAGCGCCAGGCGGTCTGGCGGAACTATGAGGGGGCGCGGCGGCTGATCCGCGAGGCGCTCGCCACAATCCCCGCACGGGGGTCTTCCTAGTCGCGCTCCGCTAACCGACGCCGGGCGGCGACATGCGCGCCACGCCGCCCGGCGGGTCTGCGCTTCAGGCGGCTTCCCCGGGCTTCGGTCCGACCATCTGGAAAGAGTCCACGATGACCTCGGTCGCCCAATGGCGCTTGCCCTCGGCATCGTCCCAGGACTTGGTCTGGAGGCGGCCGTCGGCATAGATCAGCCGACCCTTCCGGAGGTACTCGGCGGCGATCTCCGCTTGGCGGCCGAACATGACCAGCTGGTGATAGTCGGTGTGCTTCTTGAGGTTGCCGGCGTCGTCGTGGCCGGCGTACGTGTTGGTGGCGACACGGATGTTGGCGACCTGGAGCCCGGCGGGCGTCGCTCGCACCTCGGGATCTGCAGTCAGGTGGCCGAGCAGGTGAACCTTGTTGACCATCGCTTTTCATCTACCTCCGAATTGGTTGGTGGTGGCCGGCGCCGTGAGCAGCCAGGCGGCTGGGTCCACCGGCTGGCCGTCGCTGTGGACCTCGAAATGGAGATGTGGACCGGTCGCGAGCCCGCTCGCGCCGATGCTCCCGATCCGCTGCCCGGAGCCGACCCGCTGACCGTCGGCGACCAGTGCCTGCGAAAGGTGGCAGTAGAGGGTCTCGACCCCACCGCCGTGGCGGATCACGACGTGGATGCCGCAGGGCCCACCTTCGCCAACCCTTGCCACACCGCCGGCAGGGGCCAGCACGGGCGTCCCGGCCGGCGCCGCCAGGTCGATTCCGGAGTGGAAGTGCCCGCCCGGGCAGGCGGGCTGGACGGGCTCGAGCTCGAAGCTCGTGCAGCCGAAGGGCTGCGACTCGACCGCGCCCGGGACGATCTCCCGCGGTCCCGCCGCCGAGCCGCCGGCGGCGAGCAGGATGAACAGGGTTCCCGCGGTCACCGTGGCAAGCAGGGGCAGGGGCGTCATGCAACGTGCCCGATGCCATGGGTGACCAGGTGGGCGTAGTGCTTCACCGTCGACATCGCGTGGGTGCCCACGGTCGAGGTGGCGTGGAGGGCGCCGGGCACTTTGAAGGCGAGCAGGAGGGTGGCCAGGGCGAAGAGGTGCCGGCCGGGATTCCAGGCGGGGGTGCCCAGGTCGAGCTGCAGCCCGACCTGGAGGACGAGCAGCTGGAGCGGCTGCATGAAGAGCGTCGAGACGAACAGCGAGCCCCACTTCCGCGCGTAGTGGTGGGTATCCGGGAGGACGAAGAGGAGCGCCGCCAGCGGAGCCGTGATGGCGAGGACGATGAGGAGGGAGTAGCGGAGCGCGTACGCGATGGCGAGGACCGCGTAGCCGGCGAACAGCGCGGCGACCACAATCGCGCTCAGGCCGGGTCCTGAGCCGAGGTCGCGAAAGGCGGTGATCGACCCTGGGTCGAAGCTGATCCCGATGCCTAGGACAGCCGAGCAAAGGGCGTTGTTGAAGTCGATCGCGGCCTGCAGGAGCGGAAGCGAGAAGTTGGCCAGCACGACGGCGAGGAGAACGCGGGGGAGCAGGATCCGGACCGAGTAAAGGGTCCGCATCCCGTGGCCGAACATGATCTGGTAGGACCCCCAGATCACCGCCGCGGCCAATGCCGCGTCGGCGAGGACGACGGCCGTGGGCTGGAAGTGGGCGATGACCGACCCCTCGGTGAAGGGCCGGCCGCCGTCGAGGACGTCCCGCGTCGAGAAGAGGAAGTTGGCCACGATCCCGGTGACCTCACCGGCACTGCCCTCGACGGCGGCGGCCACCAGGTCCCAGAGCCACTTCACCGGGTCCATCGACGGAATCAGGGGGGTGCCCACCTCAGATCAGCCTGGAAGGGAGCCCTTGAGGACGTCGACCAGGGTCGACGCCATCTCGACCCCGATGGTCCCGACGACGATCCGCTGGATCCACTGCTTGGCCTGGAGCACCGTCTTCGGCTCCACCGCCGTCATCTTCCAGAGGAAAGCATGGGGTGCTATAACACTGTTGTGAGCACAGCGATTTACGCGAGGATCAGCTTCGACCGTCAGGACGGGGCTGGGGTCGGCCGCCAGCTCGAGGACTGCCGAGCGCTAGTCGAGCGCGAGGGCTGGGGGCCAGCCGTCGAATACGTCGACAACAACAGCAGCGCCTTCTCCGGCAAGGTCAGGCCGCGCTACCGGGAACTGCTCGCGGCGGTCAAGGCGGGCGAGCACGGCCGGATCGTGGTCTGGAAGTTGGATCGTCTGTATCGCTCGTCGAGGGAGCTTGAGGTCGACTTGCTCCCGCTCGCCGAGACTGGCCAAGTCACGATTCACGCGGTGATGGCCGGTCTCTTCGACCTCGCCACCAGCCACGGGCGGACCATGTGTCGGGTCGCGACAGCGTTCTCCACGCAGAGCAGCGAGGACACGCGAGAGAGGATCAAGCGGGCCAAGCAGGAGGCTCGCGAGCAGGGAAAGGGCAATGGTGGTCCGAGGCCCTTCGGATGGAAAGACATGAGCAAGCCGCATCCGGACGAGGCGGAGCGTGTCCGGATGGCAGTCGAGGACGCGATCTCCGGGGTCTCCCTCGCCGACATCGCTCGCCGCTGGAACGCGGCGGGAGTCGGCCAGCCTCAGACCGGCCGCGCCAACTGGACGGCCGACATCGTTCATCAGGTCCTGAGCAATCCCCGGCACGCTGGCCTTATCGGTCATCGGATCGAGAAGCCGCGACGGGAGAACGGCGGGCGCGAGTATGAGCGGGCCGTCGTGGTCGGAGAGGCGAAGTGGCCGGCGATCGTAGAGCGCTCCCGCTGGGAGCAGTTGCAGGCCGTACTCCTCCACCGGGGAGCGGGCGGCCGGGTCCCGCGAAGGCGCAGTCTGCTGACCGGGTTGGTGTCGTGCTCGGCCTGCGGGACAACAATGGTAAGAACGGGCGCACGCGGCAAGGACCCGAGCGGCGCAATCCGGAAGGTCTGGCGTTGCCCGAACGGGCGCGGCTGCGGCAACGTCTCAATCGATGCTGCCGGGCTTGAGGGGCTCCTCGTCGAAGCGACGGTCATCCGAGCGGACACTGAG
>DATCOZ010000073.1:0-18735 GCA_036564345.1 Candidatus Dormiibacterota bacterium | reverse complement strand
TCCAGGGGCCGACTCGCTGAGATCTTTCAACCAGGTGTTGAGGCGGTCGACATCGCCCGACCATTCACCGCGGCTGACCGCCGGAGGTGGCTCCAACGGCGTGGCCGCGGCGTCGGCCCTGCTCTCCGCGAATGCGGCGACGGCACGCTCGGTGAAGAGGAAGTCCTCATTCGTCCGCGCGGTCGGCAGGAGTGCGCCAGTCCGTACCGCGTGGGCGACCGCCGCACTGCTGAGACCGAGGCGCTCGGCAACCTCGAGAGTCGTCAGCAGCGTGCCGGTCATTGAATCAGGTCACGCTGCGGCGTCGGTTCGGGTTCAGGCGGACAACGTCGGCCGAGTCTGCTTCGGCGTCCTGGGGCTGGGCTTCCACCTGGTTGCGCCTGGCCCTGCGGCGGGCTTTGCCCGAGCGTGGTCGGGTCACGTCGAACGCGACCGGGGGCGGCGGCAGCGAGCCCATCGCCGCCTGGATCTGCGCGGTGAGGTCGGCAGCCCGGCGCTCGGCGTTGGCGATCCGCTGGGCCTCCGCCTCCTCGACGACGGCGAGGAGCGCCCGGGCGTTGGTGCTGTCGAGCCCGTCGAACACGGTTTCGAGCTCGGCCAGCTTCGAACGTCCGATGGCGTTGGCCGCCTCCGCCTCGGCCGCGAGCGTGCCGGCATAGCGGTGGACGGCCGCAAGGGCGCGCGATCCGGCCTGGTAGCGCATTTCGTCGGCAAGGGTCTGGGCGGCCAGGAGCTCGGCCATGCCGGCGGCGCGGCGGGCGGACATCACCCGGCCGCGGGAAGCGGGGTCGGCCTTTCCGAGCACGTTTGCAACGCGAGCGGCTTCCTCCTCATGGCGGCGGATCTCAGCCTCCGACCTGATCACGACCGCGGCGGCGGCCGCGAACACCTCGGCCAGCCGCTGCGCCACCTGGCGCAGCACCTCGCTCTCCCGTGGTCGGCTCACTGGCTGACTCAGGAAGCTACTGCGACTCCTCGGGCCGGTAGCGGCTGTAGTCGGCTTCCTCTCCAGCCGGCTCGGCCGCGGGCGCGGGCGCGCCGTTGGTAGGCGCCTGGGAGAAGCTGGGGGCCTGGGTCTGGACGGTGTCCGCGTAACCGGCCGCGGCCGCCGGGTCAGCCGCCGGAACCGGCGGCGCAGTCCCCGTCTGGCTGGAATAGGCGCTGGTCTCAGCAAGCCGTCCGGCCATGGCGAGCCGGGTCTGTGCCGTCTCCAGCACGCCCTGCGACTGGCGCTCGGCGGTGCGGAGGGCAGCCTCGTTCACGGTGTGGATCGCCTGGAGAAGGCGATCGGCCGAGTTGGCGTCGGCGAGGCGCACCAGCTCGGCGAGCTCGGTTGCCTTGTCGAGGCGGCTCTGGCCGGCGTTGCGCGCGTCTTCGATCAGGGCCTGCGCGTAGCGCTGGACAGCGGCCATGATCCCGGCACGAGCGTGCCGGATGACCTCTTCGGCCTGCTGTTCGGCGATGTGCAGGTCGCGTGCGCAAGCCTCCTCGGCGGCCCCCAGGATTCGGTCGGCAGCCGGCTCGTCGGCGATCCGCACCACCGAGGCGAGGTCGCGTGCGTCCGCCATGCGGGTCTCGTTGGCCCGGCGGGTGTCCTCGACGAGCTCGACCGCATAGCGATAAATGGCGGCCGAGTGTGCGCTCGGGACTGACGATGCAAGGTCAGCCATGGGAATTGAAAGCTCCTCGATTCTTATTGTGAAGATGGCGGTAATGCCCGCCAATGGCGACAACTCACGAAAGCCTAGCCCAATTTGATGCGAAACGGACGGCTTCGGCAAAGAGCGCGGACGAGCCTGCCGGAGCATCAGCCACGGTCGAATAAACTTCGTCCGCGGCATGGGAAAGAAGCGGGCGCAGGTGCGACAGGTAAAGAAGACGATGCGGCAGGTGCGCCCGAAGCCTTCGGCGGGCACTTCGGGAGGCCCTCAGCAGCGCAAGCAGCGCGAGCGCTACGTCGAAGCGGGTGGGTTCCTCCAGGGCTATTCGCCGGAGTTCGTCATCCGGCTCGGCTACTACTCGATCGCCGCGGTGGTCGTGAGCCTGCTGATCATGGCGGAGCTGATCTTCGGACCTCTCGCCCCCCACGGGACTGCCGTCCGGATCGTGGCGGCCGCCGCCTGGCTGGCGCCTGTCGTGATCCTCGTCAGCCTGGTCGCGCCGGGGGTCCGGCTGGCGTTCCGGGACCGCTCGGCGCAACCCCTGGTCGTCCAGGGTCAGCTGATGGGCGCCAGCTCGGTCAGCACCTCGCGGGGTCTCGGCATGCTGATGATCCGGACCCGGACCGGCACCGAGCAATACCTCTGCCCGCCGGAAAAGCTGACAAAGGTCCCCGGCAACGTGGTCCAGGTCGCGCTCAGCGTCACCCCCAACCTCCGCTACGTGCGCTCGGTCTCGGTGATGGGGCAGCGCCAGATGGCACGCTCCGAGCCTCCGGTGCCGACCGTGCTACGGCGATTGCAGCTGCTGCCGCTGGCGACACCGGCCGCCCTCACATTGGCCTTCGTGCTCGGCGACGACGTGACCGCCTTCATCCCGCTGACCCCCGACGCGCTCCATGCGGTGGCGGCCGCGGTGGTTGGAGTGGCCCTCGGAGGGGCCGTGTTCGGGACATCCTACCTCTACCAGAAGCGCCTGATGGCCGAGGCCCAGGCGATGGTCCCCGCCTAGAAACGCCACATAAATAAAGAAGAAGGGGAGCCCAGCGGCTCCCCTTCTCAGGTCAGTTGGTGTGGTCTGGTTTTCAGTGAGAGGCGACAGGCCTGACGGGGCTGTCGGTCATCGCGCCGGAAGTCGGCATGAGCTCACTGCGGCGCGGGTACAGGAAGATCAGCACCAGGCCGAAGATGATGGCCAGTACGAGAGGCGCGGGCTGGCCCCAGGTGCCCCAGGCAAGGCCGAAGATGATGCGGTAGACGACAACCAGGGCCGCATACAGGATCGCGGCACGGACCCAGGTGACGTGACGCTCGGGGTTGAACGAAGCGACCGCGATGCCGACACCGAAGGCGACGCCGGCAACCGAAGCATCGGTGCCTGCGAGGCCGTCGAATGGAAATACCGATGTCGAGAAAATCGACATCGTGCTGCCGACGACCATGAGGATCCCCAGCAGCAGCATCACCACCGTCAGCACGCGAGCCTTCAACATCGAGTTCATAGACGTTCCTCCTTGGATGGACGGGCGCTTTGCGCGCACAGCATAAGTACTAACGGCACTCGTAGACTGAACTTGTGCCGCCGGATGTTGACATAACTCCAGAAGGTTTGGAAGCAGTTCGTGCGGAACTCGATCAATTGACAACGGTTCGGCGCCCAAATATCGTCGAGAAGATCAAGTCCGCGCGCGAGCTCGGCGACCTCTCCGAGAACTTCGAATATCACTCCGCGAAGAACGAGCAGGGCTTCATCGAAAGCCGGATCCAGGAGCTCGAGCAGATCATCCGCAACCACAAGCTGATCACGGCTCCGACGGCGACCGGCGTCGTCCAGCTCGGCAACACGGTGCGTTTCAGCGAGGAGGACGGCCCGGAGGAGTCGTACCGGATCGTCGGACCGGCCGAGGCCGACCCGGGCCACGGCAGGGTCAGCAACGAGTCGGCGGTTGGCAAGGCCCTCCTGGGCCGCAAAGTAGGCGAGCTGGCCACGGTCGAGACGGAGTCGGGGGACAGCTACAAGCTCAAAGTCCTGGGGATCGAATAGAGGCTAACCCGTCACCTACCAACCGCATGGGGATGGTTGTGGTCTCCCACGCCATGCCCCAGCGTCTCGTCGCAGGGATGGCACGCTTCGACCTGGATCGTCGTGTGGCCGATCCCGAACTTGCCGCAGATCGCCTCTTCCAATCTCCGCACGAGGTGCTCCGAATCGGCCGCCAGCAGCTCCTCGGGGACCACGACGTGGCAGCTGAGGGCGATCTGCTCGCCTGAGAGCGACCAGATGTGCAGATCGTGGACCGAGCTGACACCCGGCGCCGCCGCGACGGTCCGGCGGACATCCTCCAGGTCGATGCCGTTCGGGACGCCCTCGAGGAGGACATTCATCGTGTCGAGGACGATCCGGATCGCGCTGAACGCGATCAGCCCGGTGATCCCGAGCGAGACGATCGGATCGGCGTAGAGCCACCCGGTCAGGAGGATGACAAGCCCGGCGACGATCACACCGATCGACGCCGCCAGGTCGCCCAGGACGTGTAGGAGGGCAGCCCGGACGTTCAGGTTTCGCTGGTTGCCGCGCAGCCGCAGGGCGATGAAGGTGTTTACCCCGACCGCCAGCAGGGCGGAGGCGACGACCAGGCCGCCGTTCACCGGTTCCGGGTGGGCGAACCGCCGGGCCGCCTCGAAGGCGACCGCTACGACGATCAGGATCAGGGTGGCTCCGTTCGCCATCGCGGCCAGGATGCCGACCCGGTGGTAGCCGTAGGTGCGCTGCGCGTCCGCCGGCCGGCGCGCCTGGACAACGGCGAACCAGGCCAGGCCGAGGGCGACCACGTCGGTCAGGATGTGGCCGGCGTCGGCGAGCAGCGCCAGTGAGTGCGAGAAGATTCCGGCGACCGCCTCGACGACCAGGATGAGGACGGTCAACAGGAACGCCTGGCGCAGCGCGTTCCCGGTCAGGTCAAGGTGTCGGTGCTCGCTCAATTGTCTACTCGAACCAACTGTACCCTCGTGTCGATGAGCATCCAACGCCTGCGGGAATGGATGGAGTCGACCCACGTCGCGGCTGCCTGCGTCACGGATCCGACCTCGATCGCCTACCTGACCGGCTTCTATGCCAACCCGCATGAGCGGCTGCTCGCGCTTGCGGTCCGGCCCGAGGGCGCGGTCCTGCTGGTTCCCGACCTCGAGCGCCAGAACGCCGAAGGCCGGGCGACCGGGGTCGAGATCCTCACCTGGCAGGATGGGCAGGACCCCTTCCGGCTCCTCCGCGGTGCGCTCGGCGATCCCCCCTTGCTCGCGGTCGAGAAGGAGCATCTGACGATCGCGCGCTGGGAGCGGCTCGACGCGGGAGCGATCGAGGACTGTTCGGAGGCGCTGCGCGCGATGCGGGCGGTGAAGCTGCCCCGCGAGCTGGAGCTGCTGCAGCGAGCGGCGCAGCTCACCGACGAGGTGACCGATGCCATCCTCGCCGAGCTCCGAGCCGGCCCGACTGAACGGGAGGTGGCGACGCGGCTCAACGCCCTCATCAACGAGACCGGCTCCGGGCTCGCCTTCGGGTCCCTTGTCCAGGCGGGTCCCAACTCCGCCCTGCCCCACCTGCCGCCGGGCGAGCGGCCGCTCGCGCCTGGCGACCTGGTTCTCCTCGACTTCGGCGCCCGCCATGCCGGTTACAACGCCGACACGACGCGGATGGCCGTGGTCGGCGAGCCGGACGAGCAGCAGCTGCGCGTGCACAGGGCGGTCCTCGACGCCCACGACCGGGCGATCGAGGCGATCCGCGCCGGCGCCACCTGTGCTGCGGTCGACGGCGCGGCCCGCCAGTCGCTCGAGCGTGCAGGCTTCGGCGAACGTTTCATCCACCGCACCGGGCACGGGCTCGGTCTCGACGCCCACGAGGGCCCGAACCTGGAGCCCGGTTCGTCGGTCCGCCTTGAAGCGGGCAACGTCGTGACCGTCGAGCCGGGTGTCTACATCCCCGGTTGGGGTGGCGTGCGGATCGAGGACGACGTCGTCGTCGAAGGCGGCGGAGCGCGGGTCTTGACCCGCGCCGATCGGAGCCTCAAGGTCATCCCGATCTAACCGAAATCAAAGCGAAGAGGGAGCCGAACAGAACTGGATTACAAGGTCGTGGGCACCACCCTGCCCGTCCTCGAAGTGAACCTGCAGCCCCAGCAGTGGATCATCGCCGAGTCCGGCGAGCTCTCCTGGATGACCGCCAGCATCGGGCTCTTCCTCGCCCAGCTGACCGGTCCGGGGAAGGTTTGGCTTCAGTCGCTGCCCCTGCCGAACCTCGCTCACGCGACCAGTCCTTACCTGCCGGCGCCCGAAGTGGTCGGAGGAGCTTCGATCCGGCTCGGCTAGCGCTCTCCCCCGCTTGGTGTAGCGGGGGGATTACCGGCAAAGCCCGGGAGGGGTAACCCGGTCACTCGAGGGGCCAGTGATCGCGAGGCGTCCCCGACATGACGGAGACATGACTTCGACCTGTCATAGCTTTGCCCACATGGGAACGGCGAGTGACTCCAATTCGGCGGTGGAGAGCACCGTTCACATGTCGCGGCCGGACTTCGGGCTTCTGCCCTCCAAGCCTGCGCTTCTCGATCATCGACGCGTCGAGCGCCGGGAGAGCGACTCCACCTCCTCCAGCACCTGGCGCCAGGCCGTGCCGGCCGAGCTGTTCGACCGTCTCCGGACTCGAGGCGTCGCAAGCGCTGCCCTCGTCCAACCGTTGGCCGCGGAAGCTGGTCAGGTCCCCCTACCGGCCAGCTACCGCGCGCCCTTTCTTCCCGAGCCGCCCAAGCCCGCGGAGGGAATCGACGAGAAGCTCGGCTGGGACTCCAATCCTGACTTTCTCCTCTCGGACACGATCAGGATCACCCTGCCATCGGCGTTCCAGGGTCTCAACTGGTCAACCGCTGACAGCAGCTCGAAGCTGCTGGTGAGCGTCCGGCCGATCCTCGACGCTGCGCTCGCCGACAAGGTCGTGGAGCTCCTCGACAGGGCTCCCGGCATGTCGAGCGTGAAGTCGCTCGGCTCGACCGAGGACGTTGCCGCGTTCGAAGCAGATTACGACGGTCCGGTCACCCGGCTGGAAGCCGTCTCACAGGCCCTCAAGGGCATCGGCGCCTCGCTGGTCTCCGCGGGAGGCCGCGAGTTCTACCTTGCGATCCAGGGGCAGTACGTCAGCTAGAGGGAGGGAAGGCCCCGGAGAGGGGAAGTAGCGGCTGGGCGCAAGCCCGGCCGCTTTTCCTTTTCAGGCGGGCGGGCTGACTCCTTCCAGGTCGGCGAGCTCGATCTCGGCGCGATAGACGCGCTGGGCGGGACCTTGCTGGATGAGGTTCCCGTCCTTGCTCCTCCGGATGCTCAGATCGCCACCCGGCATTACGATCGTCACCTCGTCGTCCACCAGCCGCTCCCGCATCAGCGCCGCCGCGACGGCGCTGGCGCTGGTACCGGAGGCGAGGGTGTAGCCGGCGCCCCGCTCCCAGATCTCGATCCGCGCCCGAGAGCGATCGAGGACCTCGACCAGCTGCACGTTGGTCCGCTCCGGGAACATCGGGTGGCGCTCAACATGTGGCCCGAGCTCCATCACCCGGCCGGCGTCGACCCGCTCGCCGAAGACGACCGCGTGGGGATTGCCGACCGAGACAAGGGCGGCCTCGACCGAGCCGGCGGGCGTCTCGATGGTTACCCGCAGCGGCTCGCCCTCGACAAGCGCCGGCAGGTCGGCCGCCCGAAAGGAGGGCCTGCCGATGTCGAGCTCGATGCTCGCCCGAGGACCGGCGACCTCGAGAATCCTGACCGGATTCGAGCGATCTCCGGTCCGGATCTCGAACCGCTCTGGGGCGCCGTGCTCGAGAACGGCGTGGGCCGCCGTGATCCGCAGGCCGTTGCCGCTCTTCTGGGCTTCACTCCCGTCCGGGTTGAAAATCCGCACCGACAGCGCGGCGGGGTCGAAGGCGAGCAGGCCGTCGCTGCCCAGCCCGAACTGGCGATGACAGAGGGTGGGAAGCAGCCGAACCAGCTCGGCGAGCGGGCCGGGCAGGTCGAGCACCAGGTAGTCGTTGCCGAGCGCCTGGTACTTGATCAAGCGCACGGGCATCGAAGAGAAGGCTAAAGGAACCGGAAATCGACAGGAAAGCCGAAGGGAACAAGAAATGGAGAAGGGGTGGTTACAATGCTCCGATGCGGCTGGAGAACGGCTACGAGTATCCCGCGATGCGGCTTACCTACTCTCCTGCCTGCTTCTGTACCTGCTGAAGATCGGCTGAACCTTTCCGCGTCCCGTTCGTAGACGCCCCGGAAGGTCCCCGGTCTTTTTCTTTTCCAGCCAGATCCATATTGCTATTGCGGAGGAAACGAGAACTCGATGGGAAGCAACGGACATATCGCAAATCCCGACTCCCTGGTCACGACGGACTGGGCAGTCGAACACCTCAACGACCCTGTCGTTCGCCTGGTCGAGGTCGACGTCGACACGACCGCCTACGACAAAGGGCACCTGCCCGGCGCGGTGGGCTGGAACTGGCGCAACGACCTCCAGGCAAAGCCGGCGCGTGACATCGCGGCGAAGGAGCAGCTCGAGCAGCTCCTGAGCCGGAGCGGCATCGGCCCCGAGACCACCGTCATCCTCTACGGCGACAACAACAACTGGTTTGCCGCGTACGCGTACTGGACCCTCAAGTACTACGGGCTCGACAAGGTCAAGCTCATCAACGGCGGCCGCGTCAAGCTGGAGGCGGAGGGCCGCCAGTTCACGACCGACGTACCGACACCCGCAGCCACCAGCTTCAAGTTCAGCGGCGGGGCCAATGAGGCGATCCGGGCCTACCGCGACGACGTCGCGGAGCGGATCGGAAAGGCCGGCCTGGTCGATGTCCGCTCGCCCGGCGAGTACTCGGGCGAGCTTCTCGCCCCCGAGAACCTTCCCCAGGAGGGCGCCCAGCGGGGCGGCCACATCCCGACCGCGAAGAATATCCCCTGGGCCAAGGCGGTCAAGGAGGACGGCACCTTCAAGGACGTCGCCGAGCTGAAGGAGCTCTACGGCGCCCAGGGCATCACCGGGGACCGGGAGACGATCGCCTACTGCCGGATTGGTGAGCGCTCGGCGCACACCTGGTTCGTGCTCACCGAGATCCTCGGCTACCCGAACGTCCGCAACTACGACGGCTCCTGGACCGAGTGGGGGTCGCTGATCAAGGCTCCCATCGAGAAGTAGAAACCCATGGCTGACAATCGAGTCGTCGACCACAGCGCGCTCAAGGTGAACCAGGCGGGGATCATCCTCACCGTCCTGGTCGCCTTCGCCGGCAGCGCCTTTTCGGCCTGGTTCGAGCTGCTGATCCCGGCCCTCGCCGTGGTGATGCTCCTCGGCACCTGGCGGCCCGAGCTGGCCCTCTTCAAGCAGGTCTATATCAAGCTGCTCAAGCCCCGCGGCATCGTTAGGCCGCGGGTGGTCGAGGACTCGCCGGTGCCCCACAACTTCGCCCAGGGACTCGGTGGAGTCTTCGTCGTCGTCGCCTCCCTGCTGCTGCCGTTCTCGCTCGCCGCGGGCCTTGCGGTGTCGCTTCTGGTGGCGGTTCTCGCCTTCATCAACCTGGCCTTCGGCTATTGCGTCGGATGCCAGGTCTACTTCCTGCTCGGTCGCACAGGGGTGCTCAAGCAGGCATGAGCTTCGAGGTTCAAGCCGCCGCCCTCGGTCTTACCGGGGCGGCGGTCGGCCTAGCCGCAATGGCCGCCAGGTTGACCGCCTGGCACGCTCGCCGGCAAGCGGTCGGAGAAGTGGGCACTTCGATGGCCGGCGAGCAACCCTTCTCCCCGAAGCCGCACATCCTCTACTTCACGACCGAGCAGTGCTCGACCTGCCGCCTCATGCAGGAGCCGGCGCTGGAGAAGGTCGACGCGCCGATCCGGAGGGTTGACGCGATCGCCGAGCGCGAGCTGGCGAACCGCTTCGCGATCTTCACCGTGCCCTCCACGGTGGTGATCGGCGCGGACGGCGCCGCGGCGAGCATCAACTACGGCTACGCCGGGGCCGAGAAGCTCCGCCGCCAGCTCGCGGCAGCGAGCTGACTCCGGGCGGGCAGCCCCCTTTTGCCGCCCGAAGCAGCTGTATTCCCCCTCCCCTGGCATGTACTCCCCCCAGGTGGGGAGGGAGAGAGTCGCCGGTCGGGACCGATATCCTGACCATCCAATGGCGAGGTTGGTCGTCGGCTGCATCGTCGCCCTCCTGGTGCTCTCCGCCTGCTCGCTCGGCAACCTCGTCGATCCCGGTCCCACGCTGACGATCGGCGCGATCTACCCGCTCTCCGGCCCCCAGGCGAAGGGCGGTAAGGAGGAGCTGGGCGGGGTCCGGGCCGCGCTCGAGCTGGCGCAGAAGCGCGGCGTCGCGGCGGCCTCGAGCGTCCGTCTCAAGGTGGTCGACGCCGAGACGCCGGACCAGGCGGTGGCCGCGGTCGACCGGCTGGTCGACCAGGACCACGTCCAGGTGATCATCGGCACCTACGGCAGCACCCTCGCGGTGGCGGCCGCCGCTGAGGCGGAGGCGCACAGGGTCGTGTATTGGGAGACCGGCGCCGTCGCCGATGATGTGACCAACGCCAAGCGGTACGTCTTCCGGACCGTCGCCACCGGCAGCACCCTGGGCCGGACCGCTGCCCAATTCACGGAGAGGGTCCTCATGCCCGGACTCGCTCTCCCACCCGGCACAACCCGGGTCGCGATCGTCCACACCAACGATTTCTACGGTCGGTCGGTGGCGGCGGGCGAGGCGGCCGAAGCCGCCGCGGCGGGCATCGGCTCGGTGACCAGCATTGAATACGACCCTCACGCCTACGACCCTGTGACAGTTGTGCAGCAGTTGGCGGCGGCGCGGCCCGACTTTCTCTGGGACGTGAGCTATCTCGACGACGGTGTCGCGGTCTGGAAGGAGGTTCTTGCCAACCACGTTCCGCTCCGAGCCGCGGTCGGGACCAGCTCGGCATTCTGCATGCCCGACTTCCAGAGGTTGCTTGGCTCGCAGGCGATCGGCGTTTACGCGGCGGACAAGCCGGACGAGGTCATTGGCGCCGGTGCATTGACCGCGGCAGCCAAGGCCCTGCTCGCCGAAGCGATCGCCCGCTTCGCCGCCGACAACCACGGCCAGGCGATGGAGATCCCTGGTGTGGCAGGCTTCGTCGGCGGCTGGACGCTCTTCCACGACGTGCTGCCCACGGTCCACGGCGCCGTGAGCAGCGAGTCCGTCCGGTCCTCCGCCCTGACCGTCGACGTGCCGGTGGGCGGGGAGATCAACGGCGGCGGGATCCAGTTCGCGCCGCCCGGCTCGCCCGACGCGGGGCAGAACCGGCGGGCGGCGGCGGTGGTCGGCCAGTGGCAGGCGGGAGGGGTGATGAAGGTCGTCTACCCTGACGCCTACGCGACCGGCCGTCCGGTCCTCGCGATGATCCCCTAGGAGCCCGCTAGCGCTTGCCGAGCGGGCGTTCCATCAAGGTGATGTCGATCCAGACGTTGAACTTGTGTGCCGCCTCATGGAGCACGCCCACCTCGCGGAAGCCGAGGCGTTCGTGGAGCGCCCGTCCGCCTCGGTTGTCGGCTGCCACCTGGGCGACCATCAGCCGGTAGCCGAGCGCCGTCGCCTCTTCGATCAGGCGGGTGAGGAGGACTTTGCCGACGCCCTGGCCCTGGAGCAGCGGGTCGACGTAGACGAGGTCCTCGACGGTGGAGCTCATGCCCCGCCGGATCCATGGCAGCAGCCGGCCCCAGCCGATCACGCCCTCCTCGCCCTCGGCGACCAGGAGCAGGCTCTTGCTCCCGTGCGAGTCCCACCACTCCCTGGCCTCCTCGGAATCGAGCGGCTCAGCGTCGAGGGTCGCGAACGTCTGGTTGACGGCCCAGTTGTAGATCCCCATGATCGCGGCCAGGTCACCGGGCACGGCTGGTCGGACGGTCAGCTTGGAGGTGGCCCCACTCATGCCGATAAGGCTATTCGACGCCGCCACATGCCGTGCCCGACACTTGTCCGGTATGGCGACCAACCGCAGCGTCCACCCCTCGGGCGAGCAGTACGAGATCGTCTACGGCGACCAGCGGGCGGTGATCACCGAGGTGGGCGCGACACTGCGGGAGTACTGGTCGCGCGGCCGGCCGGTCCTCGACGGCTTCGCGGTTTCGGAGATGTGCCACGGAGGTCGAGGCCAGCTCCTGATGCCCTGGCCGAACCGGATCGCGGACGGCGCCTACGAGTTCGGCGGTCGCAAGCTGCAGCTGCCGCTAACCGAACCGGACCGCCACAACGCCATCCACGGCCTGGTCCGCTGGGCGAGCTGGCTGCCGGCCGCGCACTCGCCTGACAGCATCCGCCTCACCTTCACCCTCCGGCCTCAGCCCGGCTACCCCTTCGCCGTCGGGCTTGTCGTCGATTACTCGCTCGGGCCCGCCGGCCTGCGGACAACCTGGTCAGCGCACAACCTCGGCTCCGAGCCGGTTCCGTTCGGATCCGGCACCCATCCCTACCTGAGGCCGCGAACCGAGCTGATCGACGAAGCGGAGCTGCGAATCCCCGCCCGGACCTACCTGAGGGTTGACGATCGGCTGATTCCGACCGGCCACCGGCTGCCAGTCGCCGGCACGCCCTACGACTTCCGGGTGGCGCGCCCGGTCGGCGACGTCGCCATCGACGTCTGCTTCACGGACTTCGATGGGTCCCCAGTCGAGTTCGACGGCCTCCGGCTTGCTTTCGACGGCAACCATTCCTTCCTCCAGGTCTTCACGGGCGACACGCTCGCTCCCGAGAAACGACGTCGCGGCATCGCGGTGGAGCCGATGACCTGCGCCCCGAACGCCTTCAACACCGGGGATGGCATCGCGCTGCTCCCGCCCGGCGATTACAGGAGCGGCTCGTGGAACCTAAAGGCGCTCAGCTGAAGCGGCGATCGTCCTCGCGCCGCACCGCCCAGAGGGTGACGGCCAGGAAGACCACCGAATAGCCGGTCAGCCAGAGAACGCTCTTGCCGATGTCATTGAAGGGGACGCCGACCGCGTTCCAGGCGAGGTGGCCGAGGTGGTACATCGGAAGGTAGGGAGCGATGTCCTTGATGAAGGTCGGAAGGCTGTCGATCGGAAAGAAGATCCCGGAGGCGAACGACATCGGCAGCAGGATCAGGTTGACCGCAAGCACTGCGCCTGACGGCCCGCTGAGGTAGCCGATAGCGAAGCCCATGCAGATGAAGGGGATGATCGCGAGAAGGAGCCGCCAGGTGAGGTTGAACCACTGCTCCAACCCCATCGAGATGCCGGCAAGAAGGATTCCGGCGGCGTAGAGGAGCAGCAGCGCGACGAGCGCGAAGGCCACCGCCGCCACGGTCTTGCCGATGAGCGGCGCGATGGGGCGGACCGGCGTCGCCCGCATCAGCGCATCCAGCCGGCTGCCACGCTCGTTGGCCACCGTGATGCCGAAGGTCGAGAGGGCGATGTTCACGACCGCGTAGGCACACATCGAGGCCAGCGCGTACTTGTGGTAACCGGCGGCACCCGGGCCGCTGCCCTGGAGCCCGATGAAGACGTAAAGGACCAGGGGAAAGGCAAGGCCGAAGCCGGTGAACTCCCAGACTCGGAGGAGGCGCCGGAACTCCGACTGTGTCTGGCCCGCGACCATCGGCCAGAGTGGCGCGAGGCGGACCTCAGCGGCCACCGGTCAGCACCAAGACCGCCTCCTCCAGGCCGGCGCCGACGACCTCGAGGTCGGTGAGCGGGGCGCCCTTGGCGAAGAGGGTGCGGAGCACCTGCTCGGCGTCGGACGTGAGGAAGCTCACCCGAGGCCCGTCGATGGCCACGCCCTCCGCCGGCAGACCCGCCAGTGCCTCGGCGGTCACTCCCGGCCAGCTGAAGGCGACCTTCTTGCCCGGCACCAGGCGCCGGATCCCCTCCGGCGAGTCCTCGGCCACGATGAGCCCGTGGTCGATCACGACCACCCGGTCGGCGAGGGCGTCGGCCTCGTCCAGGTAGTGGGTCGTGAGAACGATCGACTTGCCGTGCCGCTTGAAGCCGCGGACCTGGTCCCAGAAAGACCTCCGGGTGGCGGTGTCGAGTCCCACCGTCGGCTCGTCGAGGAAGAGCGCTTCTGGATCGCCGCAGATGGCGAGTGCGAAGTAGACGCGCTGGCGCTGGCCGCCCGAAAGATCTTTCACCAGCTTGTGCTGGAACTCCCCCAGCCCGGCCATCTCGACCGCGCGGTCGGTGGGCAAAGGCTTGGGGTAGTAGGTCCGGAAAAGGTCTACGACCTCGCGCACCTTGAGGGTCAACGGGATGCCCGACTCCTGCAGCATCACCCCCGTCCGCGACCTTGCTCGGAGGTCGGTCGGTTCGAGGCCGAAGAGGAGCGCCCTGCCCGCCGTCGGCCGGCGGAGCCCGATCATGAGGCTGATCGCGGTCGTCTTGCCGGCGCCGTTCGGCCCCAAGAGGCCGACCAGCTCGCCCTGCCTGACCGCGAGGCTGACTCCTCGAAGGGCCTCTACACCGCCGAACTTCTTGCGAGCGTCGACCAGCTCGACGACCGCCCCGACGGGGACTTCAGCCGAGGCTGTAGATGCCGGGGAGCTCCCGGTAGAGTCCGGCATAGTCGAGACCGTAGCCGATCACGAAGCGATCGGGGATCACGAAGCCGGTGAAGTCGATGTCGACCCGCATCTCGCGCCGGGCGGGGCGGTCGAGCAGTGTCGCCAGCCGGATGCTGGCGGGCCGGTCGCGCTTGAGGCGGGTGAGGATGTGGTTGATGGTCCGGCCGGAGTCGACGATGTCCTCCACGAGGAGGACGTGGCGCCCGGTGAGGGGTCCCTCGACCATATGGGCGAACTTCACCTTTCCCGAGCTGGCCGTGCCGGCGCCGTAGCTCGAGGCGCGCACGAACTCGAGCTCGGCGGGGATGCTCAGCGCGCGGAGGAGGTCGGAGGCGAAGACCGCGGCACCCTTCAGGATCACGACGATGACGAGGGGCTGGTCGATGTCGGCGTAGGTCTCGGAGATCTCCCGCCCCAGGCGCCGCACCGCTTTGGCGATCCGCTGCGGCGTGATCATGGCCTTGCCGGATCCCCTGATGGGAGGGGATTTGGGGGGCGTCATGACCTCGATCAAGGTGCCTTGAAGTCTAGTGGAGCGACCGATGCCTCGACCGGACGCAGCCGCTGGTATCGGGTTTTTCCATAGCGGCCGAGCCCACCGTCGAAATCGATCGCGAGACCGTCGTGGTAGGCCTCTGGGGTTGTCGAGTGGTGCGGCTTGTGGCCGTGGACGAGGCGTCGGGCACCCATCCTCGCCAGCCAGGCTTCGAGGCGGCTCCGGCGCTCACGGAAGACCTTGCCGGGCGAGAGGATGTCCCAGAGCTCGGCCTCGCCCCCGCTACTCAGCAGGCGGGCAGCCTCCTCGTTGATGGACCGGACGGGATCGGCCGCCTCCGCGTCGAGGAGGCGGGAGTAGAGGTCGTTGTCGGAGTGCTGGACGAGGGTTGCGTCCTCGAGCTTGAGGAGGGCCGGCCGGCGCCTCATCCAGTCCTGCAGGCCGGGGTCCCCTTCCAGCTCGCGCAGGTCGTGCAGCTCGCCCCCCAGGCTGCTCCAGAAGCTGAGGCGGGACCTGTCGCGGAGCGTCCAGAGCATCGCCACCTCGTGGTTTCCGATGAGCACCTCGCTGTTGGGCCGGTCGCGCGCATAGCGGAGCGCGCCAACCCCAAACGGACCACCGTCCACCAGATCGCCGAGGAAGATAGTTCGCCAGCGGTCGGCTGGGTAGGACTTGAGTGCCTTGAACAGGCGCTCGAGGTCGCCGTGGACGTCACCGACGACCAGCACGGGCAGGTTCATTCGGTGCCCGGTAGGCGGCGAATCGTCCTCGTGTAGGAGCCGATCGTCTGCAGCTCGCTCCGGTTCGCGCGCCACCGCCACGGCTCGCTGAAGAGGGTCTCGACCTCCTCGCGCCGGAAGGGCCGCGCCTTTGGGTAGAAGCCGCTGCCGGGGCCGCCCCGGAAGACCCAGAACGAGTCCCAGGCGCCGGTGGCCCGCGCCCGCCGAAGGTGCGCATTGCCATCCCACCAGCCGGGCCCGGGGTCTCTGACGAGGTCAGGCAGGATCTCGTCGATGTGGAGCTCGCCGACCAGGTAGAAGGCGGGCGGTGCGTTTCGGGGGTGAAGCCGGGCGAGAAAGACGATGCGGTCGCCGGTGGCTGCCTTGCGGAGGGCGAAGGCACGAGCGGCGCGCCGGCAGTTGTCACCGTAGGTCGGCACCGGGCTTCGGAAATCGGGGTCGAGATGGGGGGCGATCCGCGCCAGCGACTCCGGCGCGTGCTCGGCGATCTCGGGCAGGTCCTTCGTTCGAAGCATCGGCGGTCGCCACTTCATCCGCTCCGGGATCGGGATCACCGTAAAGCTGCCGTCCCCGAAAAGGGGAGAGCGCGCCGAGTGGCCGGCGTTTGCGCCGATGTTGGCGAGGAAGACCGCCATCCTTAGATCGTGCCGGAATTCCTGGTCCTGGGCGGTGACCTCGCCGCACTGCACCATGTCCGCCAGCTCGAGAGGGCCTTCGGCGGGAGCGCGGTGCGGGTCGTGGACGCCGACTGGCAGGACGCCATCCGGCGGTGGGTGCCCCGGGCCGCGCCGGATGACCAGCTGGTCCCGGCACCGACGATGCCCCACCTCCTCCGGCGCTGGCTGGCGGCCGAGGTGGGAGCCGCGCCGGCGGAGACGCCGCGCGGCTGGGGCCTGCCTTTCGAGGTGGCCGGGGACGAGGGCGAGGTCTATTTGAGCGCCGCAGCCTGGACCTGCCCGGCGACCTGCATCGAGCCGGCGCACTGCCCTGTCCTCCACGGTCCGCGCGACTGGGACCTCGCGGCGGTCATCTCAGGGCGGGCCGTCGAGCTCGGCTACGAACCGGTCGTCTTCCCGGTCCGCCACTACGCGGCGGGCGTCGCGACGATCCCCGCCGCGGCCCTCCAGGCCGCCCTGGGTATTCGCGCGCCGAGGCTGCTGGTGGCGACCAGCTCCCATTGCCACGCGGCCGTCGGTGCCTTGCGCGCGCCGGTAGCGGGTAAACTTTCCGACGGTCCGTAGGGGCGTAGCTCAGTCTGGTCAGAGCATCGGTCTCCAAAACCGAGGGCCGAGGGTTCGAATCCTTCCGCCCCTGCCAAACTTATCTCGAAGGGCCGCTAGCTCAACTGGTAGAGCGCCGTGCTGATAACGCGGAGGTATGTGGTTCGAGTCCACAGCGGCCCACCACCTTTCTGATCTCAGTCAAGCCACCTAACAGCGAAACTCCTTAGGCGCTACGCTCGCACCGTAACTAAGCCGCCAAATGAAAGAGAGTGACGTGGGCGTGACGATTCATATCCCGCGTCAGAGCGTCCGGATGCGCATGGACGTTTAAAGGTTCGCTGGCCGCTTGGCGCAGACCCCGTGCGGTTTGGGCCACGCGCAGTCGGCGGGGGGCGCCGCATTGGCAACCCCCCGCCGTCCCATCGTCGTTAGGCAGTCATCAAGCTGCGCGCGATCGCCTGGTTGAGGGCGGTCGACGTGCTCGAGGCCGTACAGGTGGCGCTGCCGGCGTTGCTCTGAGCGGCGAGCACCGCGGCGCTCACGTTACAGACATCGGCCGCGACGCCGATTGGTACCGCAACGCTGATCGGAGCTTGCAATGTCAGCCCTTGGACGTTGACATTGACCAGGCCGGACTGGTTGTTGTTCGCTCCCGAGCCGCCACCGGTCATCATCGACTGGGCGACCGCCTGGTTGAGTGCGGTCGACGTACTGGTGGCTGTGCAGGTCGCTGTGCCGGCATTGGACTGCAGGGCCAGGACGGCGGCGCTGATGTTGCAGACATCGGCGGCCACTCCAACCGGGACGGCAACCGAGACCGGCGCCTGAACGGTGATGGCCTGCAGGTTCACGTTGACGAGACCGGATTGGTTGTTGCTGGCAGCCAGAGCCGGGGTTGCTGATACGAAGAGCATCAGCGCACCGGCGGCCGAAGCCGCCGCGAGAAGCGGATGTCGCATGGGTACACCTCTTGGGTTTCAACGAATGGGTGTCAGGCCTGACGGGTCTGGATCCAGTCTATAAAAGTGATAGTTCCCTTGTCAATTTGTAGCCCATCACCATTGTCGGGGCCGTCCACCATGTCGTGAGAGAGGCGTGCTCGATGTCCTGAGACAGGACAAGAGCGGAGCCGGCGAAGGGAATCGAACCCCCCACCAGCTGTTTACAAAACAGCTGCTCTGCCATTGAGCTACGCCGGCCCGGCGTAGGCCAAGGGTAGCAAGGCTTTTTCGCAAGCCCCCTCAGCGCTAGCCTGAATTCGGAAACCGGCCTTGGAGGGCCGGTTTTCGGCTTCTCCGGGCCCGAGAAAGGAAGGGTCAGGACAGCCGCAGGGAGATGTCAGAAGTGTTGGAAAAGACCCCGAAACAGCTGCCCTTTTCGAAAACAGCTGCTCCTCCCCCAGGGCAGCGGAGGGCGCCCGCGGGAGCCATCGGCAGGCCCCGTGTGCTGCCGCCTGAACGGCTTCCCGTGGACCATGGTCTGGATCTGGGTGAATCTGGGATGCGGGCGCTCGAGGCTCCCGATGAGGCGCCCAACCGCCAGGTCCGGCTGGAATCTCTGGTCCGCGAGTGGCTGCTGGACCTCCAGGTGCTCGGCCGGAGCCGGACCACGATCGACTGGTACGAGCAGAAGCTGCGCTGGTATCTCCAGCACGGCGAGGCCAGCACACTCGACCAGCTGACCGGATTCGAGCTCAAGCGCTTCCTGGCCGAGCAGCAGACCCGTGGCCTCTCCGAGAACACCGTCCACGGCGACTTCCAGACCATCAAGGCTTTCGCCAACTGGGCGCTTCGGGAGGGCTACGGTGTCGACCCCGCCCTGCTCCGGGTCCGGGCGCCCAAGGTCGCCCAGCAGGAGATGGAGACCTACTCGGCTGAGCAGCAGCAGGCCATCCTGCGGGCGGCGCCGGCGGGGTGGCGAGATCGAGCGCCTCCGGCGGATCCTCGGCCACACGACCTACGTGATGGTCATGCGCTACGTCCACCTCGACAAGGGCGACCTCTACCG
>DATCOZ010000059.1:0-7319 GCA_036564345.1 Candidatus Dormiibacterota bacterium | reverse complement strand
TACTTCAGCACCGAGTCCATGAACAAGCTGTTTCAGCCCAGCAACGAGGAGGTGGTGAAGGCTCTGCTAGAGCTCGAGTCCGCTTAACCTAATGACCCAACCGCACGACCGGATTTACACCAGCTCGCGCGACGCGACCTGATCCGGAGCCTCCATCAATCCCAGCGCGGTTCAATTTCGGGTTTTTTCCATCACTTCTGACATCTCCTAGCGGCTGTCCTGACCTTTCCTTTCTCGGGCTCGAAAAGCCGAAAACCGGCCCTCCAAGGCCGGTTTCCGAATTCAGGCTAGCGCTGGGAGGGCTCGCGAAAAGGCCTTGCTACCCTTGGCCTACGCCGGGCCGGCGTAGCTCAATGGCAGAGCAGCTGTTTTGTAAACAGCTGGTTGGGGGTTCGATTCCCTTCGCCGGCTCCAGCTTTCGCCGCCGGTTTGGCCCTCTTGCGGCACCTCGATTCGCGCTTCCCAAGCAGTGGCTTGACCCCGACGGGCGCCCTTCTGCAAAAATGATCACAAAAATCGCCGTCCCGAACAACTTAGGTGGTCATGAAAGTGCAGCAACGAGACGCCCTTCCCTCACCCACCCGGGCCGAGGTGGGTCTGCTTCAGGGCGAAAACCCTGATACTCAGCATGCGGCGGACGCGCGGCGCTGGATAGCGATCTACAGCCAGCTGCTGGCGTTCAACGAGGAGCTTCTCGAGCGGCTCCGCCGCGAGGTTGGCGACGATGCCGACCAGCGAGGCCTCGACGTCGACGACCGAATCGCGGAAGGGGAGCTGACCCGGCTCCGCGAACGCCTCGCCTTCTGGCAGCGTCGGCATCGCGAGCTTGCCGGCGTCGACATCGACGAGAGGGCGGGCGTCCTCCACGGCGCGGATGGCCCGATCGCCCTGACGACGCGGGAGTCGCAGCTTCTCACCTTCCTCCTCCATCGACCCGACCGCTATTTCGCCCCCAGCGCGCTCGCGGCCCAGGCCTGGCATGACCCGCGGCTCGCCGCGGAGCAGGTTCGTTCCTACGTCGTTCGCCTCCGCCGGCTCCTGACCGAGGGCCGCCTGGCCTGTCGGATCGACAGCCGGCGCGGTCTCGGCTACATGCTCACCTTCGCCGAGAGCCAGGATTGGGAGGAGGAGGAGGCCTGACGCCGCGGGCCGGGCGGTTCCGCTAACTTCAGGAACCTGTTGAGACGTCTCCTCCCAGCCGTCCTGGCGCTGGCTCTTGTGGCCGGCTGCAGCGTCACCTACGTACCGCCCAAAAAGCTGCCGCCGATCCTCACCGAGCCGACCATCCTGCCCTCCCAGGCGACCTCGCGGGGTGAGGCCGCCGGCAACATCGCCTGCCCGACCACGATCGGGAGCGCGGCCGGCTACACGCTCTTCGGCGCCCCCGCGCCCGATTTCAACGCCGGCCATCCCGGCAGCACGTCGCTGGTCCGCTGCGCGACCGACGGCAAGGTGATCGTGCTCCAGCTCGACATCTCGCCGTCAGCCCCCTCGGCCGAGGGCCTGGCGATCGCGCGCCGGCAGCTGCCCGCCGACCTCCAACCCGTCTACGACCGGGTTCAGCTGACGTGCCGCGACGTCCAGCTGCAGAGCAAGACGCTGGCGGCGATGCTCGGGCCTGACGACCCGGACGGGGTCGTCAACATCGAGCTCGAGTCGGCGCTCGCCGTCGACTTCAAGTACGACCCCGGGCACATCGACACGGCGGTCATCCACCAACAGGACGACCTGAACCAACCCCGTCCCTGTATCCGGGGCTAGCGGCTCAGTGCCTCGAGCAGGTTGCGGGAGCTGACCGCGATCTCTTCGACGGCCGCCTCGAACGCGTCCTGGTTGCGCCGCGAGGGCTGGCGATAGCCGCTCACCTTGCGAACGAACTGGAGGGCGGCGGCCCGGACCTCCTCCTCGGTGGCGAGCTCATCCTCCCGCCGGAGGGTCTTGATGCTTCGGCACATGTGAAGGAATTGTCCTCGATCCCGCGGAGCCGGCTACCCCGGCGATTCCCGAGAGGCGACATCGGCGAGGTGTTCGAGGGCCGCGCCGGGACCCTGCGCCGCGACGAGGTCGGGCAGGACGCGTCGCAGGCTCGGCTCCGCCCGCGCCGCGAGCACCTGGCGCCGCCAGCCGTCGAGGTACTGCCGCCGGGCCGCGTAGCCAAAGACGAAGCGCCGGAGCTCAGGGTCGAGCTGTCGGAGCAGGGCCGCCTCGCCCGGCGCCGTGCGAGGGGCCGCGGCGTTCGAGAGGTCGGGGCCCGGCCCGGCGCGGAGCTGGCTCAGGCGGATGGGCGCCCGTTCGCGGACGACGACCGTCCCCGCGGCGAGGTCGCCGAGTCGCTTGCCGCGCCCGTTCCAGAAGAGCGCGATGATGCCGATCCCGTAGAAGAAGGGCAGGAAATCCACGATCCGGACGAGATTCCGGATCACCGCCTGGCTGACCTGGATCGGCTCGCCCTGGTCGCCGACGACGCGGAGGCCGAAAGCGAACTTGCCGATCGTCTTCCCCGACCAGACGGCCTCCGAGACCGGGTAGTAGCCCCAGACCACGATGAAGCCGAGGATCACCGCCGCCGCGACGGCGATGCCGCCGTTGTTGCCCGCCAGCGCTCCGAGCGAGACGCCGGCGAAAATGGCCAGCAGGAGCACCGCGACCTGGATCGGGAAGTCGATCAGCTGGGCGAGGAAGCGGCTGCCGGGGCCGGCGAGCTGGTAGCCGAAGGTGACCAGCTCAGGGGTGGCGACCACCAGCTCGTCGCCGAGCGCGTCAGCAAATGGGTCAACCGCCACCGGAGACGGCAGTTTACCGTTACCGACGCGATGCTGAGATGACAGCCCAGGAATTCGTGGCCCGCCGGAGCCCGGACTGGGCGCGCCTGGAGGCGCTGCTGAAGCGCGGCCGCCGGGGCCGGCTGGGAGGCCTCGAGCCCGATGACGTGCTCAGCCTGGCCGGCCTCTACCGGCAGGCCACGGCAGACCTCGCCCGCGCCCGGCGGGACTGGCCGGCCGAGCCGGTCACCGCCTACCTGAACCGCCTCGTCGCCCTCGGCTACTCGGTCGTCTACCGGCGAAGTGGCAATGTCGGCCGCCGAGTGGCTGATTTCTACCTGAGGACCCTGCCCCAGACCTACCGCGCCAGCTGGCCGTTCGTCGCCGCTGCCGCCCTGCTCCTCTTCGGCCCCGCCCTGGTCGCCTTCCTGCTCATCTACGTCGACCCCCAGCTGGCCTACCGGATCGCGCCGCCCGAGATCATCAACCTGGTCCAGCACCACAAGACCTGGACGAACATCCCGGGCCCGGCCCGGCCGGCGACGGGCGTCCTGATAATGGCCAACAACCTCCTGGTGTCCTTCCTCGCGGTGGCCTTCGGCATCGCCGCGGGGCTGCCGACCATCTTCATCCTGATCAACAACGGCGTCAGCCTGGGAGGCATCTTCGGCCTCACCGCCGCCTACGGCGTGCAGGGCCTGCTGGGCGACTTCGTGATCGGCCACGGGGTGCTCGAGCTCTCCGTCGTCATCATCGCGGGGGCCTGCGGGCTGATGCTCGGCTGGGCGGTCATCGCGCCGGGCGCCTACCGCCGATCGGATGCGCTGGCGCGAGCCGGCCGGCGGGTCTTCGTCCTCGTGGCAGGCCTCGCGCCGCTGTTGGTGATCGCGGGCACCATCGAGGGCAATCTCAGCCCCTCGGCGGCTCCCACGGTGGTCAAGGCGGCGGTCGGCATCTCCAGCGGGCTGCTCCTCTACGGCTACCTGCTGTTGGTCGGCCGTCCGCCCGCTACAGGAGAGCCCGCTCCTTCAGTTCCAGGTAGCGCTCGACGAGCGCCGGGCTGAGCGTCCCGGCGGGAACGTCGAGGCCGAGCACGCCACCCCGGCGGAGCGCTTCGAAGCTCTGCCGGCGCGACGAGAGCAGCTCTTCCGCCGCTGCCCACTCGTAGGCCCGCGTCGAGCGGTCGATCGGCGCGTCGCGCGCCGCGATCAATGCAGGGTCCTCCATGGCCACGACCAGGACGAGGTGGCGGCGCGAGAGCCAGAGGGCCTGCGCCACCAGCTCGCGGGACGCGCCCGGGTCGAGCACGTCGGTCAGCACGACCACCAGGGACCGCCGGCCGACGCGTCGCGCGATGTGGGCGAAGGCCTCTCCGAAGTCGGGCTCGACGAACTGGGCCCGGACGCTGTAAAGAGCCTCGCTGAGGCGGTTGACCTGGGTTGGGCCGCGCTGCGGGGCGAGGAAGGAGTCGACCTGGTCGGTGAAGGCGACCAGGCCCACCCGGTCTCCCTGCTGCTGGGCGAGCCAACCGAGCAGCAGAGCGGCGTTGACGGCGTGGTCGAGCTTGCTCAGCGCGCCCGCCCGGGCGGTCATCAGGCGGCCGCAGTCGAGCATGATCACGATCTGCTGACCGCGCTCCGCCTCCAGCTCGACCGTCACCGGCTGGTCGCGGCGGGCGGTCGCCTTCCAGTTGATGCGGCGCGGATCGTCGCCCGGGATGTAGTCGCGCAGTCCTGCGAAGGCGGTTGCCGCCCCGGGCGGGCGCGATCGGCGCTGGCCGGGCCGGTAGGGCATCCCCCGGCGCAGGGTGAGCTGGTACTGGCGGATCGCCAGGACATTGGGGTAGACGGCCGCCGCCTGGGGGGCCGCGAGCCGGACCTGGCGCGCCCACCAGCCATGTCGCCGCCACACCCGGATGTCCACCGGACCGAACTCGAACGCGCCGCGCTGGGCGGGGCTGACCTGGTAGACGGCGATCCATTCGCCACGCTCGTCGAAGGTCCCCCGAACCTCGCGTCGGTCGGCATTGAGGGGTGCCGGCGCATGGTCGGCGAGGGCCGCCTCGAGACCGGCCGCGCGCCGGTTCCGAGAGCCGACCAGGACCTCCTGGTGGGCGCCCAGGGAGAGCGGGGCCGGCAGGTCCCGGGTGGCTTCCCAGCCACGCCGGGTGGGAAGGCTTGCAGCGTCGCGGACCGCCAGCACGACGAGGACGGCGTGGTAGGCGATCGCCGGCAGCCAGAACCAGGGGCCGAGCTGGGCGAGCGCGATCAGCAGGGCGCCGGCACCGACGGCCAGCAGGAGCCGAGGCCGGGGCAGAAGCCCGCGGAACCCGTCGAGGGCTCTCAGCGTGGCGGGGTCACCTGGGCCACCACCCCTTCGAGCACGCTGTCCGAGGTGTTGCCGGCGACCTCGGCCTCCGGGTGGAGCAGGAGGCGGTGCCGGAAGGTGGGACGAAGCACCCCCTTGACGTCGTCGGGCGTCGCGAAGTCGCGGCCTTCGAAGGCGGCCGCCGCCTTGGCGGCGAGGAGGAGGAGGACCTCTCCGCGCGGGCTGGCGCCGAGCGTCAGCTCGGGCGCGTTCCGGGTGGCGATGGCGAGGTCGACCACGTAGCGCATCAGCTCCTCGGAAAAGGTGACCCTGACGACCTCTTCCCGGACGGCCTTCAGCTGGGCGGCGTCGAGGACGGGCCGCACGCCCGCCTGGACGGGGTCGCGCAGCTCGACGCCCGAATTCCAGCGGCGGAGCACCTCGACCTCGTCCTCGGGGCCGGGGTAGTCGAGCACCGCCTTGAACAGGAAGCGGTCCTGCTGCGCCTCGGGCAGGGGATAGGTGCCCTCGTACTCGATCGGGTTCTGGGTGGCGAGGACCAGGAAGGGGTCAGGAAGCATGGTCTGCTTCCCCTCCATCGTCACGCCGCGCTCCTCCATCGCCTCGAGGAGTGCCGACTGGACCTTCGCGGGCGCCCGGTTGATCTCGTCGGCGAGCAGCACGTTGGTGAAGACGGGTCCCCTTCGCATCCGGAACTCGCGGGTCTGGAGGTCGTAGATCGCCGTGCCGATGATGTCGGAGGGGAGGAGGTCGGGGGTGAACTGGACCCTTCCGAACTCGAGGTGGAGCGCCTGCGCGAGAGACTTCGCGAGAAGCGTCTTGGCGACCCCGGGGACGCCCTCGAGGAGGACGTGGCCGCCGACGGCGAGGGCGAGGCCGCAGAGCCGGATCGCCTCCTCCTGGCCGACGACGGCCTTGGCGACCTCGGCTCGGAGTGTTTCGTAGAACTGGCCAGCTGTCATCTGCGCGCCATAGGGTAGGCGAGGTCGTGCAGGCGGCGGGCCGCGGCGAGCAGCGCCGGCTCCGAATCGCCGACTGTCGAAGCCTCCGCCGCCGCATCCCGATACTGCTTCGCGACGTCCGGCGCCCGCCGGGCGAGCACCTCGTCGAGCCGCGCCAGGGGCAGGTCCCGGCCGAGGCCGAGGCGCGCCGCCAGCGAGCGCCGTGTCGCCTCGGTGACGACCTTCAGCACGAGTGCTCGGCCGCCTGCCTGGCGGAGGAGGTGGCCGACCGCCACCGCGTACTCCGCCGCCGAGCGGCCACCGCTCCTCCCCGCTAGGAGCCGGGGTCCGAAGGCCCGACCCCGCAGCAGCAGGCCGGCGAAGATGGCGAGCGCGGCCCAGCCGAGGCCGTAGCCGAGCGGCTGGGTCGTCCAGTCGCCGCCGCCGGCCCCGGCGGCGCCGTGGTGGAACTCGTCGAAAGCGACAGGGCCCGGTGTCATCGAGATCAGGTCGGCGGCGAGGCGACCATTGTCGGCGACCTCCAGCCAGCCGTTGCAGAGGAGCTCGGGCGCCGCCAGCGCGATCACCCGGCCCTGGCCCAGCTTCTCCTCGATGGCAAGCGCGCCCCCGGCCGCGTAACGGATCAGGACCGCCTGGTCGACCGTCGCGCGATACGGCTCGGTGACCGAGTCGTCGGTCACCCGGCTCACCCCCGGCAGCGCCGGCGTTGCGGCGGTGCCCTCGGCGGGCACCGGGTTGGCCCGGTGGAGGTCGAACGCCAGCGCGAGCCGGGTGTCGAGACCGTCGTCGGCGTAGATCAGGGTTCCCCCGGCCCGGACCCAGCTGTCGAGCGTGCTCGTCTCCGCCGCGCTGAAGGCGGAAGGGTTGAAGACGAACAGCGTCGCCGGCAGGTCGGGGAGGCCGAAGCCGAACACGACGTTGCGGACCGGGTGGCCCAGCGCGGCGGCGTACTGGCTCAGCGCTGAGGTGCCGTTGGGCCCATCGCTGGTCGAGCTGTGCTCCATCGAGTCCTGGCTGCTCCCGCTCTGCGCGAGGATCAGCGCTGAGGCCACCACGAAGACCACGGCGAGCACGAGCCAGCCGCTTCGTCCCCTCACGCCGCCGCCTCGGCCGCTTCGACCGGAACCCGGTAGGGCTCGGCAAGCTCCGCGACCCGCCGGTAGGTCGCCTCGTCGACCGGCCGGAAGCCGTAGACGGCGAGCTCGAAAGCGACAAGGAGCGGACGGAGCTGGTCCAGCCTGCCGCTGGCCCGGAAGAGCTCGCGGAC
>DATCOZ010000049.1:0-25753 GCA_036564345.1 Candidatus Dormiibacterota bacterium | reverse complement strand
CTCCCGCTGGCTCAGCGCTTCGTCGAGGCTCAGCGAGCCGAACACCGCTCGGAGGGTGGTCCGCGACAGCTGGTCGACGGCGACGAAGTAGTTGCTGACGTCGAAGAGCGCCTTTTGGGGATCGACGACCTGGCTGAAGATCGTCGCGTTCACCGCGACCGAGACGTTGTCCTTGGTGATCACGTCCTGGCGATCCCCGGTGCGCGGCGTCTCGCGGACGTCGACGATTACGATGACGTCCAGGTAGGGGATCAGGAAGGTGACGCCGGGCGGACGAATGGAGTGGAACTCGCCCAGCCGCTTGACGACTCCCCGGTTGCCCTGCTGGATGATGACGACGGTGCGGATGACGGTGACGATCGCCAGGATGACGATCAGGCCGAAAACGATCAGAGCGATCGTGGGACCCACGGTGCTACCTCCCTCGGGTGATTGGTTTACGAGTGCACGACCAGGGTCGAGCCCCTGATCTCAAGTACCGTCACCGTTGCGTCGGCCGCGATCGGCCTGCCGTCGGCGCTGACCGCCGGCCAGCTCTCCCCGGCGAGCCGGACGTGCCCGGGGACGTGCTCTCCCTGGATTGGCTCGACGACGATGCCGGTCTGGCCGATCATCCCCTGCGCGCCCGACACCAGCCGTGGCCCGCGCCGGCGGGTGATGACCGGGCGGAGGCCGAGGATCCCGATCAGGGCGACGACCAGGAAGACGCCGGCCTGGAGGTAGACATTGGCGCCGGCCAGGGCGGCGACCGAGGCGGCAAGCGCTCCCAGCGCGAGGAAGACGGCGTAGAACGCCACCGACGCGACCTCGACGACAGCCATGGCGAGCGCGAATACGACCCAGGCGACAACCATGCGCGCCGAGTTTAGTGTCTTTCTCCCTACATGCCGAGCATGCTGCGGGCGCGTAGAGCGATGGCGATCGCAACCCGGGTCTCCGGCTCGTCGAGCTTCAAGCCGCTGATCGCCTCGATCCGCTCAGTTCGGTAGGACATCGAGTTGACGTGGATGCCGAGGTCGCGGGCGGCCGCGCGCCGAACCCAGCGGGCCGCCGCCAACGCCTCCAGCGTCTCCAGCAGCGGCGTCTCCCGCGATTCCGCGTACTTGAGGAGCGGACCGAGGACCTCGCCGACGAAGCGGCGGAGAGCCTCCGGGCTCTGGACCTCGAGCAGCAGCCGGAACGCGCCCAGCGAGCGGTAGGAGGTGATCTTCCCCCGCATCCCGCCCCGCCGGGCGAGGCGGAGCGCCTGGCGGGCCTCGTGGTGGGAGCGCGCCAGCTCGGCGACCGATTCGGCCAGGTTCCCGATCCCGATCGAGGCGGTGCCCGGGCGAAGGAACGGCGCGGCCGCCGCGTGGAGCTGGTCGGCGTGCCGCTCGGCGGTCGCCAGGTCCGGCGCCACGTCCTCGCTCAGGAGGACAACCGCCGAGGAGGAGCGCGTCAGCGTGAGGGCGCCCCCGAGCCGGCGCCGAGCCAGGTCCGAGAGTGCACCGTGGATGCGATCCTGGCGGCCGCGGGCGGCCATCTCGGCCTCCGAGGCGGCGTCGTCCGGCTCCAGCACGACGACCCACGCCCGGTGCGGCAGCCGGTGGCCGAGCCGTTCCGCCTGGCGCGCCAGCCGCTCGGCTTCGGCGTCGTCGAGCCCGCCGGCCAGCAGCTCCTCCACCAGGTCGCCCCGAAGCCTGCGCTCGACCTCTGCCGCTGCTCGCTCCTTGGCCATCTCGAGGGCAAGGATGGTCGAGCCGTGCTGGAGAGCGCGGAGCCGTCCGTCCGCTCCCTCGGTGTCCTCCCCAGGCACCGCAACCACGAGCAGGCCGAGCAGATCGGAGCCGGCCCGGACCGGGACCACGTCCAGCTCGCGAGCTGGGCGTCCCGCGCTCAGCCGCACCTCGGGCGGACCGTGCTCGCGAAGGAGCTCGGGCGGCAGCATCAGGCGGCTGGGGAGCGCATCGCCCTCCTCCACCCCGCTCCGGACGCGAAAGCCGTCGATCGAGTAGAGGCCGGCCCGGCCGCCGGCGAGGCTGCCGACGGCATCGAGGATGGCGGGGATGCCGGCGCCGTCGAGGGAGAGCTGGGTGAAGCGACCGTGAATCTCGTGCGACAGGCGGATCTCGGCAAGCTGAGCCTCGAGGCGGCGCTGCAGCTCCATCCGCTCGAGGATCCCGGCCACCTGGCCGGCAATCGCCTTCAGGAAGTCGACGTCCGCTCCGACGAAGTCGCGCCGATCGACACTCTGGACATTGAGCACGCCGACCAGTCGGTCGCCCGCCTCGATCGGTACCGAGAGCATCGAGCGGAACCGTTTCTGGTCGACTCCGGGGATCCACTTGAAGCGGGTATCGGCGCCGACGTCGGGAACCGACAGGTGCTCCCGGTGCTGGGCGACCCAACCCGTGATCCCCACGCCCACGCGGAGATGGGCCCGACCAACCATGGACGGGTTGAGCCCGTTGGTCGCGGCCAGCTTCAGCTGGTCGCCGTCGGGCTCCGACAGGTAGAGGGAGCAGACGTCGGTGGCCATCGCCGACGTCGTCTCGCGAATGACGAGCTCGACGAGCTCGCCCGGCTTCTGGGCGGTTGCGGCCTCCTGTGCGAGCCGCTGCAGGAAGTCCAGCTCGCGTACGGCGTCCTGGAGATCCTGCTGCTGGATGGCCCGCACCCGCCTACCGTAACGCGGCTGGGACCTACTCGGCTCGTGTGAAGGCTATAAAAAAAGCTACGCCAACTAGTGCTGACCCTACAAGGCGGCAGCGATCACACCCGGACCGCGAAACCCTTCAGCCCCGCCGACTCCCCCCACTCCGCGTCCACCCGATCGACGTCGGCCATGCCGGGTCCGCTGCCGAGCACCTCGAGCATCCTTGCCAGCGCCGCCCGGCCGCCTTCGGCGACGACCTCGACGCTGCCGTCGGGCCGGTTCCGCACCCAGCCGGCGAGCCCCATCTCCTCCGCCCGGCGCTGGACGAAATAACGAAAGCCGACGCCCTGCACATCGCCGTGGACAACCGCGTGAAGGCTCGGCATCTGGACAGGTGGCAAGATTGTCAGGAATCGCGCGCCTGCGCACCGGGCTGGAGGCTGCGGTCGATCCAGAGCTGGTTCGCGATGACCTCCGGGGGAGGGCCCTGCCAGAGGTAGACCGCGGAGCCGTCCGGCAGCGTCAGCCGGGTCAGGCGGTCGGGGTCGGCGATCAAGGGCAGCAGCTCCCGGTCGAGGTATACGTAGGTGGTGGTCTGGGCGCCGAACTGCAGCGGCCGGCTGTGGCGAGCGCCGTTCGGGTCGTACAGGTCGCCGTAGATCTCCCGGACCCGCTGCCGGGAGTCGCGACCGAGCCCGATCCGCGGATAGTCGGGCAGGTAGTAGTTGACGATCCGATAGGACCCGACGGCGTAGGCGTCGCCGACCAGCACGGTGTGGGCGGGGTCCTCCGCGGCCGCCACCGCGAGCAGGCCGTCGACCCGAAGGTCGTGGAGACGCAGCTCCTCGGCCAGTGAGCGAGACGGCAGGAAGAAGATGAGTCCGCCCACAACCACCGAGATGGCGAGCAGGAGGGGAGCAAGCCGCGGCCTCCCCACCGCCTCGGCACTGGCCAGAAGGGCGGGGCCAAGGCTCAGGAAGATGGCCGGGGCGAACACCTGGATGTAGACGACCTGGCCGATGTGGACGAACAGGAAGGTCAACAGCCCGGGCGCCGCCCATGCCGCGCAGAAGAGCGTCCAGTCGCGGGACACCACCGAGCGGCCAAGAAGGCGGGGAGCCGCCAGCAGTCCGAAGAGGGCCCACACGGCGAAGAGCCCGAGCTCCCAGCCAAGACCGGTGAAAACGGCGTTGCCGGTGACCAGCACAGGGTTGCGGATGTCATTCCAGATCCCGGTGCCGGCGGTGACCGAGTCACCGAGTTGAACCGAGGCCACCAGCAGCTGCAGTGGCCCCCCGGCAAGGATCAGAAGGGGGATCGTCCAGGAGGCAGCGGCGACCGCGTAGATCCCGAGGCTGCGAAGGCCGATCAGGAGCGGGGCCGAGCGGCGGAGGGCCAAGAGGTAGACGGGGGTGAGCAGGACCATCGTGCTCGGCCGCAGAGCGCCGGACAGCCCAAGCGCCAACGCCGCGGGGTAGGCAAATCGAGCCTCCCCCTGCCAGAGGCGCCAGCACGGCCAGGCGATCAGCAGGACGAGGAGGGGCTCCAGGGCATAGGTGTTGGCGATCTCGCCGTAGTACCAGAAGAGCGGCGCGGACAGGAGGGCCAACCCGGCCGCCCACCCCGCGAAGCGACCGAAGACCGCGCGGGCGAAGAGGAAGGCGACCGCGACGGCGGCCGCCTCGGCCGCGATGCTGAGGGCGACCAGGGTCGAGTTGGCGTCGCCGAAAACTGGCAGCAGCAGTCGCCCAAGGGCGATGTAGCCGATGTAGCCCGGTGGGTGAGGCTGATGATGGGCGAGGTCGAACCGCTGGATGCCGAGCGCGAACTGGGTCGCGTCCCAGTTCGCGAGGTAGTGGGTACGGAAGGGCAGCCGTGTCGCGACCGCCAGCAGACCGAGGCCGGCCGCCGCGGCGGCCGCTCTCAGCGTCTCGAGGCCGGCAAAGGAGATGCGGCCGGTAAGCTCCCGGCCGCCTACCTCGGCGGACAAGCCGCGATCAGGAGCCCGTCGTCACGTTGACGGTGGTCCCGCCGCCGAACCAGTGCAGGAACGTGAAGCCGCCATAGATCAGGAACAGGATCACCAGGATGGCGATGATCAGCACGGCCAGCGCAGCTCCGCCGCCGCCGCCGCGGCCCTCTTCGACGACCTCAGTCCCAGTCGACGGGCCGTAGTAGCGCCGGTAGGTGTAGCCACCGCCGCCAAGGGCGACGGCCAGCAGCAGGATGATCAGAAGAATCAAGAGCCAGGACACGGATTACCTCCATGATTGAGATGATATGGCACATGAATTATGTCCCATAACCTGGTAAACATGCTATCACGCTTCGAGTGCATGCCACAGTCATGAAGCCGGTCGAGCCCCCGAAGTCCGGCGGACGCTTGGGTGTCGAAAGGGATGTCCGATCCGGCGAATCGCTTGGTCAATCGAGTGCCGCGCGTTGATCGACGCCAGATGCGGACTGGAACGCCGGCTAAGCGATCGGCTCGGACCGCCAGCGGGGGAGCTGCTCGGCGACGACCGCGTCGGCCGCGTCGACGAAGCGCTGGATCTCCTCCTCCCCCATCGGCGTCGAGAGAGCGCCCATCGCCCGGGGCGCCATCAGCACGCCATGGTTCACCAGCCCGAGGAAGAAGTCGCGCGTCATCCGATCGTCGGAGGTCGCCTTGCTGCGGTAGTCGGTGACCGGCGTCGGGGTGAAGTGGATTGCGAGCAGCGAGGCGACGCCGTTGACCTGGGCAGCCACGCCGTGCGACGCGAAGATCTCGGAGAGCTGGTCCTTGACCCGTGCGCCCTTGCGGTTCAGGTCCTCGTAGACGTCCGGCGTCAGCTCCTTCATCGCGGCCACCCCAGCGGCCATCCCGAGCGGATTGCCGTTGTAGGTGCCGCCCTGGGCCAGGTTCGGCTGCCGGCGCGGATCGAGCAGCTCCATCACGTCGGCGCGGCCGCCGAAGGCCGCCACCGGGAGGCCGCCGCCGATGATCTTGCCCATCGTCGTCAGGTCCGGCGTCACGCCGTAGAGCTCCTGGGCGCCTCCAGGGGCGACCCGGAGCGAGATGACCTCGTCGAAGATGAGGAGCATCCCGAGCTCGGCGGTGACGCTGCGGAGCCGCTCCAGGAACTCGATCGTCGCCGCGATCACCCCGCCCGCGCCGATGATCGGCTCGAGGATCACCGCGGCCACCTCGCCTCCCTCCTCGCGAAGGATCCGCTCCGCCGCGTCGGGATCGTTGAAGGGGAGGACGACGGTTTGCTCGAGCGCCCAGGCCGGCGTGCCGATCGAGTCAGGCCGTGCCAGCGGCCGGTCGGCCGGCCCGGCGTCGGCGGGCACCGGGTGGGTGCTCACCTCGGCGTGGTCGTGGGTGCCGTGGTAGCCACCCTCGATCCGGGCGATCCGGGGCCGTCCCGTGAAGGCTCGGGCCAGCCGCATCGCGAACATGGTCGCCTCGGTGCCGCTGTTGCAGAAGCGGACCAGATCGAGGCTGGGGACCCGTTCGCAGAGGATCGTGGCGAGCTCGCCCTCGATCGCGTTCGCGGCGGCGAACGCGGTTCCCCGGCCGGCCTGGGCCCGGATCGCCTCGACGACCTTGGGGTGGGCGTGCCCGAGGATCATGGCGGTGTAGTTGCCGAGCATGTCGATCCGCTCGGTCCCGTCGACGTCCCAGATGAGGCAGCCCTCGCCGCGGTCGATGAAAAGCGGGTAGGGATCGAAGTAGGTGGTGGTCCGGGTGGTGCCGCCGGGCATCACCCGGACCGCCTTCTCGTGGAGGGCCCGCGAGCCGGGCGTCGTCTGCCGGTAGACCTCCCCAGGGTCGATCATGCTGGGCTGAGACTAGCTCAGCCCAACACTCCGGCTCAGGACGCCAGCTCGGTGAGCACCACCGTCAGGTCGATGAGGCTCTTGCCGCGGAGCACCTTGACCGCCAGCGGGCTACCTAAGGCGGCGCCGACCATCAGCCGCTGGAGGTCGCCAGCCTTGGCGACAGCGGCCTGGTCGACCTCGACGATCATGTCGCCCGCCTTCAGACCACCCTTGGCCGCGGGGCTGTCAGCGAGCACATCGAGGACCTCGATGGCCGCCTTCCGATCGAGCCGGTCGGCCACGACCGGGGGCAGCGGCTTGGTGCCCCCCGCGATCCCCAGGTAGCCACGCCGCACCCGTCCCTCGCCGATCAGCGCGCCGATGATCAGCTTGGTCGTCGCATTGATGGGCACCGCGAGGCCGAGCCCGAAGCCCGCCACCGCGGTGTTGATCCCGACCAGCCGGGCCCGGTTGTCAGCCAGCGCGCCGCCCGAGTTCCCAGGGTTAAGCGCGGCGTCCGTCTGGATCACGTTGTCGACGATCCGCTGGGTGCTCCCGTCGCTCGTTGGCAGGCTCCTGCCGAGAGCGCTCACCACGCCAGCGGTGACGGTGCCGGCGTACCCCATCGGGTTCCCGATCGCCACCACCAGCTGTCCGACCCGGAGCACGTCGGCATCACCGATCTCGGCCGCTGTGAGCTGGCCGCCCGACTTGGCGCGGATGACGGCGAGGTCGGAGAGCGGGTCAGCGCCGACGAGCTCGACCACGTACTCGCTCCCGTCCGAGAAGGAGGCGGAGCCGCTGGTGCTCCCGGCCACCACGTGGGCGGAGGTGACCAGGAAGCCATCGGCAGTGATCGCGACTCCGGAGCCGCTGCCCTGGGAGCGGCGGCCTTCCGACCGTCCGACCCGAAGGCTTGCCACCGAGGGTATGAGGCGTTCGGCGACGCCGCTCACCGTACGCGAGTACGCGTCCAGCTCGTCGACGTCCCCAGCGCCCGGTTGGGCGAAGAGGTCGAGGACCGCCATCGAAGAATTTGCCTCCCTTTTCTGTGAAGCTGCCTAGAAGAAGCGGGGACCGTCGGCCGAACGGGGCCCACCGAAGCGCCGACCCCAGCCGCGCCGCCGGCCGATCTTGACGCTGGCGCCCTCGGCCGTCTTCTCGCCCTCGCCGCGGCCGGAGCCGCCGGGGGTGAAGGTCAACCTGGTCGCGCCACTCCGCGCTCCCCAGGTGACGTTCTTCTTGAAGAGGCCTTCAGCCTCGCGCGCGATCCAGATCCGCTCCCTGCGGGTGTACTCGCGAAAGCGCGAGATGCGCCCCTGCGCGGCCGCTGCCTTCGCGGCGTCCGATGTCCCGGAGCCCAGCTCGACCTCGGGAAGAGATCCGACGACGACGATCTGGTCACCGTCCAGGGTGACCTCGGGTGCTCCCGTGAACCAGCCGTCCGGGAGCCTGCCGGCAAACCAACCACCGATAGTAGAGGCGTCTGCGTTTTCCATGATTACAAAATTACCAGATTTCGCGAAGGAACAAACCTCTGGTTGGGGGCATATTGGAAAGATGATGCTTGGACTGGCAATCGGCCTGCTCATCCTTCGCCTTGTCTTCGGCCTCACCATTGCGGCGCACGGAGCCCAGAAGCTGTTCGGCTGGTTTGGCGGCAGCGGTCTCGCCGGCTTCGGCGGTGCCCTGGAGAAGATGAACATCCGCCCGTCGGCACCGTTTGCCCTCCTTGCCGGGCTGGGCGAGTTCGCCGGCGGCCTGCTGATCGCCCTCGGCTTCCTGAGCCCGGCCGGCCCGCTGATGGTCGCCGGCGCGATGGTCGTCGCGATCGTGACCGTCCATCTCAAAAAGGGCTTCTTCAGCAGCAAGGGCGGCTACGAGTTCCCCCTCCTCATCGGCGCCGGCTCGATGGCGCTGTCCATCACGGGACCGGGACCGTACTCGCTGGACGGGGTTTTGCGCTTATCCCTGCCGGAGCCCGGGACCTGGATCGTGTTCGCGGTCCTGGCCGCCGGGGGAGTTGCCGCGACGCTGGGCAGCCGCCTGGTCGGGCGGCGCCGGATCGAGCTGGGCTGAAGGTTCCCTAGATCGCCTGGAGGACGGGCTTCGAGGCCCATGAACCGGGCGCCTGGTCGAGTACGGCCTCCATCTCGTTGACGAGGACCGCGATGTTGAGCGGCTTGCAGAGGTAGCCGTCGACCCCGGCGGCGAACATCTCGTCCCGTACGCCGAGCATCGCGTCGGCGGTCAGGACGATGACCTTCAGGTTGGCCACCGCGGGATCGTCGTGGAGGGCGAGCATCACCTCGAGGCCGTTCAGGCGCGGCATGTGGAGGTCGAGCAGGAGCAGGTCGAAGCGACCGGTGCGAGCCAGCGCGAGCGCCTCCTCACCGTCCCGTGCCCACTGCACGGTATGGCCCAGGGCGTCGAGGAGGTCGTGGACCAGTTCGAAGTTCATCGCGTTGTCCTCGGCGACAAGGACGTTGACAGGGTTCACAGCGCTAGATTCGCAGTCGGCGGCGTCATCCCACCGTCCGTCCCCGGACCGGCTCCTGTCAGATCGCCGCCGGTAGCAATCAGATCGCCGCCGGTACGGCCTCCCCGCCATTGCCGTCGGCTTCGAAGCCGATGCTGGACCAGAGCAGGCCGGCGTCCACGATCGGCACCATGTGCCCTTCCGAGCGCATCACTCCGGTGACGTAGCTGGCTGAGCCCTCGGCGGGTGCCCGGCCCAGCTCGCGGTCCGAGCGATGGGCAAGCTCGAGCACCTCCTCGACGATCAGCCCGTAAGTCCCGGGGCCGCCCTCGATCACGATCAATTGCCGCCCGGGACCGAAAAGCTCGATCACGGTCAGCGCCTCGCCCTTCCAGTCGAGCAGTCCTGCCACCGCGGGGTGTGCTCCGGGAATGGCGGCGAGGGCCGCGTCGCTGCGCACCTCCCGGACCGACTCGACAGGGATGGCGAACTCACCGCTCGACGTCCGGAAGACGACCAGCTTCTTCACCGGCTCACGGGGGCAGTCTAGATCCAGACCGCCGCCCGCCCCGCCCGACCACCCCCTCGATGGCGATCCACCATCTCGACGTGACCGCAACAAGGCCGAATTGAGTGCCCGACGATTCCGGGATGACCGTCGCCAACGCCAAGCTGGGGCCATGCAGAGGACCGCGGAACCTCCATCCCTGCCTGTCCTGGGCCGTGCCGCGCCGGTGGTCTCGGAGCCGGTGCGGCAGATCATGGGGGCGGCCCTCGACGCGATCGTCTTGGTCGGCGCGGATCTTCGGATCGTCGCCTGGAACGCCGCCGCGGAATCGACCTTCGGCTGGAGCGCGGCGGAGGCCATCGGCCGCGAGGTGGTCGAGCTGGTGCCGGAACGGCTGCGCGGCACCTACCGGATGGGCCTGCCGGCGGCGATGGACCCCGCCAACACCCTGCCCCTCCTCCAGAGCACGATCGAAACGGTGGCCATACGCTCCGACGGGGAGGAATTCCCGGCGCAGCTCTCGCTGCGCTTGATCGGAGCGGGAGAGGACGCCCTGCTGGTCGGCTACGTGCGCGACATCTCCGACCGTCAGCTGGTGTCCGCGCAGGTCGCGGCCGGCGAGAGCCATGCCCGCTTCGTGGCCAACATGAGCCACGAGCTCCGAACACCGCTCAACTCGGTCCTCGGCTTCGCCCAGCTCCTGGTGCGGGACGCGGAGCTGAATGAACGGCAGCGCCGCTACGTGGACCACATCATGCAGGGCGGCAGCCACCTGCTCGGGGTGATCGACGACATCCTCGACCTCGACCGGATCGGCGCGGGAAAGACCGAGCTGCAGGTCGAGCTGCTGGAGCTCACGCCGCTCCTGGAATCGGTCGTCGAACGCCTGAATCCACGCTCGGCAGCGTCCGGCGTGCGGGTCCACCTCTCGGTAGCGGGCGCGCCAGAGGTCAAATCGGATTTCCGCCGGCTCAGCCAGATCGTCGCCAACCTGCTCTCCAACGCGATCCAGTTCACGCCCGACGGGGGCCAGGTCATGGTCGCCGCGCAGGCGCTCGAGCGGACGGTCGAGATCGCCGTGACCGACACCGGGGTCGGGATCCCGCTGGAGGAGCAGGAAAGGATCTTCGACCCCTTCGCCCAGGTCGACTCCCGACTCTCGCGGAACCACTCCGGCACCGGCCTGGGCCTCGCGCTCTCGCGCCGCCTGGCGACTCTCCTCGGCGGCGACCTGACCGTTTCCAGTGTCGTGGGCACCGGCAGCACCTTCCTCCTCACACTGCCCCGCTGAAAAAAAGAGGCGTCCGGCCCCTTTGCCGGCGCCGCCGGGCCGGCTTCCGTGGTCGCGTTTAGCAAGTCCATTGCATCTGGTGCTAGCCTTGGCTCGATGGCGCGCCCCAGCCACGTCCGCGACGCGGTCCGTGCTCGCCTGGCGGTGGGGTCTCGCCACGGCTGGACGATCGAGGAGCTCCAGCAGGAGCTGCACGAGTCGCAGATCCCGGCCGACTACTCCTCCGTCTTCCGCTCCCTGGTCTGGCTGGAGGGAGAGGGAGTTGCCCAGCGGGTCGACCTCGGCGACGGAAAGGCTCGCTACGAGGCAGCCGGCTCGCACCACGAGCACGTCCAGTGCGAGGGCTGCGGGGCGGTGCGCGTGGTGCCCGACTGCATCGTCGAGGACGCCGCCGGCGACATCGAGCGATCCACCGGGTTCCGCCTCCAGACCCACCGCCTGGTTCTGACCGGCGTCTGCCCCGCCTGCCAGGCGAGTGCATCTCAGACGACTTAACGCAACCCGGTTGCATAAGTCGGCGGCCGACTGCTAATGTCGCGCAATGAGATTGCGCAACCAGCTTTCAAAACTGGGTGCGGTCACGGTCCTGGGCGTGGCCGGGGTGGGCGGTCTCGCAGGCTGCTCGGGTGCCGCGACCGGCTCAGCCACTCCCGCCTACCCGTCGGAGGCGGGGGCGATGACGGTCAGCGCCGGCGAGAACTTCTACGGCGACCTCCTCCACCAGTTGGGCGGCTCGAAGCTCCGGATCTACGCCTTCCTGAGCAACCCGAACGCAGACCCGCACCAGTACGAGAGCAACTCGGGCAGCGCTCGCGCGGTCGCCGACTCCCGGCTCGTGATCGAGAACGGGCTCGGCTATGACGCCTTCGTCGACAAGCTTCTGCAAGCGTCCCCCGATTCCCGGCGGGTGGTCATCGACGTGCAGGCGCTGGTGGGGGCCGCGGACGGCGCCAACCCTCATCTCTGGTACGACCCCACCGTGACGCCCCGGGTCGCCGGAGCCGCCGCCGACGCCCTCGCCAGGCTCGACCCGGCGAACGCGGTTACCTACCGTGAGAACCTCGCCCAGCTCCTGACCTCCCTGCAGCCGATCACCGACAAGGTGGCCGGCCTCAGGTCCCGCTTCCAGGGCACGCCGGTCGCCTTCACCGAGCCCGTCTACGGCTACATGGCCGACGCCATCGGCCTGTCGGTCCTCTCCCCCGCCGCGTTCATGAAGGCGATCGAGGAGGGCAACGATCCGCCCTCCCAGGCGGTGGCCCAGGAGCAGGACCTGATCAGCCGGCACAAGGTAAAGGTGCTCCTCTACAACAGCCAGACCGTCACCAAGATCACGTCCGCCATCCGCGATCTCGCGGCCGGCAGCTCGATCCCGGTGGTCGGAATCTCGGAGACCGAGCCGCCCGGCCAGACCTACCAGCTGTGGCAGCTCGACGAGCTCGGCCGGCTGGAGGCGGCCCTGTCTCGCGGATGACGCAGCCCGCGCTCCGGATCGAGGGGTCGAGCCTTCGGCTGGGCAGCCGGCGGATCTGGACCGACCTCTCCCTTGACCTCGCTCGCGGGCAGTTCCTGACCGTGATCGGCCCCAACGGGGCGGGCAAGACCTCCCTCCTCAAAGTCCTCCTCGGGCTCTTGCCGGCGACCGGCACGATCGAGGTCCTCGGCCGGGCACCTCGGCGAGGAGACGCCCGGATCGGCTACGTCCCGCAGCGAAGCGACCTCGACCAGGACCTGCCCCTGCGCGGCCGCGACCTCGTCGCGTTCGGCATCGAGGGCACCCGGTGGGGTTTCGGGCCGACTGGGCGGGAAACCGGGCGGAGGGTCGAGAAGGCGCTGGCCGAGGTCGGCGCCGAGCCGCTCGCCGATCTGCCCGTCGGCCGGCTCTCGGGCGGGGAGCAGCAGCGGCTGCGGATCGCCCAGGCGCTGGTCGGCGACCCGGACCTGCTGCTCTGCGATGAGCCCCTGCTCAGCCTGGACCTCCACCACCAGCGCGAGATCTGCGAGGTGATCGCGAGGTGGTCGGAACGGACCGGGGGCGCGGTCATCTTCGTCACCCACGACGTCAACCCGGTGCTCGCCTTCACCGATCGCGTCCTCGCCGTGGCCGGCGGCCGCTGGGCCGAGGGCACTCCCGACCAGGTCCTCACGACGGAGGCGATGACCGCGCTCTACGGATCACAGGTCGACGTGCTCCGGGTCCGCGGCCGGATCCTCGTCGTGGCCGAGACCTTCGAGCCGCTGGGCGACCACCACGAGCACGCCCATGAGCCGGTTCCGCGGCCGTCCGGATGAGCCTTCTCGCCTACCAGTTCGCCCAGAACGCCCTCCTGGCAGGACTGATCATCTCGATCGTCGCCGGCCTCGTCGGCCGCTTCGTGGTGATGCGGAACATGTCTTTCGCCGTCCACGGCATCGCCGAGGTGGGGTTCACCGGAACGGCGGCCGGGGTGTTCTTCGGGATCGACCCGGTGGTCGGGTTGCTTGCCGGGGCCGTCCTGGCGGCGATCGGCATAGGCACCCTCGGGGTAAGGCTGCGCGACCGGGACATCGCCATCGGCTCGATCCTCGCCTTCGGCCTCGGCCTCGGGGTGCTCTTTCTGACCCTCTACACCCGGTACGCGACGGAGGCCTTCAGCGTCCTGTTCGGCAGCATCATCAGCGTCAGCCGCCAGGACGTCCTCCTCCTGCTCAGCCTTGGAATCGCCGTGATCGTCGCCCTCGGCGCGATCCGCCGTCCGCTGACCTTCGCCAGCGTCGACCCGGAGGTCGCCGAGGCACGCGGCATCCCGGTGCGGGCCATCTCCGTCGTCTTCCTGCTGATCCTTGCGGTCGCCGTGGCGGAGGCGATCCAGGTCGTCGGAGTGCTCATGGTCCTCGCCCTGCTGATAACGCCCGCCGCCGCGGCCCAGAAGCTGACCGTCCGGCCCGGGACAGCGACGGTGCTGGGCGTCGCCATCGCCCTCCTCTGCACCCTGGGCGGCGTCCTGGCTTCGCTGGTCACGCTCTACCCGGCCAGCTTCTTCGTGGCCACGATGAGCTTCGGGATCTACGTCGTCAGCCGGGTGGTCGGCCCTTCGCTGACGTCCCGCCGACCTCGAGCGGCCCTGACCTAGGGTCCTGGAACCAGGACACTAGCGGTCGCGAAGAGCGGCGGCCAGCTCCGGCAGGAGATAGACGAGGGGGTCGACGAACTGCCCGTCGACGCGGACCTCGAAGTGGAGGTGGGGCCCGGTCGAGAAGCCGGTCGAACCCTCGAAGCCGATGACCTGGCCCTGGGTCACGTTGTCGCCGACGGCGACGGCAAGCGCGTCGAGGTGGCCGTAGAGCGTCTCGATGCCGTGGCCGTGAGCGATGACGATGTAGTTGCCGTAGCCGATCCGGCCGGTCGCGGCGGCCACGACGATGCCGTCTGCGACAGCCTGGACGGGGGTGCCCGCCGGATCGGCGAAGTCGACGCCGGTGTGGAAGTGGGGATACGACCCGAGCGGCGGCTCGAGCACGAGCGAGCTCGGCCCGAACGGCTGGCTGATCGGCGCTCCGGGCATCGGCCAGGCGAGGACCAGGCCGGTCGGAGCGGCACCCGCCGGCAGCAGCCCGCGAGCCTGGAGCCTTCCCGAGCCGGCGGCGGCCACGCTCCAGGCCTGCTGGGCCTCGGCCTCGGCCAGGTTCTTCTGTTGCTCCTCGAGCAGGGCGACGAGCGCCGATGCATCGGCCGGCGATTGATCCCGCAGCTGGCCGATCGCATCCTGCATCTGGCTCGACAGGTCGAGGAGCTGGTTGGAGATGTCGTCCTGCAGACTCAGCTCAGAGTCGAGCTGGCTCACCGCCGCATTGAGCGCGTCCACCGTCGCGTTCTCGCGGTCGAGATCGTCCTGCCGAGCGGCTCGGTCCGAGTTGAGCTTGGCGAGGTCGGCCTCGAGGCGCGTCTGGAGCGCATGCGCCCGCTGCCCTGCGACGATGAGGTCGGCGCTCTCGACCAGCGCGTCCTGAACGCTTTTGGCCCGGGCGAGGACGACCAGCCAGTTGCTCGGACGGCGGTACATCGACCTGGCGAGCGTCGCAACCTGTGAGCGCTCCGCGTCGACCCGATCCTGGGTGGTGGTGATCTGGTCGTCAAGCTGGGCGATCTCGTCCTCCAGGTCCGCGACGCGAGCCGAGGCTGCATCCACCTGGTCGTAGAGCGCCTGCTCCCTCAGTCGCCCGGCGTCGAGCGCGGCGCTCAGCCGCTGCTGGTCGGCGAGAGCTGCCGCCAGGTCGCCGCTCAAGCGCGACTTCAGGTGGTCGTAGAGCGGCTGGTTGGGATCGGGGCTGGGGCTGACGCTGAGCGAGGGGCTGGGCGTGTCGGATGGGCTGGGCGAGGGACTCGCTGGCGGACCGGCCGCGTCGCTCGGCGAAGGGCTCGGCGAAGCGCTGGGCGAGGCGGTCGGTGAGGAGCTCGGATCCGGGCTAGGCGAGGCGGGGATGGTGTCGGCGGCGACCGGCTGGGCGATGAGCAGGCTGCCGACCAGGACGAGAACCGCGGCCCCGGCGGCCAGCCTCACCTGGACAGTCTCCGGAGGCCGTTCCAGGCGGTCAGGCCGCCGAGCGCGAGCCCGGCCACGATGATGCCCGCCGCGAGGTCCTGGACGGCAGCCTGCCTCACTCCGGGCAGCACCTCGGCATAGGTCGCGGCCGCGAAACGATCCGCAAGGAGCCAGGCGCCGCCCACCAGCGCGGCGGCGGCGACCCCGGCGAAGGCGCCGCTGGTCATGCCCTCGACAAGGAATGGTCCCCGCAGCATCCAGCCCGGTGCGGCGAGTAGGCGCAGCAGGCCGACCTCGTCCCGCCGTGCAAGAGCGACCGACCGCATCGCGTTGGCGGCCACCGTATAGGCGACGAACGCGAAGAGCAGCAGCAGGCCGCCCAGCACGCCGCCGGCGATCAGCGTCCACTGGCGCAGCCGGGAGTAGGTGCCTGGGTCGTAGGAGGTCGGGTAGGCGGAGTCCGCGGCGGGGTCGCTGCCGAACTCGGAGGCCACCGCCCCGACGTCGGTGACCCGCTTGACCTTGACGTCGACGCTCGCGGGAAATGGGTTGGAAGAGGAGGCCTGCGCGAGCGCTCCCAGGCCGGGGCGGCCCTGCGCCTGGGCAAGCGCCTCCTCGGCGCTGACCACGTGGACGGAGGCAATCCGGGAGTCCGCTTTGAGCCGGCTGCTCAGGGCGGCGACCTGGTCGTCGGTGGCGTCCGGGGCGACGTAGATCCGAAGTGCCGCCACCTGGCCCGCCTCGGCCGCGACCGCGCGCACGACGCCGATGCCGGCAAGCGCCAGGAAGCCGGTGAGAAGCAGCACCAGGGTGAGCGAGCCGACCGCCACCGAGACCATCCGGAGGTCTCTCCACCAGCTGCGCAGGCCGTAGAGCACGACCACCCGGAAGCTGTTGCCGAGCAGCGCGGTCGCCCGCCGCCAGAGCGGCACGTGGACCCAGGACCTTCCCCGGGCCGGATTTCGGGCCAGCACGACAGGCCGCTTCCGGGTCTGGGCTCCCATCAGCGCCGAACCCTGCGAGAGGAGCGGCGGGGCGGGGGCGTGGTGGCCCCCTCGGCGGGTTCGGCAAGACGGAGCACGCGGTGGCCGCGTTCGAACCCGGTCGGCCGGTGGGTGGTGATGATGACGCCCGCGCCCTGCTCGGCGGCTGCCAGGAGCTCGCGCATCACGACCTCAGCCCGGCGGTCGTCGAGGGAGCTGATCGGCTCGTCGACGAGCAGCAGCGCCGGCCTTGGGGCGAGGGCGCGGGCCACCGCCACGCGCTGCTTCTCTCCGCCCGACAGCTGGTCGGGATAGGCCTTCGCTCGGCGGCCGAGCCCGACCGCCTCCAGGACGTCCTTCGCCCGCTGCAGGATCAGGCGCTTGGGAACCAGCGGGTCGGCGACCTCGAGCGCCAAGACGACGTTCTCGAACGCGGTGAGCCGTGGCAGCAGCCGGAAGTCCTGGAAGACGAAGCCGGTATGCCTGCGGACCCTGGCAACGCCGCGCAGCCAGCGCCGGTGAAACGGGCGGCCGTCGACCCACACCTCACCGCTGCGGGGCCGAAGCTGACCGTGCAGGAGGCGGAGCAGGGTGGTCTTCCCCGCCCCGCTCGGGCCGCGGACGAAGGCGACGTCGCCCTCCTCCAGGGTCAGGTTCAGATCGCTGATCGCGGGAACCTTCCCGAAGAAATGGCTGGCGCCGACCACCTGGACCAGCGGCCGCCTCTCCTCGACAGGCACGCCGATGATGTCGAGCTTGAGGAGTGGCGGCGGGCTGCCGTACGGGTGGGCGCCGTTGTGCTCCACGCTGCGGAGATCCGATCTGCGGGCCATCGGTCAGCGACCGACGACCGGCACGGGCGCCGGCGCCGACAAGCCCTCTACCAGCGGCATGCGGAGTCTCCCCAAATGACTTCCCCCCGGGGCGATCGGCTTGCGGCCGCCGGCACATTTCGGCCGACGCGAAACCTCACCCCCGAGGTCAGAGTCTCTCACAACCTGCCCCGCCCCGACCGGCCCCAAATCGCCGCCAACCGTGCTCAGAGCGCGCAGGTGGCGGCTCGTTCGAGGAGCAGCTTACGCTCGCGCACGTTCTGGGTCAGCGACGCGGCGCGTTTGAACTCGGCTGCCGCTTCGGCTCCCCGGCCGAGCTTGGCGAGCAGGTCGCCACGGACGCTCGGCAAAAGGTGGTAGCCCCGTAGCGCGGGCTCGTGCACGAGGGCGTCCACCAGCTCGAGGCCCGCCGCTGGTCCGAAGGCCATGCCGATGGCGACCGCGCGGTTCAGGTCGACGACGGGCGACGGGGCAAGCTGGGCGAGGGCGTCGTAGAGCGCCGCGATGCGGGCCCAATCGGTCTCCTGGGGGGCGCGCGCCCGCGCGTGACACGCCGCGATCGCCGCCTGGAGCGCGTATGGCCCGAGCGCGCCGCCGAGCTCTTCCGCCCTCTGCAGCGCGGCAAGACCGCGGCGGATGAGGAGGTGGTCCCAGCGCGAGCGGTCCTGGTCGAGCAGCAGGATAGGCTCCCCCGACGAGCTGACTCGAGCGCGCGACCGCGACGCCTGGATCTCCATCAGGGCGACGAGGCCGTGGACCTCCGGCTGCTCGGGGGCGAGCCCGGCAAGGACGCGGCCCAGGCGCAGCGCATCCTCGCAGAGCGCCGGTCTCAACCAGTCGTCGCCGGCCGTCGCCGAATAGCCCTCGTTGAAGATGAGGTAGACCACCTCGAGCACCGACGACAGGCGGGCCGTCAGCTCGGAACCGCTGAGGACCTCGAACGGGGCTCGCGCCTCGGTGAGCGTTCTTTTGGCGCGCACGATCCGCTGGGCGATGGTGGAGACCGGCACCAGGAAGGCCCGCGCGATCTCCTCGGTCGTCAGCCCTCCGATCAGGCGGAGCGTGAGCGGGACGCGCGCCTCGGTCGAGAGGACCGGGTGGCAGGCCGTGAAGACGAGCCGGAGGAGGTCGTCGCCGATGTCATCGTCGAGCGCGGCGTCGAAGTCCGGCGCCGCCAGCTCCTCCTGGATCGCGAGCTCGCGGCCGAGCTGCTCATGCTTGAGCTGGAGGCGCTTGCTCCGGCGGAGCATGTCGATCGCGCGGTGCCTGGCGGTGCCCATGAGCCAGGCGCCCGGTCGATCCGGCACGCCAGAGTCGGGCCACTGTTCGAGCGCCGCCACGAAGGCGTCCTGGGCGAGCTCCTCGGCCAGGCCGATGTCGCGCACCATTCGCGCGAGCCCGGCGATCAGCCTCGGGGACTCGATCCTCCAGATCGCCTCGATCGCGGGCTGCGGATGGGAAGCCGCCAATCACGCCTCCCCGGGCAAGAGCCCTACCGCAGCCCCGCCGCCTGCACCCGCGTCCGCTCCTCCGCCGCCCTGGCCTCCGGAGTGAGGGCGTCACCGAAATCGTCCGGCTCGAAGACCTGGCGGATCTCGATCTCCTCATCGCTGAAGGGGGCACGCTTGACCCACTCGATCGCCTCTTCCTTCGACTTCACCTGCCAGAGCCAGAAGCCGGCGACCAGCTCCTTCGTCTCGGTGAAGGGCCCGTCGATCACGGTCTTGCTGCCCTTGGAGAACCTGACCCGCGCACCCTTCGAGCTGGCCTGGAGACCTTCGCCGGCCAGCATCACGCCCGCGTTCACCAGCTCCTGGTTGAACTTGCTCATCGCGGTGAGGATCTTCTCGTCGGGAAGGATCCCCGCTTCCGACTCGTCGTTGGCCTTGACGATGATCATGAATCGCATGTCGTCTCCTTCTCTGATTCGCGGCTCGGGGTTGAGCCCGTCTACTGAATCCATCGAACAAAGCCCGGCGGTTTCGACAAGCGCGCCATCATTTCCCGGAAACGTTTCCTTTCCGTGAGGTCGGTGGCGGTGTGGCAGCGGCCCTGGCGCCGGGTGTCGACACCGAGCGGTCGCTCCTAATCCAGTCTTAAGGAACTTACCGATAGGCTCAGGTCTATTGTCGCCAAGCAACTGACCAAACAGCGGCAGCCGATTGCTCGCACGCGCCCGATCGAGCGCTCACCCCGGTCGCGTTCGCGCCTGTACTACGCGCTGTTCGCGTTCAACGCCGTCCTGATCGTCGGCTTCTGGTGGACCAGCTCCGGGTTCGAGATCAGCAGGAGCGCGTCGGACCTCTTGAACGGCCTCGGGCGGGTGACCGGGCTGATCGGCACCTACCTTGTGCTCTGGCAGCTGCTGCTGATGGCCCGGCTGCCGTCATTGGAGCATTCCTTCGGCCTCGAGAGGATGGCGGTCCTCCACAAATGGAACGGCTACCTGGCCATCGGCCTGCTGCTCGCCCACGGCGTGTTCCAGACCCTCGGCTATCAGCTCGGCGACGGCAAGGACGTCGCCGGCCAGCTCGCCGATTTCGTCGTCAGCTACGAGGGACTGCTCGCGGCGATCGTAGCCCTGGGCCTGTTCATCGCCGTGATCGGTGTGTCGATAACGATCGCGCGGCGGAAGCTGGCCTACGAGACCTGGTACTTCATCCACCTCTACACCTACCTGGCCGTCGCCCTGGCCTTCAGCCACCAGCTCGCGACGGGGGTCGACTTCGCCGGCAACCTGGTCTTCGTCTGGTACTGGTGCCTTCTCTACATCATCGTCGGGGGAGTCCTCGTGCTCTACCGGGTGGCGTGGCCGCTGATGGCCTTCGAGCGCCATCGGTTCCGGGTCCGGAGCATCGAGAAGGAGGCTCGCGGCGTGTTCTCGATCTATATCGGCGGACGCGACCTCGGCGACTTCCGGGCGGAGGCGGGTCAGTTCGCGATCTGGCGCTTTCTCGACGGCAAGCGCTGGTGGCAGGCTCATCCCTTCTCGATCTCCGCGATCCCGGACGGCAAGCAGCTGCGGATCACCGTGAAGAACATCGGCGACTTCACCAGCGGCGTCCATGCCCTGAAGGTGGGCACGCCGGTCCTTGTCGAGGGCCCGTTCGGAAAGTTCACCGAGCGCCCGGCCAACCCGAAGGTTCTCCTCATCGCGGGTGGGATCGGGATAACGCCGATCCGTCCGCTGGCCGAGGAGATGGCCGCCGACGGCTTCGACGTCCAGCTGCTCTATCGCGCGCACGACCAGGGCGACATCGTCTTCAAGAAGGAGATCGACGAGCTCGCCGCGTACCACGGCGTGAGGATCGGCTACCTGCTGACCGAATCCGGAAGCCGGCGCGCGACCCGCGACAAATGGTTGCAGCCCAATTCCCTGAAGCAGCTGGTCCCCGACATCGCGGATCGGGTCGTCTATGTTTGTGGACCGCCGGGAATGATGGGGCTGGTGCTCGGCAGCCTGAGAACGCTCGGCCTGCCCTCCGAACAGGTCCGCACGGAGGTCTTTCGCCTGCAATGAAACGAGCCACCATCGCCGCAGTGGCGACCGTGGCGGGGGTCGCCTGGATCCTCGGCTTCAAGGTCACGCCGCACTCGACCGGACTCGCTTCGGCAGGTACTCCCCAGCCGGGCCCGACGGCCGAACCCGCGTCTCCGGCCTCTGGCTCTCCCGGACCCTCGCCGACGCCGACGCCCAAAGCCGGCGGAGTGAATGGCACCTTCACCGGAGCGGACGTTCCCAACCGGTTTGGAGACGTCCAGGTCAAGATCGTGATCAGCAACGGCCACATCGCGGACGTGCAGGCTGTGCAGCTTCCGGTGGATCGAGCCCAGTCCGCCTACATCAGCCAGGTGGCCGGGCCGATCCTGCGCAGCGAGGTGGTCAAGGCGCAGAGCGCGCGGATCGACATCGTCAGCGGTGCGACCTACACCAGCGAGTCCTACGCGCAGTCGGTCGAGTCGGCTCTCCAGCAAGCCCACCTCGGCTGAAGCTCGATGCCGCTCCGGCAGGTGCGCGACGTGATGGGGATGCCGGTGACGATCCACGTCGCCGACGACAAAGCGGCGGCGTCCCTGGCCGTCGACGAAGCGTTCGCGGACTTCGTGCTGCTTGACCGTACCTTCAGCCCGTTCCGCGGCGACAGCCTCGTCAGCCGCATCAACCGGGGCGAGCTGCGGCTGTCCGAATCGGGCGCGTTGGTGCTGCAGGCCGTGGAGCTCTCCCGGCACTACGAGCACGCAACGAGGGGCTACTTCTCGGCCTGGCCGGGCGGATGCCTGGACCCCTCCGGCCTGGTGAAGGGCTGGGCGATCGATCGTGCCTCTTCCATCCTCGACCGCCATGGCTGCCGGCGTTACTTCATCGACGCCGGCGGCGACGTGCAGACGCGCGGCTCGAGCGACGCCGACGGGCCATGGCGGGTCGGGATCCGGCATCCGGTCGATCGCGGTGAGGTCGTCCGGGTCATCCTCGCGGCCGACCTGGCGGTCGCGACCTCCGGCACCTATGAGAAGGGCGCCCACATCGTCAATCCGCACACCGGCAAACCGGTGGAGGACTGGCTCAGCTTCACCGTCGTCGGCCCCGACGTACTCACAGCGGACGTCTACGCGACAGCCGGCTTCGCGATGGGCGAGGATGGGCTGGGCTTCATAGAGGCGATGCCAGGTTTCGAGGCTTACGCCATCGAACCGAACCTGGTCGCGCGCTGGACGGCGGGCTTCGACGCACTCTGCGCCGCGCCCGATCGCGTCTGAAGGCGGCAGTCCGCCTCTAGTCGCGGAGCTCCGACTCCAGCAGCAGCCGGCCGAGGTCGCGGGCGCGGCTCGCCGCGAGCATGTCTCCCTCCGCCGCCGCGACGATGGCACCCTTCATGAGGATCTGCCATTTGCGGGCGAAATCGTCGGGTCGGGAGATTCCGGCCTGCGCGGCGAGGCTGCTCAAGATGACCCGGACGTTCGCGATCTGCCGGTTGCTGGCTTCCCGGATCGGATCGCCACGCTCCGGCATTTCGAGCAGCGTGTTCACGAAGAAACACCCCTCGAAGTCAGGTCGCCTGAACCACTCGTCGAAGATGTCGAAGATGGCAAGCAGCTGATCCTTCGGGTCGGTCGCCCTGCTCAGGACCTCGGCCTCGAACCACCCGTGCGTCCAGAGGGTCTCCCGCCTGTCGAGGACGGCGAGCGCCAGCTCCTCCTTGGATCGGAAGTGGCGGTAGAAGGTCATCTTGGCAACGCCCGCCCTGGCGATGATGGCGTCGACGCCGGTTGCTCTCAGCCCGCGCATCGTGAACAGGTCATAGGCGGCCTCGAGGATCCTGGCGCGCGCCTCACTTGCCCGAGGCTGGCTCGTGCTGGGGTCGCGGGTCGTTGCTGGGCTGCTCGTCACGCTTGACACCTCCTCCAGAAGACCGTCCTGTCTACCAAGGGTACCTGTAATGAGACGGCCCTTTCTACCACGGCCATGCAACCGGGACGAGCTCGCCGGCGGTGGGTAGACCGGTCTGTCTCCAGAGTTGCCTAAGATAGGTAGACAGAACTGTCTACTTGTCTGCCCATCCTCGTCGCATGAGTTCGCCCCGCAGCCAGTCCGCTGATCGTGCGGATCAGCTCGCCGCCGTTACCGGCAACGGCTTCCTGGCGCGCCTCTCGACAGAATGCGCGGGCGAGCTCATCCAGTCCGGGCCGATCGTGCATTACCCCGCCGGCAGCGTGAGTGCCCCCGAGCCCGACGCTCCCTGGGCGGCGGTCGTGCTCTCGGGTGTCGTCCGCCAGTTCCTGCCGACGGGAGACGGCCGCCAGCTCACCGTCGGGTACGCGAAGCGCGGCGACCTGGTGGGCGGCCTGGCCCTGGGCAGGCCTTGGGTGATGGTCGCTATCGAAGCGGTGGAGCCCGCCGAGCTCGTCCACATCGACGTGGCGCGCCTCGAGCGCTCGGCCCGGCTCAGACCGGACGTGTCGATGGCCCTGGTCGCGGAGCTGACGGACCGTCTCCAGCACGTCTACCGGGTCCTCGCCGGCACCGCTTTCGCGACGGTCAGGGCGCGCGTCGCGCGCGACCTCCTGGAACGGGCGGAGAAGAGTGACACCCGACTGCACGGCGCGCACCTCCGGGTGACCCAGCAGGCCCTCGCCGACGCCACCGGCTCCGTGCGCGAGGTGGTGGCGCGGGCGCTCCGCGAGCTGCGGCTCCGGGGCGTCATCGAAACCGACCCGTCGGGGATCACCATCCTCGAGGTCGACGCCCTCGTCCGCGCGGCCGGCCCAGCCATCTGAAAAGCGTCAGTAAACGGTCGGCGGTGGCGGCGCGTCGATGAGATTAAGCCGCGATCGAAGGTCACAGGAGATCACGACATCTGTCACAGCGCTCAGCCGGCCGAGGCCGCAAGCTGTGGCGGTAGAGAAGGAATGCGCTTCACAATTCCCCCCAGCCGCCTCCCGCCGCGCATTCGACTCGGGATCTCCAACCGCTGACTGAGCCGGACCAAAAACCTGGTCGCCGATCGGTGCCCCTGAACTGTGCGCCGCGGGGCGCCCTTGCCGGCAACGCGGGGGCGGCCAGGTGAGCCCGCTGCAGCTGGTGGTGATCGAGGACAGCGCGGCCGATGCGAAGCTCATGACGCGGCAGCTGTCGAAGACCGGTCTCGAATTCGATTGGCGGCTGGTCAGTTCGGAGGCGACGTTGGTGGAGGCCCTCGAGGGCGCGGTCGACGTGATCCTGGCCGACTACAACCTGCCCGGACTCGACGTGCGCACTGCCCTCAGGCTGGCCAAGGGGAGGCTGCCGGAAGTCCCCTTCATCGTCGTGAGTGGTTCGATGAACGAGGAAGTCGGAGTCGAGCTGATGAAACTCGGCGCCGACGATTTCCTGCACAAGGACCGCTTGGGCCGCCTCGGCCAGGCGCTGGAGCAGGCGCTTCAGAGGGCTGGGGGACGGCGCCGCCAGCATGCGCTCGAGAGCCGCCACCTGTCGCTGTTCGACGCGTCGCCCGCCGCCACCATGCTCGTGACCGTCGACGGCGCGCCGCTCCTTGCCAATCGGGCGTTGCGAGAGCTGCTCGGCTTCACCGAGGACGAGCTCAGCGGGATCTCGATGGGCGCTCTGACCCACCCGGATGACCGCCGGAAAAGCAAATCCGTCTATGAGGGCCTGGTCAGCGGGAAGACCGATTCCGTGCGGATCGAGAAGTGATACCTCACCAGGTCGGGAGCCGTGCGCTGGGGAGATGTCACCAGCACTCTTCTCCGGGACTCGCTGGGGCAGCCGGAGTGCATCCACACGGTGATCCTCGACATCACCGACCGCAAGGCTGCGGAGATGGCCCTCCATGAGTCGGCGGAGCGGTTTCGCGGGATCGTCGAGAGCCTGCCGGGCTTCGTCTACACCTGCGAAGTCGCCGATCTGGCCACCACGTACGTGAGCCCCCAGGTTGAAGCCATGCTCGGGATTCCGCGCGACGAGTACATGGACGACCACCTGGCATGGGTGGAAGCCATCCACCCCGAGGATCGGTCCTGGGTGCTTGACGCGTTCCGGGACGGCATCTCTGGTCGCGGCCAGTTCGAAGCGGAATATCGGGCGGTGGCACGCGATGGGACCGTGCTCTGGCTGCAGGATCACGCGGTCGTGATCCGGGACAGGGCAGGCACTCCCCTCTATTGCCAGGGGGTCGTCCTGGACATCTCGGAGCGAAGGCTGGCGCAGCAGGCGCACCTGGAAAACGAAGCCAAGTCAAAGTTTCTCGCCAACATGAGCCATGAGATCCGCTCACCGCTCAACTCCGTCCTCGGGTTTGCGGAGCTCCTGGGCACCCGCGACCTCGGCACCCTGTCCGAGAAGCAGATGCGCTACGTGACCAACATCCAGGTCTCCGGCCAGGTGCTCCTCTCCCTGGTGAATGACGTGCTCGACCTCGCCAAGGTCGCGTCCGGCGAGATGGCCGTTCATCTGGCGCCCACCGACGTCGACCCGATCATCGAGGCTTGCCTCACCCAGCTCCAGCCGCAGGCTGCCCTGGCCGGAGTCGAACTCCGCAAGCCCGGGTCAGCCGCGGTCCCGGCGGTTGCCGACAGCAGGCGACTCGGGCAGATCCTGACCAACCTGGTCTCCAACGCCATCAAGTTCACGGTGGCAGGTGGGTCGGTGACGGTGATCTGCGGGGTGGGCGCGGACGCTCTCGAGATCTCGGTTCGCGACACCGGGATCGGGATCCCGGCCGACAAGCTCGACTACATCTTTGACGAGTTCGCCCAGCTCGAATCCGACCACGGGGAAACCTACCAGGGAACCGGCCTCGGGCTGCCGCTCAGCCGGCGCCTCGCTGAGCTGATGGGAGGCCGGATCGAGGTCAGCAGCCTGGTGGGCCAGGGCACCACCTTCACGCTCAGCATGCCAAGCGTGCAGGTCTGAAATCTTGAGGGGGAGCCGTCAGCGGCTCGCCTGAGCGGCGGCCGGCGCAGTCCTCATCTCGCCCTGCCTGGCTTCTCGACGATCCGGCGCAGCTCGAACACCGGATACCGCTCGGCCGCACGCTTCGGGTCCTCCAGGATGTCCCTTGCCCCCAGCACGGACCCGAGCAACCAGCGGCCGAGCGGCAGGCTTCGAACGTAGGGACCGAGGACGTCGCTGAAGAAGACGACCGACTCCTCCTGGCTGAGCTCCACGGAGGTCACCCGTTCCTCCCGCTTACCGACCTT
>DATCOZ010000044.1:0-1855 GCA_036564345.1 Candidatus Dormiibacterota bacterium | reverse complement strand
GGGTTGCCGCCGCCTCCCCCACCTCCCGCGCCTCCGCCTCCCCCGCCACCGCCACCACGTCCGCGGCGCCGCCGGCGGGAGGAGCTTCCGGGCGGCCGGCCACCGGGCGGGCGCGGCTCAGGTGTGGAGGGCTGGTCCTGGCTCAAGCTGCTGCCAGCTTAGCCGCAGCTTCAACACACGAAGTCATCCGTGGAAACTTGACCCGACGCGCGGCAAGCTGATGCTCTTCAATCCCATGAAGGCATCAGGTCTGCCCATCCGGGACGTCGCAGCCCCAGTTTGGCCCGATCCCGTCCTGATCGGAGTGTCGGCGGTCGGTGCTACGGGCCCTTGGCAGGGACGCGGGTCGCCGTGAAGGAACCGGACCGGAAAAAGCTGCCTCCCACCAAGCCGGTAAAGGTCCCACTCATTGAGTCGCCATCGACCTTTGCCGCCGACAGCACATTGACCGTGCGGGCGAGCGCGCCCATCGAAAACTGGTATTCGATGCGCTGGAAGACGATGCCCGCCTCCGAGTGCTTCCAGGTCCCCAGGGACGGCGCGTTGTCGCGGCCGTCCACGCGGGAGAAGACGCCGCCGCCGGCAAATCCAAGCATCGCCGGGAAGGTAGCAGCGTTGGCAGCCGGTTTCTCGATGTGAATAACGGCCTGCCATGATCCCTCGACTCGTTCTTCGGAGTCGTCCTTCGCCAGCACCGGGGTCATCCCGGCTCCGAGCGCCGCCACAGCACCGAGCGTGCCAGCCCCCATTCCCACCAGCATTTGACGCCGCCCGATGCCCTGCTTGCTCATTCCCTCTCCTCTGCCCGAGTGAGCACCCATCTGGCCGCCACCGTTGGCTCTGACCGTCTCTGGGTCCACAGTAGCCCCTGCAAGCGGGCCTGGCAAGGGGCACGTGATCGCGGCCTGGATCCACCCGATTTCGAGATCAAAGGTGGAGCACCACACGGTGTCTTACTCGAACTTCAAAGAGCTCCGACGACGGCTGCGGCCTCTCATGTCACCCCCTTCCAGTTCGGCGAGAAATGCGCGCGGAGACAGAATCCTGAAACCCGGAATGAGGTCATCCGAACTGCGAATCGGCGCGCTAACATGCCAGCGGCGAATGCGGCTCCGGGATGCTATAGCTCCACGAATGTTGCTCTCGGACGCGGAACGCGACCAAGCTTCGGCGCTGCTGCGCGACCAGTACGCCGTCGGTCGTCTCACACTCGAGGAGTACTCGCGGCGCATCGATAAGGTCTTGGCTGCACGTGACTCCAGCGAGCTCGGGGTGGCTTTCGTCGGTTTGACTGCGCCAAGTTGGCTTGCTGCGCCGACGACCCTTGCGCGGCCATGGCCCAGCTGGGTCACGGCGGTAACAGGCCTCGGCGCCGCCCTGGCGACCGCCGAACTCGTGGCTGTTCTGGCGGCGACGGCTTCCGGGCCGAAGGATCCGGAACATCTCCCGGGCGCCCTCATCATCGATGCAGGGATCATGGTCGTCGCGGCCCTGCAGTCCGTGGCCTGGGTCGCCTTGAGCCGGCGGCGGGAGTGGGCACGGGTGTTCGCGCTTATGGCGAGCGCGCTTTTGACCCTCGCGACCCTCGGCGTCGGTCTTCTCGTGTCCGTGCCGGTATGGTGGGGGCTGTTGCGCCGCGCTCGTGTGCGGAACCCCGAGTGAGCTCGTCCACCGCCCGCTTCAGTCGGGGGTCTTACAGAACCTGACCTAACCGGCCGGGCCTGCGCTCGAGGAGCGGTTGAGCGCAGGGGGGCCCCCGCAGGCGGCTTGGAGACGTCCCCCGACGTATCAAACCGTGGGCGGGCCCGGCGCCCGCACCAAATCCGGCGCTGGCGAATTTGGAGCGGGAGACGGG
>DATCOZ010000040.1:0-1568 GCA_036564345.1 Candidatus Dormiibacterota bacterium | reverse complement strand
GCCGTTCCCTCATCCGATGTCCGAACGGACATCGAGCGTTTACTTGACCGCTTTGACGGTCAGCGTGAGCGTGCCCGACGGCACGCTGACGGTTATCTTGTCGCCCTTCTTCTTGCCCACAAGGGCCCGGCCGACGGGGGATTCGACAGAGATCCGGCCGGCGGACGGGTCGCTTTCAACCGCCCCGACCAGGTGGTAGGTCTCGGATGACCCCTCGGTGTCCACAACGTCGATGGTCGAGCCTGGGCCTGCGACGCTTGAATGCGACTCCTTGATGATCTGGGCTCGGCCGATCATCTCCTGCAGCTCATAGATTCGGCTGTCGAGGAGGCCGACCTCTTCCTTGGCTTGCTCGTACTCAGGGTTGTCCTCGATGTCTCCCGGCTGGAAAGCCTCCTTGAGGCGCTCACCCGCTTCGGCCCGGCGCTTCAACGCGACCTCCAGATCGCGCTTGAGCTTCTCCAGCCCCTCGGGCGTCAGCAAAACAGGTTCGTTCAGGTCCATCTCCCCAGCCTCGGGCCAACAATAATACCCGCCATATGGATCCGACCGATCTGCGCGCCGGGCTGGCCGAGAAGCTGTCTGCGAATGAGCCGATCGATGCCCAGACCTTCAACGCCGCTTGCTTCATGCTCTCGCGCTCCCTCGAAGACCTGACGCTGACAGTCCCCGAGGCGGCGCCGCTGATCCGGCGGCTGCTTCGGGTGGCCGGCCGGGTGGTGATCGGCACCGGCACCGCCGGATCCTCCGCCGACACATGGCCGAATACCGAGGAGATGGCGCTCCTCTGGATCGACGAGGCACTGCGCGATCTCGGATATGAGGTCCGGCCCGCGCCGGACGGTGGGCAGCCCGAGATTAAACGTACCGCCGAGAACTGGGAAGGCTAGAGCGCCACGCTCCGTCAGTTGATCAGGCGGGCGGCGGGCGGCGCGGGCGAATAGTTGGGGTTGAAGTCGATTCCAGCAGCACCGGAGCCGGAAACGGTGGCCGTGTAGCAGATGACCTGGCCGGCGAGCGGTGAGCGGTCGCCACCGTTGATCGTCCAGCTTGCCGCCGGCGTGTAGATGGTGCCGATGTACTGGGTGGACGCGCCGCCGTTCAGTATGTTCGAACAGGTATTGCTGGGCGGCATGTAGATCACGATCCAGTTGTACTGCTCGCCCGAGAACACATAGGTGGCGCCCTGTGCCTGCTGCGTCATGCACGAGCCGGTCGGAAAGTAGAACTGAACCGCTCCAGGCGTCACCTTTGCTGACGAGCACGGCGCGCTGGGGTCGCCGGGGTTGGGGGAGACCACGCAGTAGTTCTCGTTGGTCACATCGCCGCCGGTGTAGGGCGGGTACTCGAGGTTCATGTCGGCGTTCTCCTGTGACAGCAGGCCGGCCGGCGGCGGGCAGCTGCTGAAGCACTGCGGAGCGAGCTCATCGTCGGGGGGTCGGCAGTTGAACGCCCGGGTCTGGGCGAAGCAGAGCGTTGAGGGGCTGACGATCAGCCTGTCACTGATGTCGTAGAGACTGGCCCCCGCGGCCGGCGCGGCGCCCGCCGAGGTGGCGCCCAGCGTCCAG
>DATCOZ010000009.1:0-5663 GCA_036564345.1 Candidatus Dormiibacterota bacterium | reverse complement strand
CGGAGGTGGATGGTCGAACCGTCTCGGAGCACGGCATCCATTTCCGGGATCGGCCTGGACTCGTGATCCGGGGACTCGTTGACAGGCACTTGAGAAGAGAAGGTAAACGGAATGCTCCGGCGGTCACGCCCGCCGGAGCATCAGCACGCGGCGTGGCAGCGCTCATCATCAGCCGCTTCGGCGACCTTGGCAGCGGCAAGGGCAAGATGAGCCCGGGCCAGGTCCAGGCCTACCTCGATCAGACGGCCGATCCCCAGCCTTGTCCGGCCGCCCTCCCGGCCGGGTATGCCTCCTTCGTGTCGGTGAGCAATGGCGCACCGCAGCAGTGCACCGGGAGTACCGGCTACAACTCCTGGTACGGCCATGGCCAGGTGGATGCGCTCAATGCGGTGACCCACACCGGAGGGACCGCGACAACCTCCTAGCAGCGACCTCGGTTATTGCAGAAGAGGCCGGCCCAGCGCGGGCCGGCCCTCTTTTTCGATTCAGGACGCAGGCAGACAGTCGACAAGCCGCGCATCCACCAGGTCCAGGGCTCGCTCGGCCTCCCTCGTCGGGTTGTGCGACCAGACCTTGTTGAAAGCCCGCAATGTCCCGTTGCCACCGAGCGCGAGCAGGGCCCGCCTCGCGGCGGCGCCGGAGTCGCGGCGCACCACGAATTTGACATCGACCGTGGCCAGGCCCTTCTGGCTGGCCGCCATGAGGGGGAGTCCCAATTGCATGAACACGCCCATCAGGCAGAGAAGGTCTGACGGTTCGAGAGGGATGTCGCCGAGCAACTCGGCGCTGAAGTCGCCCTTGGTTGCCAGCGCCTGCCGAACCCGTGCGTTCAGTCCAACCCAGCTGTCAAAGGCGTCCAGGGCCACGTGAACGGGAAAGTTGCCGAGGTCCACCTCCACCAGGTCGGGCGGCGCGCCCTCGGCCAGCAGCCCGACGACGACGGCCACGAGGTCGGCCAGGTTGGCCCCCTTGCTGACCACCGCATCCGGGAGATTTCCCCTGGTCAGGTCGGCGACCGAAGGCTGACCGCTGAAGACGACGATCCGCATGCTCGGCGCCACGGCTCGCAGCACGGGGATGGCTTCGGCGCCGCCCATCACCGGCATCTCGAGGTCGAGCGTCATCACGTCCGGCTGCCGATCGCGTGCCAGGCCGATCGCTTCCACACCGTTTGCCGCCTGCCCGACCACCTCCAGGCTTTCGACCATCGAAAACCGGAGTGCCAGAAGCTCACGCAGGTCGATGTGGTCGTCCGCGACAGCGATCCGGTGCCGGCCAGGCGCTGTGTAACCACCCAATTGACGCCTCCTTGGGGTCAGACGAGCTGACCAAGGTCGCAATTCCTGCCGACCTGGATCACCCGCGCCGCCCTGACCCATGGTGGATCAGGCGGCGTAACTAGAGCAGTAATAGCGTTACCCACGCCCACCCGCTCCTCTGGAGGAGTCCGAGGTGCCTGGCGCGGCGCTCGTCAACCAGGTGGCGGCCCTGGAGCAGGCTGTCGCGGATGCCGGGGAGACTGTAGGTGAGCGGCGACAGATAGCCCGCGACCTGGAGCGGCAGGGCAGCACGGTCAGCGGGTAATCGACGCCGGAGACCAGCAGCAGAAGTTTTGCACCGCCATTGGCATCTGGTCGCCCTTCTCCGGTGACTGTCGATTTCCGGCCCATCCCGTTCGTCGTATTGGATATGGCGGCCGCCTGGCGCCGCCGCGGGACGTGACCAAAGAAGGAGCAAGAGCATGGCGAATTTCCTATTGCTTTACAGCGGCGGCGGCATGCCTGAGGGCGAGGCGGCCCAGAAGCAGGTGATGGAGGCCTGGGGCCAGTGGTTCGGCAAGCTCGGCGACGCGGTGGTCGACGGCGGCAATCCCACCACTCCGCACTCCAAGACGATCTCCAGCGACGGCAGCGTCAGCGACGCGCCGGCCCAGGTCACCGGCTACTCGATCATCAAGGCGAGCTCGCTGGCCGACGCAACGGAGAAGGCCAAGGGCTGTCCCGTTCTCAGCGGCGGCGCCAAGGTCATGGTCTACGAGACCTTCGAGGCGATGTAGTCCGGAAGGAAGAGGGAAATCCAGGGCGGACAGGCCCCGAGTCAGAGATCGGGACCTGTCCAGCCCGTCCGACCGTTCGGAAACGGACGCCAAATGACCGTTCCGGAGCGCCGCTGTTTCTTTGCGCGACTTTCTATGCAAGCTGATACCGATCTGGCACTATGATCGGGATGTCCCAATGGCAGTCTTACGTACGTCCATCGAGCAGCAGGACGCCGAGCTGCGGATCTCGAGCGGTCCCCGAGATGGGTGGCTCGCGATCAGCGGGGAGATCGACTCCTGGAACGTCCAGTCGGTACGCGACGCTCTCACGGCAGCGCATGGAAAGTCCGGGAACCTCCACGTCGACGTGAACAGGCTTCTCTTCTGCGATGTCACGGGCATCCGCGCCATGGTCGTGGCAGCCGCCAACCTCGAGAACGGCCGGCAGCTGTTCCTCCACGGACTCGAACCGCAGCTCCAGAGGGTTTTCCGGGTTGTCGGCTGGGCGGGCATGCCGAGCTTTGTCATCGATGGCGGCGGGCTGGATCTCGGATGAGCGTCGACGCCGCGTTCCGCCACGAGGCGCTCTTCTACGCCGGGGACGACGATTTCGTGACCGGCACCAGCGACTTCATCAGGGATGGTCTCGCCAGTGACGAACCAACGCTGGTCGTGGTCAGCGCCAAGAAGATCGAGATGCTGAAGGAGAACCTCGGCCGGGACGCCCATGGAGTGCTCTTCGCCGACATGAACCACGTCGGCCTCAACCCCGCCCGGATCATCCCGGCCTGGCGCGACTTCGTCGCCGAGTACGGTGCCGGCGGCCGCCGCCTGCGAGGCATCGGCGAGCCGATCTGGAATGGCCGTGGGCCGGCCGAGCTCGTCGAGTCCCAGCGCCACGAGGCGCTCCTCAATGTCGCTTTCGCGGGCGGCCAGGCCTGGTACCTGCTCTGCCCCTACGACACCGACACCCTCGAACCGGAAGTGGTCGAGGAGGCCTTCCGCAGCCATCCCTTCACGTCGCACAGCGGCAACGGCAGGGCCGAGAGCGGCCAGTACGTCGGCCTCGAGGTCGAGTCGGTGCCCTTCGATGCGCCCTTGCCCGAGCCGCTCGGCGAGCCGCCCGAGTTCACCTTCCAAGTCGGCCCGATGGGCGGCCTGCGCCGGCTCGCCGCCCGGCACGCCCTCGATGCCGGGCTCAGCTCCGCGAAGACTTCCGACCTCGTGCTCGCCGTCACCGAAGTGGCCGGCAACAGCCTCAAGCACGGTGGTGGGGAGGGCATCCTGCGCATCTGGCAGGACCCCCTGACGCTCTACTGCGAAGTACGCGACCGCGGCTACATCGCGCATCCCCTGGTCGGTCGCGAAAAGCCGCTGGACACCGACAGCGGCCGCGGCCTCTGGCTGGTCAACCAGCTCTGCGACCTGGTCCAGGTCCGGACCAATGGGTCGGGGACGGTCGTCCGTCTCCTCATGAACCGGCCCTGACGACGTCTAGGCCCTGACGGCTCCCCAGACCTCGCGGGCGACGCTGCCCACCAGCTCCAGCTTCAGCTGCTGCTCCTCGGGCGTGATGCGGTTGCCCTCCATCGTCGAGGCGAAGCCGCACTGCGGGCTCAGCGCGAGCCGCTCCAGCGGCACGTGGGCCGAGGCCTCCCGGATCCTCTCCCGCAGCTCGTCCGCCGACTCCAGCCGGCCCTTCTTGGTGGTGACCAGCCCCAGCACGACGGTCCGGTCCTCGGGCACGTGACGGAGTGGCTCGAAGCCGCCTGAGCGCTTATCGTCGTACTCCAGCAGAAAGCGCTGGAAGTGCGTCTTCTGGAAGATCCGCGAGATCGGCTCGTAGTCGCCCTCGGCGTAGAACTTGCTCTGGTTGTTGCCCCGGCAGATGTGGAGACCGAAGGTTACCTCGGGGTGGCCCGCGATGATCGCGTTGTCCATCTCGATGCACCGGTCGATGACCTCTTCGGGGTCACTGCCCCGCTTGCGGTAGCCCTCCCGCATCTCGCGGTCGAGCAGGGCCGCGTACTGGGGCGCGTCGATCTGGATGTAGGTGCAGCCGAGCCGCGCCAGCTCCTCGACCTCGCCGCGGGCGATGTCCACGATGTCGGCCAGGTATTCGTCGCGCGTCCGGTACGCGCCCTTCGACTTCTCGGGGTCGTAGTAGGCGGCCGCCTGCTGAGCGCTCAGCAGGGTGACCTTGCCCAGCTTCTTCGCCCGGGCACGCAGATAGGTCCACTCCTCACCGCAGAGGCTGTGGCGCCGGCGGAGCTTTTCGACAACCACCGGCCGGCGGAGCACCAGCTCCTCGCCCGACTCGTCGCGGAAGGGGATCGCCCAGCCGCCGGTCCGGTCGAAGCCGTCGACCGAGTCGATGAGGTGGCCGTAGAAGGCGTAGCGGCGGAACTCGCCGTCGGTGACGACGTCCAGCCCGGCGGACTCCTGGCCGGCGACCGCGAAATCGACTGCCGAGTCCTCGACCTTCTTCAGCTCGGCGTCGCCAATCGATCCCGCTTCGTGCGCCTTGCGGGCGGCGACCAGCGCCGGTGGCCGAAGCAGGCTGCCGACGACGTCCGAATGGGCGATCAACTCGCCTAATTCTGGCCCTCGGCTCAGGTTGCGCGCATCCGGTTGTTTTTTGGGTTGTGCTCGACCTCGGCCAGGCCGAGCGCCTCCAGCAGCGGAGGCATGTACATCCCGAAGCGGCCCCGATAGCCCTTCCTGATCCCATACCATCCCTTGACCGGGTTGTCCTCCGAGCGGGCCCAGGCCTCGACCGTTCCCGGCGCAGCCGGCTTCTGCTCGTCGGCGCTGCCGAGTGGCATCCAGTCGCCGTGCTTCTTGAGCATGGCGTGGAGGTCCTCGATGGCACGCAGGTGGTAGCGCAGCTGGGTCGAGCCGACCTGGCAGACGATTGCCAGCGGGTCGAGCGTCTCGTCCCTGTACATGGTGTATTCAGAGGTCCCGCTCGGCGTCGTCAGCTGCCACGGGTCCTGCTTGGTACCGGATCCCTTCGCGTTTGCCATTTCCGTTTTCCTCCTAGGCCGCCTGCTTCGAACAGGCGCCGATGTGGGCCGGCAGCACGCCGCCCCATCCGCCGTGGTTCACGTCCCGCCACGCCCGGCCCTTCTCCACGCCGAGGCCCTCCCAGCCGCGATGCTCGATCTCGACCCTCGTCAGCGACCCCGCGAGCTCCCGGAACACGATCTCGACATCGGTGGCGTCCGCCCGGTCCGCGGCGATGTGCCATTGGTAGCGCAGGCGCCGCGGCGGATCCCACTCGGTCACGTGGCCCCAGTCGATCTCCTGCCCCGCCGAGGTCCGCTCGAAGATCCGGCCGCCGACGCGCGGCTCGAAGACGATCTCGGCGTCGCGCTCGTGCGATGCGGTGTGCTCGGGCGGCCACCAGGCCGACGCCAGGTGGTCCAGGTCCGGAAGGCGTGGTCCGGCTTGCAGGCGACCTCGACGGTCACCCGGATCGGCTCGGTCAAGGGGCCTTCTCCGCCGGCGTCGTGTTCTCGGCGAAGAAGCGGAAGCGGCCCGCCGCATCGCCCCACACCGACTCGAGGTACTCGCGCATGCCGGCAAGGCCGACGTTGTTCACCCGGTAGAGGCGGCGCGCCCC
>DATCOZ010000228.1:0-25876 GCA_036564345.1 Candidatus Dormiibacterota bacterium | reverse complement strand
AAGGCGGCGTCGACGGTGCCGACCTTGTCGATCGTGCTGACGTGGACGTCCAGGCTTGCCGGGAACGGGTTGCTCTCAGCGGCGTTGGCGAGCTCCGGCAGGCCGGGGCGATGCTGGGCACGGGCGAGCGCCTGCTCCTTGCTGACGTAGGTGATGCTCTGGACGTACTGGTTGGCGCCCAGGTCCGACTCCAGGGAGTTGATGTCGGCGCTGCTGGCGTCGTCGCGCAGGTAGACGTGCAGGATGGACGCGTCGCGAGCCTCGGTCGATGCGACCGTCTGGCCCACCAGGCCCGCCAGCACGGCGAGGCCCACCAGAAGCAGCAGCAGCGTCATCGAGCCCAGGGCGGGCGCGGTGGAGCCAAGGTTGCGGGCCCAGTTCCGGATCGCGCTGCCGAACAGGTAGCGACCAGCGTTGCGGGCGACGACCTTGATCGTCCGCCAGCGAGGCGGACGGGGGCCTATGAGGAGTTCGCCCATACCAGCCTCGCGGAACGGCCTGCCGGATTGTCGTCGACGACCCTTCCGGAAACCATTGTGAGAACCCGCCGCTGCAGCCGGTTGACGATCTCCATGTTGTGGGTGGCGACGAGGACGGTGGTGCCGAACTTGGCGATGTCCTCGAGCAGAGTCATGATCTGCCAGGCGGTCTCCTGGTCGAGGTTCCCGGTCGGCTCGTCGGCGATCAGGAGGGGCGGCTGGCTCACTACGGCCCGCGCGATCGCGACCCGCTGCTGCTGGCCGCCCGACAGCTGGTGGGGGTAGTGCTCGGCCCGGTCGTGGAGGCCGACCGCGTCGAGGGCGTCGAGGGCGCGATCGTGGGCTTCGTCGTCCGAGATCCGCAGGTCCGTTACCTGGAGGGCGAAAGCCACGTTCTCCATCGCGGTGAGGCGCGGCAGCAACTTGAAGTCCTGGAAGACGACGCCGACCTTGCGGCGCAACTCGGCAAGCCGCTTCGCGGGCAGGTTGTGGGCCGGCAAGCCGTCGACCCAGACCTCGCCCTGCGTCGGCCTGATTTCCCGGTTGATCAGTCTGAGTAGGGTTGTCTTGCCCGCGCCGCTGGGCCCGACCAGGAATGACAGTTCCCCCGGCATCAGCCGGAAGTAACAGTCATCCAATGCCACCACTTGCCCGTAGACGCGGTTGACACCCACGAATTCAACTAGCGGAGTCAACTCAATGGAAGGTAACGGGTTGGATCCCCTTTCCTGTTGTCCTACTGGTTAAGAACTATTAACGATGGTTAAGGCGCGCCCCGAGAGCAAATGCTTGGCTCGTCGTCAACGACCTCGGGGAAGTCCGAGAACGCGCTCGGCGATGATGTTGCGCTGGATTTCGGAGCTGCCGGCGTAGATCGTTTCGGCCTGCGACCACATCCACCCGAACTGCCAGCGCCCGTCCTCGATGGACCACTCATCCTCCGGCGCGAGCGCTCCGTACTGGCCCTGGACGGCCACCGCGGTCTCCTGGATGCGCTTGTCCATCTCGCTCCAGTAGAGCTTGGTCAGGCTCGCCTCCGGTCCCGGAGCCGCCCCCTGCTGAGCCTTGGTCAGGGCGCGCAGCCCGTTCATCCGGAAGGTGTGCGCTTCGATCTTGGCCTGGGCTACGCGCTGGCGCACGAGCGGGTCGGATCCCTGGCCGAGGTTGCGGGCGAGGCTGGCAAGGCTGTTGACCGCGCTCTCGAAGCGGGAGGCATTGGCCAGGCCGCCGCGCTCGAAGCCGAAGGTCGTCATCGCCGCCTTCCAGCCGTCGCCCGGGGCACCGACCAGGTCGCGGTCCGCGACGACGGCATCGTGGAGGAAGATCTCGCAGAACTCGCCGCCGCCGGTCAGCTGGCGGATCCGGCGCACCTCGACGCCGGGCTGCTTCAGGTCGACGATGAAGTAGCCGATGCCCTTGTGGGGAGGAGCCTCGGGGTCGGTCCGGGCGAGCAGGAAGCTGCGGTCGGAGTAGTGGGCTCCCGACGACCAGACTTTCTGGCCGTTGAGGATCCAGTTGTCCCCGTCCTTGACCGCGCGAGTCGTGAGGCTGGCCAGGTCGCTGCCCGCGTTGGGCTCGCTGAATCCCTGCGCCCAGACCTCATCGCAGGCGAGGAGCTTCTCGATGTAGGTGTCCTTCTGCCACTGGCTGCCCAGGACGTTGATCGTCGGCGCGGCGAGGCTGACGCCAAGGCGGCCGAGGATGGGCGGAGCGCCGACCGCGGCCAGCTCCTCCTGGTAGATCGCCTGTTGGACGGGCGACGCGTCCCGGCCGCCGTGCTCCACCGGCCAGGCCAGTTTCAACCAGCCGCCCCGGTGGAGGCGCTTCTGCCAGTCGCGCTGGATCTCTTCGTCCTCATCCTCGCGGTAACCGCCGACGCCCCGGTGCCGCAGCTCCGCAGGCAGGTTGGCTTCGAGCCATCCCCTGACCTCCTTGCGAAACGCCTCGTCCTCAGCCGTGAACTTCAAGTCCATGGATCGGAGACTAACAGCAACCGAACGGCGCAAGGGGGGACAGGTCCCCCCTTCCAAAACCCCCCTTCTCGGCGCGACGTACGGCGTCGATTCAGAACAACTCACTCGGCCGGGATAAACCCGGCCTACGCGCCACGGCAACCGAACGGTGCAAGGGGGGACAGGTTCCCCCTTCCAAAACCCCCCTTCTCGGCGCGACGTACGGCGTCGATTCAGAACAACTCACTCGGCCGGGATAAACCCGGCCTACGCGCCACGGAAACCCGGGGATCGGGCGAAGCGAACGAAGTTGTTTCCCTCCGCCCGCAGGGGGAATAAGGTTGGATCATGGCTTCGACGACGATTTGCGGCCGCTGCGGATCGACCCTCCCGAGCCCGTCGGCACCCTGCCCCAGGTGCGGCGCCACGCCCTCCCAGAATTTCAACAGCAGGCGCGCGGCCCGCTCCCGCAAGAGCCCGGCACTCGCCGCCGCGCTTGCCATCGTCCCGGGCATGGGCCACGTCTACCTGGGCCACAACCTGAAGGGCCTCTTCTTCCTCCTCGCGTGCGGAGGGATGGAGTTCATCGGCATCGACCTCGACCTCTCGATAATCGGCGGGCTGGTTGGCGTGCCGCTCGGCGCGGGCGGGTTCGGCCTCTACGCGTACCAGATCTTCGACGCCTACCGAGAAGCGAAGAGGATCGAAGCAGAGTTCGTCTAGGCGGCGTGCGCCCGGCGCTGTCCGCTAAGGCAGGTCGCGTTCTTCGCCGTTGACGGAGAGGACGACCGCGACTGGTTGTTCCGATTCACCCGCCTCGACCTGGTAATCGACTCCCTCGTCGAGCACGATGCGGAGCCGGTCCGCCAGCGCCTCGGGGTTGGGTGAGGCGAGCCGGATTCCCCGCAGCAGCACGGCTCCGGCGGGGTGTTCCACCGGGGTCGCGCCCGGGTGCTGATCAGCGTCGATCTTCCACTCGATGAAGAAGGGTATGACCGGCTCCAGGCCGCTGCCGACGCGCAGCGTCCGCCACTCGAGCAGCACGCCGTCTGGCCGCAGCCGCGAGCCGGGCAGCGGACCTTCGGTGGCCACACCGGCGTCGCCGAGGCGCTGCTTCAGCGCGTCGAGGTCGGTAACGCGCACGGCCCAGGTGGCAAGCACGGCGCCCGTTTCCGGCGCCGCCGCAAGGCGTTCCCGGAGAGGGCTCGCCGCAGCCTCGTCGCGGTCGACAACGGCAATCAGCTCGAGGTAGTCGTCACCGAGCGGGACGATCCGGTTGGCCGTTCCCGCGCCCGGGTGTCGCCCGCCGGGCAGCGCCGTCAGGCCGTGCTGCTCACGGATCCAGGACGCCGCGGAGTCGAGGTCCCGGACCGCGAGGAGGACGTGGTCGATGACCGCGGTCATCGCGCACCACGACGCCGGGATGAAACGGGGGCAGCGCTCGGCGCCACCCCCGTCATCGATTGCTCTCCCAACTGACGCTCAGCTGGCCGCCGTCTCCCCGCCGGTGGTTCGCCGCCGGCGCGTGGTAGTGGTGCGCCTCGTCGACGCGCGTCGCGCCGTGCCGCTTGCCGCGCGCGTCGTGCGCCGCTTCGGTGTAGCCGCTCCCGCGAGCGCCTTCTGCACGCGGCGCTGGATCGACTTGAGCCCGCGCTCGATTCCCGAGCTGGCCGCCGCCGTGCCCTTCGCCGTCAACCGGTCGAGCTGGCGCTTCAGCTTGCGGTTTTCCTTGATGAGCTCGTCGACCATCGAGGTGAGACTGGCAACCGCGTCACCGGGCGATCCGGCGCGCCGTCTGGTCGCTGTCGTGCTTCGCGCTGCCGCACCACGTGTGGTTCGCGTTGTTCGCGTCCCGGTGCTGCGTCGCGCGCGCCTCTTGGGCGCGGACTCGGATTCGCTTGCTTCGGCCATTATTACTCCTTGAAGTCGCAACTAATGCGTACGAGATTGGCCGAAGTATAGAACGGAACTGCGTTTCTCAAATAAAAATCACGCGGCCAGTTCTACGCGCGGCCGCACCACACTCTTGAGTCCTTCGCGCGCGAGTTCGTGTGCCGGATTCGCCTTGCGGCTGACGTAACGGACCACTCGATATCCACGCCGGCAGCGCTCACGTACCTCGTGCACGGCGTCGCGAAATGTCTCACTTGACGGAGTGCGACTGCGCACCACCGGCGCGCAATCAGTTCGGACGATGACCCGATGGAAAGGCCATCGGTGGGCCGCCAGCTCCAGGGCCGCGGCGCAGACGTGCGCCTCCAGCTGCGCCGAACCGCCTTCGTGCGTGAAGCCGAAGGACTCGGTGTAAAGCGCGCGGCCTCTGATGAAAACGGCCACACCGCAACCGGCGCGGCCGTTCTTATCCAGAGCGGCGTCCACGTAGATGATGAGGCACTCTCGCAAAGCGGCATTCCTCCAGACGTGGGTATTGGCGAAGGTCGTTCGCCTGGGCGGGAGTCTAACAGCATGTTGGGGTCATAAAGCGGGTTTTCCACAAGATGTGGACAGGATGGGGAGAATCCGGCCACCGGACAGGAGCGGGACTTACACTCGGGCGATGGCCGTGAGGGAGATCGCTGTTGTCGGCGGCGGGATTGCCGGCACCACGATCGCTTACGAGCTGGCGCGGCTCGGTGCGCGAGTCACCCTTTTCGAACGTGGTTCGCTCGCCGGCGAGGCATCGGGCCGGAACATGGGACTGCTGTTGAACCAGATCGAGACCGGGGTGGTCCGCATCATGCAGCAGTCGCTGGATGTGTACCGGAGTCTCGCCGGCGGGGACGTCGACTTTCAACTTCGCGAGGTCCCCCAGCTGATAATCGCCGCGGACGAGAGCCAGCACGAGGCGATGGGACGGCGCGCGTTCGAGCTGCGCACCGTCGGCATGAAGGTTCACGAGCTTGGCAGCGCGGAGATCCGCCGTCACTTCAGGGCGCTCGGGCCGCGCTTTCGCGGCGGCCACCTGATCGGAAACGCCTGGGCTCTCGACCCGGCGCCGGCGACGCTCGCCTTCGCCCAGGCGGCGCGCGAATCAGGCGCCGTGATCACGACCGCGACGCGGGTCATCCAGGTGGCCGTCGCGGGCGGCCGCGTCCACGGGCTCGTCACGGACGCGGGTCGCTTCGCGTTCGACGCCGTCGTGCTCGCGACCGGGCCGTGGCTGCCGGAGCTGTGGCGACCGGCGCCGGTGAGCGTCGGTCGGGGCTGGTTGCTGCGAACGGCGCGTCTCGGCTTCAACCTCCCCTGGATCGTCGAGGACACGAGCTGGCCGGACCAGGACCAGCTCGGCCGCGTCGCCCGCGCGCCGACGCTGGCTGAGGTTGCCGAGGGCCACGACCATCCCGTCGTGGAGGCCTTCGTCATCGCCCAGCAGCCGGGCGGTGAGGCGCTCATCGGAACGTCGCTCTCCCCTTCCCTGCGCGAGGCTTACGAGGGTGTCGACATGCCGCAGCGGATCGCGGCAAAAGCGCTCGCGGCGGCGCCCGGTCTCGCCGCCACACCGATAACCGCGGCCTGGTACGGCCTCCGCCCGATGACACCCGACGGGATGCCGCTGGCGGGCCCGGCCGGACCGCTCGGGCTCTGGGTCCACGGCGGCCACGGCTCGATCGGGATGATGACGGCGCCGGCGATCGCGGGCTGGCTCGCGAAGGCGATCGTCGAAGATGTCGACGTGCCAGAGCTCGCAGAATTCCGGATGGGCCGGTTCTAAGTAGAGCTCCCTCCCCATCTTTATCGGGAGGGGGAAAACCGACTCATCGGTTGCGAACGGCCTGCGGGCTCATGGCGAGGCGAAACCGACTAATCGGTTGGTGATTCAGCGCCTATCGCGTGGTAGCCGCCGTCGACGTGGATCAGCTCGCCCGTGGTAGCCGACATGTAGTCCGAGAGCATCGCGCAGGCGGTGCCCGCCACCGCGAAGGCCGACTTGCTGTTCCAGCCCAGCGGGGCTCGCTTGTCCCAGCTGTCCTCGACCTGCTTGAAGCCGGGCACTCCCTTGGCGGCGATTGTCGAGAGCGGGCCGGCGCCGAGCGCGTTGACCCGGATCTGGTACTTGCCGAGGTCGCGGGCGAGGTAGCGGACGATCGACTCGAGGGCGGCCTTGGCAACACCCATCCAGTCGTAGGACGGCCACGCCTGGGTGCTGTTGTCGAAGTCCAGCGTCACCACCGCGCCGCCGTGCTCGCGCATCAACGGCAGCAGCCCCACCGTCACCGCCTTGAGCGAGAAGGCGCTGGTCTGGAAGGCGGTCGCCGCGCTCTCCCAGGGGGTGTTGAGGAAGTTGCCGCCGAGCGCGTCGGCGGGTGCGAAGGCGATTGCGTGAACGATCCCGTCGAGCCGGCCCCAGCGCTTGGCGAGGTCTTCGCGCACCGCCTCGATGTCCTCCGGCCGGTTGACGTCGAGCTCGAGGATGGGCGGCACCGGATTGAGGCGCTTGGCCGACATCTCAGTGATGTTGCGGACCCTGCCGAAGCTGGTGAGGACGATCTCGGCGCCCTCCTTCTGCGCGGTGTCGGCGATCGCGAAGGCGATTGATTGGCGCGTCAGCACGCCGGTTACGAGGATCTTCTTTCCGTTGAGCAGCTCACCCATTCCGCATAGGGTAAGCCGGACCGGAAGCTCGAGTTACGGAGTGCGGTCCCCGGTCGCAACCGGGAGGTCCTGGCGCGACCAGTCGCTCCAGGAGCCCTCGTAAAGTTTCGATCCCGGGATGCCGGCCAGCTCCAGGGCGAGCAGGTCGACGCTGGCGCTGACACCAGAGCCGCAGTAGGCGATGACCTCCCTGCCCTTCGGTGTGGCGTACTTGCGACGCAGCTCGGAGGGAGGCAGGAAGCGCCAGTCAGGGCCGAGGTTGGAGCGCCAGGGAACGTTGCGGGCGCCCGGGATGTGGCCGGCCTTGGGGTCGAACGGCTCGACTTCGCCACGGTAGCGATCAGGCGCCCGGGCGTCGATGACGACCGCTCGGCGTGCGGCCTTGACATGGTCGCGGTCGACGACCATCGACAGGTCGGGAACGGCGGCCCAGAAGGAGCCGCGGGACAGGCTGGGCGGCTCTCGCTCGAGGGGACCGCGCCAGGCCATCAGGCCGCCGTCGAGCACCGCGACCGACGGGTGGCCGAAGTAGCGGAGGAGCCACCACAGGCGTGCTGCGCTGAATCCGCCCAGGTCGTCATAGACGACGACCCCGCTCTCCGGCTCGACACCGGCCGCCCGCATCGCCTCCTGGAACTGTTCCCTGCTCGGGATCGGGTGCCGCCCCGGACCTTCCGTCCCGGTGATGTCGCGCTCGAGGTCAACGAACACGGCGCCGGGCACGTGGCCGGCCAGGTAGGCGTCGCGACCCGAGCGTCCATCGGGGTACCAGCGCAGGTCGATCACCCGCAGGTCTTCAGCCGCCAGGTGGTCGCGCAGCCAGTCCGCCGAGACGAGGGGTCCGAAGCCGCTCATCGCCCGATTCTTGCAGACTGAATCGAGCGCGTGACTCCTCCTCCCTGGCAACCCCACTTCGGCCCCTCCTGGACGTCCGCGGGCGCCGTCCAGTTCCGGATCTGGGCGCCGACGACCGAGCGGGCCGAGCTGCACCTGCCCGGTCGGGTGCTGCGGCTCCGCCGCAATGTCAACGACACCCATACCGCGACCGTCCCCGGCCTCTCGCCAGGAGACCGCTACCGGATCGCGCTCGACGGCGAGGGCCCCTTTCCCGATCCCTGGTCGCGCTGGCAGCCGGAGGGCGTCCACGGCCCGAGCGCGCTGGTCGCACCGGCCGTGCGGATCACCCACCGAACGGTTCCGTCAACCGTCGCCCAGGCGACCTACGAGCTCCACATCGGAACCTTCACGCGCGGCGGCACCTACCTCAGCACCACGGCCGACCTGCGCCGCCTGAAGCGGATGGGGATCGACACCGTGCAGCTGATGCCGGTCGCGGAGTTCCCCGGGCGCTGGAACTGGGGCTATGACGGGGCCTACTTCCATGCCCCGACGCGCGCCTACGGCAGCCCTGACGATCTCCGCGCTCTCGTCTCCGCCGCACACCGGGAAGGGCTATCCGTGCTGCTCGACGTCGTCTTCAACCACCTCGGCCCGGACGGCGCCTATATCTACCGCTTCGCGCCGAGCTTCTTCACCGGGCTCCACCGGACGCTCTGGGGCGACGCCATCGACTATCACCGGCCGGAGGTCCGGCGCACGATCGCCGACGCCGCGCGCTGGTGGATCCAGCAGTACGGCTTCGACGGCCTCCGGCTGGACGCCACCCACGCCATCTTCGACAGCAGCCGGACCCACATCCTCGCCGAGGTCGCGGCGGCCGCCCGCCACGCATACCCGTCCGCCTACGTCGTCGCCGAGGACCACCGCAACGAGGCCGACCTGGTCCGCCGCCACCAGCTCGACGCGATCCTCGCCGATGACTTCCACCACGCGCTGCGGGTCACGCTCACCGGTGAGAGCGACGGGTACTTCGCCGACTACCAAGGAGGACCGGCGGAGATCGCGAAGGCGATCCAGGACGGCTGGATCCACCAGGGCGGTCGCAGCGGCTACGCCGGTCCGGGCACCCTCACCGCCGGCCTCGGCGCCCAGTCGTTCGTTTTCTGCATCGAGAACCATGACCAGGTCGGCAATCGCGCCCGTGCCCTCCACCTGGCCAGCCTCGTCAGCCCCGCCCAGTACCGGGCGGTCTCGACCCTCCTCCTCCTCGCGCCGGAACGCGTGATGCTGTTTCAGGGCCAGGAGTTCGCAAGCCGGGGCAACTTCTTCTACTTCACCGATCACAACGAGCAGCTGGGCCGGCAGGTGACCGAGGGCCGGCGGCGCGAGTTCGGCGGTTTCCAGGAGTTTCGCGACCACCCCGAGCTGATCCCCGACCCACAGGCCCCGGAGACCTTCGCCCGCTCCCGCCTGAGCCGCGCGGACCAGAAGCAGAACGCCTGGGCGGTCCGGCTCTACGACGAGCTCTTCCAGCTCCGCCTCAGCGACACCGTCCTCAAACGGCCGGACCGCGAGGCGACCCGCGCCTGGGCGGAGGGCGGCGTCGTCTACGTCGAGCGGGCGGCCGGACGCCGCCGCCGCCTCCTCGCGACGACCGTCACCGGCGACCGCGATGCAGCGGTCCCAGCCGGGAGGATCCTCTTCCACACCGAGGAGAAGCGCTTCGGCGGGTCGGGCAAGCCCACGCTGGCGGTGGCGGGAGCGATCCTGGTCGATCCTGGAGGCGGTGCACCCTAGACTCTTCCAGCGAAATGGCAAAGGGCTCGCTGACCGTCATCACCGGGCCGATGTTCTCCAACAAGAGCGGCGAGCTGATCCGGCTTGCCACCGTCCACCGGATCGCGGGCCGCAAGGTCGGGCTCTTCAAGCATTCGCTCGACGACCGCTACGAGGGCCTCGAGCGCATCTCGACCCACGGCGGCCAGTCGGCAGAGGCAGAGCCGGTCGGCAGCTCGGCGACGATCGGCCTGGTTGCCAGCAGCTACGAGGTGATCGCCGTCGATGAGGCGCAGTTCTTCGACGACGGCCTGGCCGGGGTCTGCGCCGCCCTTGTTGAGGACGGCCTGACCGTCATCGTCGCCGGCCTCGACCGCAACTTCAAGGGCGAGCCGTTCGGCCCGATGGCGGAGCTGATGGCGCTGGCCGACGACGTGATGAAGCTGCGCGCGGTGTGCATGAAATGCCGCTCGCTGGAGGGCTCGATGACCCAACGCCTCATTGACGGCAAGCCCGCGTCTCGGAACAGCCCTGTCATCCTGATCGGCGCGGCGGAGACGTACGAAGCTCGCTGCCGCAACTGCTATGAACTAGCCGACTGACATGCGGACGGATCGACGGGGTGAATCACAGCTGTTTTACCGGAGGCCTAAGAATGCGCCCGGTGGACGACGCGCGTGTCGTGGCAGAAGTGCACCGCTTCCGGGTTGCGGTCGCGCACGCGGCGCAGTGATTCCCGCCAGGCGGTTGCGTCCGCCGCCTGGCCCACGACCTTCTCGACGTTGAGGTCCTCGAAGGACTCGAAGATGTCTTTCGTGTAGGCGGCGTCGCCGATGAAGAGCTGTTCCCCACCCTCCCCTTCGACGACCACGCTCTGATGGCCGGCCGTGTGGCCCGGTGTCGGGATGACCCGCACGCCGGGAGCGATCTCGGCCTCGCCGTCGACGAGCTCGAAGCGGGCGCCGGCGAAGTCGAACCACTCGCTGGTCAGCGTCTCCTCCCGCCGCGCCCGCTCCAGCTCGGGCCGCTGGACGTAGAAGGGAGCGTGCGGAAAGACGGCGTTCTGGCCGCAGTGATCCCAGTGCAGATGAGTGTTGACGACGATCCGCACGTCGGCCGGCGAGAGGTCGTGCTCGGCCAGCGCGGCGGCCATCTGCTCGTTGACGATGTCCCAGTAGCGGATGATCTCAGCCGGCGGATCGCCGATCCCGGTGTCGACCAGTATGGCGCCTGCGGTCGGGTGCTTCAGCACGAAGCCGTGGACGGGCGCCTCGAACGGGCGGCTGTGGTTGCTCACCTTGCCCAGGTGGAGCCGCACGACCTCCATCGCCTGCCTCCCGGCTAAGCGAACAGGCCGGCGACCGCGAGGATCGTGAAGAGCGCCGCAAGGTAGGCGATCGAGTAGGCGAAGAGCGGGACGGTCCAGCGCCGGCCGCGCAGGTCGAGGACCGACACCCCAACCAGGCCCACCCCCAGCAGCACCGCGCCGACGAGGTAGAACGGCCCGGCGTCACCGGTGAAGTAGGGCACCAGGCTGACCGCCACAGTGGCGACGGCATAGCCGACGCTCTGCCGCTTGGTCGACTCGGCGGAGGCGACGACGGGCATCATCGGCACTCCCGCCTGCCGGTAGTCGCGCGCGATGACCTGGGCGAGCGCCCAGAAATGCGGCGGCGTCCAGAGGAAGATCACCAGGAAAAGGGAGACCGCCGTCAGGTCGAGTCCGCCCGTGACGGCCGCCCACCCGACCAGCGGCGGTATCGCGCCGGCGGCGCCGCCGATGACGATGTTCTGCGGGGTCGATCGCTTGAGCCAGATCGTGTAGACGAAGACGTAGATCAGCGTGGCCAGCAGGGCGAGCGCGGCCGCGAGCAGGTTTGCCCAGGCCCAGAGCACGGCGAAGGCGACCGCGTTCATCGCGATGCCCATGACGAGCGCGTGCCAGCCCGGGATCCGGCCGTCCGGGATGGGCCGCCGGCAGGTGCGCGACATCTTGAGGTCGATGTCGCGGTCGTACCAGCAGTTGATCGCGTGGGCGCCGCCGGCGGCAAGGAAGCCTCCCACGATCACCGCCACCATCGCGAGCAGGTGCGGCCGGCCGTGCGCCGCCGCCACCATCGCGGCAAGCGCCGTCGCCACCAGCAGGCCCACGATCGTCGGCTTGGTCAGGCTCAGGTAGTCGGCCGCGACGTGCCGAACTGAATCCGTGGTCCGGGTCGCCTGGAAGGTGCTCAAGCCGGGCGCCTCTCGAGGGCGGTCACCCGCGAATCATCTCCGATTTCGGAGGCCTGATCGGCCGCCGGCCTCAGGCTGAGGACGGCCAGGGCCACGACGCCGGCCCAGACCGCGCTGGCCAGCATCACGTGGCCACCCTGGAGGAACGCCTGCTCATCGGTTACGGCCACGAGCGCTCCGAGGACGATCTGAGCCAGCAGCACGACCAGGGTGCCGGCCGCCACCAGGCCCACGCCCGGGATGTTGCGGTGGCGGCGCAGGGCCGACGTGAAGAGGAACAGCAGCACCAGGCTGACCACGCCGACGGTGAGCCGGTGGAGCATGGCGAAGAAGGCGACGCCTGAGAAGTCGGGGCTGAGGCCGCCGCCGCAGAGCGGCCAGGATTTGCAGACGAGGTCGGCGCTGGTCGCCACCACCGAGGAGCCGGTGAGCAGCATCAGGTAGGTGAGGCCAGCCGCGAGCACGGCCAGCCGCGCGAAGGAGCGATCGGGGAAAGCCGCTGTGGGGGCGGGACCGGCGAGGATGAAGATGGCGACCATCAGCGCCAGGATCACCAGCGCGATCGCCAGGTGGACGAGGACCAGCACCGGCGCCAGCAGGGTTGCGACGACCTGCCAGCCGAGCAGCCCCTCCCCCACCACCGTGAGCAGCGTCGCCAGGGTCAGCCAGGTGACGGTCGTCCGCCGGCCGCGGTAGAGCCAGAAGCCGGCGATCACGGTCAGGATGACGAGCAGGCCGAAAAGTGCCCCGTTGGCGCGGTGGCTGTACTCGACGATGGCATGGAAGGTGGGTGGCGGGTAGGGCTTGCCATAACAGGTCGGCCAGTCGGGGCAGCCGAGGCCCGAACCGGACACGCGGACCAGTCCGCCGAGGGTGATCTGAAGATAGCCCGAGAGCGCTGTGATCCCCGCGAGCAGGCGGAAGCGGCGGGTGGTCAGCACGCGACCAAGTCTAGTGTCCGGTCTAGTGTCCGGGCTACTCCTCGTAGCGGCTGCGGATGAGCAGGAAGGCGGATGCGAAGGTGACCAGCAGGATGCCCGGCGACCAGCCGATGCCGTCCCCGAAGGGGTCGTACTGGGAGAGGTCGGCATAGATCGCGAGCACGCTCACCGCCAGGCAGACCAGCAGTCCGAGCATGACCCGGAGCCGGCCCGCCCGCTCCAGCATGAGCTGAAAGCGCCGGCGCCGGCGGTGCCGCTCGTGCTCCACCGCGACCGCCTCCGGAAGCGGCTCGTCACGGACACGCTCGGGGTGCTTCATGCGGACCCGTGCCGAATGGGGGATGACGAGTGGCTGGTGCTGCACCTCGCGGTCGGGCGGCGGCGGCACCGCGAGCGGCTCCCAGAGGAACTGCCGGCTGTACCTGCGGTAGGCGATGAAGGCGACGACGCCTAGGATGACCCAGCCCGCGAAGATGTAGGAGGAGGAGTCGATGTTCTGGGCGACCAGCTGGGTGAAGACCGCCCCGATCGCCAGCGCCCCGACCACCGAGAGGACCGGTATCGAGGCCCGCCCGAAGGGGATGTTGATGGGCATCTGGTAGGGCCGGTAGAGCTCCGGCGAGACGTAGCGCAGCCGCATCACGGCGAGGTGGGCCGTGCAGAAGGCGAAGGTCGCCGCCAGGGAGTAGGTTGCTGCGAGCAGCGATAGCTTGCCGGGGAGGACGAGGATGGCGGCGGCGATGCCGAACACGACGATCGAGATGTAGGGAGTCTTGAACCTCGGGTGCAGGCTGGCGAACTGCCTCGGGATCAGCTTGTTCGTCCCCAGCGAGTAGCTCAGGCGGGAGATCCCGATCAAGCCCGCGTTGGTCGCGATGACCAGGATCGTGAAGGCCAGGATGGCGACCCACACCCCGGCCCAGAAGGCAAGCCACTCGGGATGAAAGGCGGTGACGATACCGGCGACCGGGTCCTGCGCCCACTTGGTGCCGAGCTCGGTGAAGTAGAGGCCGTGAGCCGCGTCGTAATGAACGGGGAAGACGCTCATCCCGATCGTCGGCAGGAAGGCCGAGACGAAGAGCACGGCGCCGATCACGAAGAAGGTCGCCCGCGGCACGGTGCGGCCAGGGTTCTTGGCCTCCTCCGACATGTTCGAGATGGTCTCGATGCCGGTGTAGGAGACCATCGCGATGGAAACGCTGGCGAGGAAGTTGCCCCAGGTCGGGGCGATCCCCCAATGGATGTTGCTGATGACGACCTTGAAGTTGAGCAGCAGGAAGATGCCGAGGATGACGAGGATCACCTGCGTGCCCAGGTCGAGCACCGCGAGGCTCAGGTTGAGCACGCTCGACTCCTGGATGCCGACGACGTTGATCGCCATCAGGAGCGCGATCAGAACGACGGTCGCGATGCCATGGAGACTCGCATCGGTCAGGAAGTGGAAGACGGGGAAGACGGTCAGGTAGGCGATACCCGTGTAAGCCGAGATGGCGACCGTCGCGGTGTAGTTGAGGAGCTGGATCCAGCCGACCAGGAACCCGGTCGGCTCGTTGAAGGCTCGCCGTGCGAAGGAGGAGCTGCCGCCCGCCTGGGGAACCGCGGCGGTGCCCTCCGCATAGTTGAGGGCGGTCGTCACGAAGATGCAGCCGGCGAGCAGGAAGGCGAGGGGCGTGAGGCCGAGCGCGATGGCGGCGGTGACCCCGAGCGCGTAGTAGATGCTCGAACCGACGTTGCCGTAGCAGGCCGCGAAGAGCGCACCTACGCCGAGAGTGCGAGGCAGCTTGGCGCCGCGGGTGAGTACCACGCGAACATCGCCCGGCCGCTGTCCGCGCCGCTCTTTCACCGGGCCACCGGGAGCGTCATCCGATACCTGGCCATGATCTTCTCGATGTAGGCGGCGCAGAGGTCGGCGAGGGCGGCGCTCTCGATCTCGAGGACGTTCTCGGCGTTCATCTCCCCGCTGTGGGAGAGGTTGTAGCTTCCCACGAAGACGGTGTCGTCCGCGACCGTCATCTTCGCGTGCATGAAGTCGTGAACGGAGCCGACCGCGTAGGGCGTGGTGACCTTGGAGGCGAAGAGCCCGCTGGCGGCCACGGCGCGGAACGCCTCCCGCTTCCAGCCCGAGAGCGCGTTCTTCGACCACTGCCGCTGCACCTCGTCCATCTGGGTGCGGTCGTAGATCCCCTGGAGGTCCGAACGAGGGCTCTTGATCAGCTCGGCGAGGGTTCCCAGCACGGGCCCCGAGGTGATCACGGGCGAGGCGATGCGAACCCGGCGGGTGGCCGCGGCGACCCGGTTCGCGATCTCGTGCGACATCTTCTGGCCGCGTCCGGGAGAGAAGAAGGGACGCAGGCGGATGCCCGGCAGCTCAACCCAGGGCGCCGAGAACTTCCCCGAGGCGGAGACATCCCGAGTGCTCCAGAGGACCTCGAAGTCCTCCAGGTACGCCGCGGCAAGCTCGGCCGAGTCGACCCGCACGATGACGTTCTCCTCCCGTGTCCAGGAGTCTGTCGTCCAGTTCGTCGACCCGGTCCAGACCGACGCCCGGTCGCGGATGACGTACTTGTGGTGCATCAGGTCGGGCACGCCGCTGACCGGGTGGAAAGGAACCTCCATCTGCTTGAGGAGATCCCAGTCGACCTCGCTCGGAGGTGGTATCGGCCGCGGCTTCGGGTGGTCCTGGTTGAACACCACCCGGATGGCCACGCCACGCTCACGCGCTGCCCGCACCGCGTCGAGCAGGGTCTGCGCCGCCGCGCCGGTGAGGCGCAGGTCGTAGATCGCGATCTCCAGCGTCGAGGTGGCCGCGGCGATGAACTGGGCGAGGATCGAGGCGGTTCCTTCAGCGGACTGGGCGCCGTCCTCCAGGAAGGCGAGCTCGATCGGCGGCGGCGTCACGCGGAATGGTCGGCGTCGGGCCCGCCGCTCGGCGTTGGGCGGTCGTGGGTTGCCAGCTCGGCCGCCTCCTCCGGGTCGTCGGTGACCTGCACCAGTCCGAGGTCGTCCGCCTGCAGGTAGGCGCGGGGCAGGCCTTCGGAGCGGATCCAGTCGAGCAGCCCATCCCAGTAGGCGTGCCCGAACAGCACGATCGGGAAGTGCTCGATCTTGCCGGTCTGTGCCAGCGTCAGCGACTCGAACAGCTCGTCGAGGGTGCCGAACCCGCCCGGGAAGATGATGAAGCCGCGCGCGTACTTGACGAACATCGTCTTCCGCGCGAAGAAGTAGCGAAACTCGACGCCCAGCTCGACGTAATCGTTGAGGCCCTGCTCGGCCGGCAGCTCGATGTTGCAGCCGACGGAGAGGCCGCCCGCTTCCTTCGCGCCTTTGTTCGCCGCCTCCATGATCCCCGGTCCGCCGCCCGTGATGACGGCAAAGCCTCGCTTGGCGATGGCCCGGCCGGTCGTCTCCGCGGCCGCGTAGTAGGGATCGTCGCGGGGCGTCCGGGCGGACCCGAAGATGCTGATCGCGGGGCCCACCACGCTCAGCGCGTCAAACCCTTCGACGAACTCGGAGAGGATGCGGAGCGCGCGCCAGGGGTCGGAGTGGAGGACGTACTGATCGAACCCGTCGCGCTCCAGGAAGGCCTGGTCGGCGAGCGGCTTCGAGCGGGGGACGAGGGTGCGACCAGCGCGACGGCGTTCACTCATTCGAAATAGGGAAACTCCATCCTAGTGACTCAGGGTCGCCTGGCCTTGCCGACCCGAGGGGCCGGCTCAGTTGGACTTCTTGGCCGCCACCTTGCGAATGGACTTGCGCGCCGGCTCGGGGGCCAGCTTGGCGACGGGACCGGTCGTTCTATCGGCGACCGGTTTTGACTTGCCGTTGGCCGCCTTGTCGTCGCGGCGGGCCCGGGCGACGATGGTTGCCGGGATCGCCGCCGGCAGCTTGACCTCGGCCACCTGCGCGACCTCCGCCCTGAGCCCGCCGAAGAACCTCCGGCGTCGCCGGGCTGCCTGCGCCTCGACGGGTGGCGCGGGCGCGGCTTCCGCGGGCTTCACTTTTTTCCTCGCCGGCGCCGCGGCCAGCACCTCGACGGCCGACGGCTCATCGGGAAGCCGGGGATCGAGTTCGGGTTCGGCCTCGTCCACCGGCTCGGCCAGGTGGTGCTCGAGCGCCGGGAACACCTCTGCCGCGATCGCCAGGCTGCCGTCCTCGGGCATGGCAAGCAGCTTGTCGAGGCTCTTGCGGACTTCCCTCAACTCGTGTTCGAGCTCGTGGACCCGGTGCCGGTGACGCAGAGCGTCGCGGACGTGGTGCATCCGGGCCGGCGTCTGGTAGAGGTAGCCGGCCACGAGGCCGACAAGGAGGGGAACGAGCGCGATGAGCCAGGTGTTGACGCCGGGCAGGGTCAGGTCGTAGGTGTAGCCCACCGTGGCCGGGATGCGCCAGTGAACCTCGATCGGCGACAGGTTGCTGAAGATGAAGATGATCGCCACCGAGAAAACCAGGCCGCCGAGCAGGAAGGCGAGGGCCCGCAGCAGGCGGTGCCAGCGCATCGTGATCTCCATTGCGGGCCGCACGATACGCTAGAAAGCGCACCTTGCCAATGAAGTTCGGCATCGCAATCTTTGCAACCGACCAGTCGATCGGCGTCGGCGAGCTCGTGCGGGAGGTGGAGGATCGCGGCTTCGAGTCCTTCTGGGTCCCCGAGCACACCCACATCCCGGTGAGCCGCCGCACACCCTACCCGGGCGGCGGCGACCTGCCCGAGTACTACCAGCGGACGCTCGACCCGTTCGTCGCCCTCACCGTCGCGGCGGCGAACTCGAGCCGCCTGCTGCTCGGCTTCGGGATCGTCCTCCTCGTCGAGCGCGACCCGATCACGACCGCGAAGGCGGTCGCCAGCCTCGACCTGGTCTCCGGAGGTCGCGTCATCTTCGGGATCGGCGGCGGCTGGAACCTGGAAGAGATGGAGAACCACGGCACCGACCCGAAGCTCCGCTGGCGGCTGCTTCGGGAACGGACGCTCGCCGTGAAGGAGATCTGGACGAAGGATGAGGCCGAGCTCCACGGCGAGCTCTTGGATTTCGATCCCATCTGGTCCTGGCCCAAGCCGATCCAGAACCCGCTGCCGGTCTACGTCGGCGGCAACACCGACCACACCATGAAGCGCGTCGTCGAGTTCGGCGACGGCTGGATCCCGAACGCCGGCCGGTCGCGGCTGGCCACCCAGGTCCCCGATTTCCGGCGGCTCTGCGAGGAGTCGGGCCGCGGCCATCTGCCGGTCACCGCGTACGGCGGCCGCCCATCGGCCGAGACGATCGCCGCCTACGAGGAGATGGGCGTCGACCGGGTGGTCTTCTGGATGCCCTCGAAGCCACGGGACGAGGTCCTCCGCGAGCTCGAGCTCGTCACGAAGTTGGTGAGAGTCTAGTGTCCTGGAACCGAAGTTCCCTGCAAATGTCTGGGCCGTCGCAAGCGACGGCCGGCCGACCCTTCGGGCTCATCCGCCAGGGACGCCGATCTCGGCGTCAGCTTCTCCGCTACTCACTTACGGGCCCTAAGGCCCGCGCGCTCCGTTGCTCGTGCGCTTCCTTGATCTCGACGCCCCTGGCGGCGATTTTGCAACGAACCTCGGTTCCAGGACTCTAGAAAGCGTTAACCGTCTTCGCGATCGTGAAGGCCAGGAAGGCCAGCGATGCGACGAGCAAGACCAGGAAGGCTGCCCGCAACCGGGGCGAGAGGTCCGGGTGGCGCACCGCGTCCCCGCCCCGCTCGGCAGTCACCCTCTCCCCCTCCGGTATCGGGCGGCGCAGCAGCAGGGAGGCGGGCAGCGCCAGGCCGGCGATCCCGGCCGCCACCCAGAAGGTGTCGTCGAAGCCCTTGGCCGCGGCGGCCCGGGCGGCGGCGGCCAGTGCCGCCTGGGAGAGGTGAGCGCCGGCGCCGATCGCCTGGTGGGTGGGCAGATGCGCCGCGATCCTGCCTTCGACGATGGTTGCCAGCACGGCGATCCCGAAGGATGACGAGACGCGCTGCAAGGTGTTGCTCAGCGCGGTCGCCCGCGCGATCGCCGCCTGGGGAAGTGTCACGTAGGCCGCCGCGAAGTTGGGCATCATCGCGAAGCCCATGCCGATCCCGCGGGCGGAGGTGATCAGGATCCAGCTCCAGTTGTCGGTGGCCGGCGTCACCCTGACGAGGAGGAGGGTGGCGGCCACCAGCACCAGGATGCCGGAGAAGACGATGGGACGGGCGCCGAAGCGATCGCTCAGCGTGCCCGAGATCGTCATCGCCGCTGCGGCGGCCAGACCTTGCGGCGCCAGCAGGAGGCCGGCCTGGAGGGTGTCCTTGCCCTGCACCTCCTGCATGAAGACAGGGATCAGGAAGACCGCCCCGAAAAGGGCGCTGGCGAAGATCACGCCGACCACCATCGAGGCCGCGAAGCCGGCGTCACGGAACACCTTCATGTCAAGCAGCGGGTGTTCCTGCCGCAGCTCCCAGCTGACGAACCCGACAACCAGAAGCACGCCGCCGGCGAGAGGCAGTAGGGCCTCCCAGGAGGACCAGCCGTAGACGGCGGCCTGGGTGAGGCCGTAGATGACAAGGGCGACCCCCGGGGTGGCGAGGAAGAGCCCGACCACGTCCACCTTCCGCTCGACCCAGGGCATCCGGCCCGCCTCCAGGAAGAAGAAGCCAAGGACGAGGGCGAGGATGCCGGCGGGCAGGTTCACCCAGAACACCCAGCGCCAGTCGAAGACCTGGATCAGCCAGCCGCCGACGGTGGGGCCGAGAGCCGGTGCCAGCATGAGAGGCACGCCGAGGATCGACATCAGGCGACCGCGCTCGTCGGGCGCCGCCATCCGCATGATGATCGTCATCCCGACCGGCATCACCATGCCGCCTGCGAGTCCCTGGATCACCCGGAAGGCGATCTCCGACTGCAGGTTCCAGGCCAGCCCGCAGAGGCCCGAGGCGATCGTGAAGGCGACCAGCGTGACCAGGTAGACGCGCTTGGTGCCGAACCGGTCGGACACGTAGCCGCTGATCGGGATGACCGTGGAAAGCCCCAGCAGGTAGGCGGTCAGGATCCACTGGACGTCGGTCAGGCCGGCGTGGAAGGTGGCCTGCAGGTCGGGCACCGCGACGTTGACGACGGTGCTGGAGAGGATCGAGGCGGCGGACCCGAGTGCGACCACCCCCGCCGCGGTGAAGATGTAGCGGCGGCTGTGGCCAGGGTGGGCCGGCGGGACGGGCGACTCCACCAGTGGCTCGGCGCGCTCGACGTCCGAGGCCTGGCTCACCGTTCCACCGTATCGTTTCCAAACAGATGACGGCCTCCATCAATTCCGAGAGAGCGGGGCCCGTGACGGTGCTCCGGATGACGCACGGAAAGGCGAACGCGATCGACCTGGAGCTGCTGGCGGCGCTTTCCGACCACCTCCACCGGCTGCGGGAAGCGCCGGCGGTCGTCCTCACCGGGACCGGCACCATCTTCTCGGCGGGCGTGGACCTGTTCCGGGTCGTCGACGGCGGTCGCGCCTACCTGGACCGCTTCCTGCCCGCCCTGCGCAAGACCTTCAACGCGCTGATGGCGTTCCCACGGCCACTGGTCGCCGCCGTCAACGGGCACGCGATCGCGGGCGGCTGCATCCTGGTCGAGACGGCCGACCACCGCGTCATGACGAGCGGCACCGGACGGATCGGGCTGACCGAGCTGCTGGTCGGTGTCCCCTTTCCCGTCGACGCGATCGAGATCGTCCGCCTGGCGACCGGCGGCGCGGCGCTCAGCCGGCTGGTGAACCTCGCCGAGACGATGCCGGGCGAGCGCGCCGTGGAGCTCGGCCTGGTCGACGAGCTGGCAGAGCCGGAGGTCGTCGTCGCCCGGGCGGTGCAGGTCGCGACGGCGCTGGCGGCGATACCCGCGCCCAGCTTCGAGCTCGTCAAGCGCGAGCTCCGGGCGCCCTTCTGGGATGCGCTGGAGAGTCGCTCCGGCCACTTCGACGCCGAGGTCGACGCGGCCTGGAAGTCAGAGGCGGCGCTGCGCTCGATCGCCGCCTACGTGGAGTCCTTGCGCACGCGCAGCTGAGAGCCCTCGAGGAAACCGTCGATGAGCTGGCGGGCGAGGCTGAAGCGGCCCGGCATCTGGGGCAGCTCGCCGGGACTGAACCAGCCGGCGTCGAGTATCTCGGAGTCCTGGACCTTGATCTCACCGGATCGGTGGCGGGCGTAGAAGCCGATCATCAGCTGGCTCGGAAACGGCCACGGTTGGCTGGCCGAGTAGGTGATCCCCTCGACCTCGACGCCGACCTCCTCGAGCACCTCGCGGGCGACCGCCTCCTCGAGTGACTCGCCCGGCTCGACGAACCCGGCCAGGCAGCTGTACCAGGGCCCCCGGAAGAGCTTGTTGCGGGCCAGCAGCATCCGGCCCTCGCGCTCGACCAGCATTATCACGGCGGGGTTGATGCGGGGAAAGTAGGTCGCCCCGCAGCTCGGGCAGCCCCGCGCCCGCTCCCCCGCGGCAAGCTCGGTCTGGCTGCCGCAGCGGCCGCAGAAGGCGTGGCTCAGGTACCACTCGGCGATCTGGAAAGCGCGACCGGCGACGCCGTGGACGGGCTCCTCCAGCTGGCCGAAGAGCTCCCGCAGACCCAGGAAGGCGTATCCGGGAGGCACCTCCGGCTCGGTCGCCAGGGGTATCGCGAAGCAGGGCCGGCCGTCGAGCCGGCCCAGGTAGATCCGGGCGATGGCACCCTCGAGGGCGGCGGCCACATCGCCGTAGGCGACCGGCGCCGCCCGGTCCTCGTGCCGGCGGACCAGCAGCCGGCCCTCGTGGAAGGCGAAAACGAGCGCCGAATCGGCCGGCTCCGCCTGGAGGTCGATCTCGGCCAGGAAGCCCATCTCGCCTCGCTCAGGCGGAGGTGACAAGCGGCGGCTTTGACGGCGGGGTGAGCCCGGTCACGGCGAGGATCTCCTTCTCGTCCAGTGAGTCGTGCTGGATCAGCGCCCGGGCCAGCTCATCCAGCTTGTCGCGATGCTCCTTGAGCAGCCGGCATGCCTGCTCGAAGCACTCGTCGGCGATCCGCTTGACCTCGTCGTCGATCTGCTTGGCGGTCGCCTCGCTGTACGGCTTCTGGAAGGCGCTCCCATCCTCACCGGCGTAGTTGAGCGGCCCGACGATGGGGCTCATGCCCCAACGGACGACCATCTCGTGGGCGATCCGGGTCACCTGCTGGAGGTCGTTCTCGGCCCCCGTCGTGACCACCCCGTAGACAAGGCTCTCCGCGGCGCGGCCGCCGAGGGCGCCGACGATCCGGGCCCGGAGGTAGTCCTCGCCGTAGTTGAAGCGGTCGTCGATCGGGCTCTGGACGGTCACGCCGAGGGCCATGCCGCGGGGGATGATGGTCACCTTGCGAACCGGGTCGGCGCCCGGCACCAGCAGCCCGAGGAGGGCGTGGCCCGACTCGTGGTAGGCGATCCGCTCCCGGTCGAGGGTGGTCAGCAGGATGTTCCGCTCCGGGCCCAGCAGCGTCTTCTCGATCGACTCCGTGAAGTCGGACATGGTCACCACCGACGACCCCCTCCGTGCCGCGTAGAGGGCGGCCTCGTTGACGAGGTTGCGCAGGTCGGCCCCGACCAGGCCCGGGGTCTGCGCCGCCAGCTCGTCGAGGTCCACGTCGGGCCCCAGCGGCACGTGGCGGGTGTGGATCTTGAGGATCGCGGCGCGGCCCCGCCGGTCGGGCGGCTGCACCATGACACGCCGGTCGAAGCGGCCGGGGCGGAGGAGGGCCTGGTCGAGGACGTCGGCGCGGTTGGTGGCCGCGATCACGATCACGCCCTCGCGCGAGCTGAAGCCGTCCATCTCGGTGAGGATCTGGTTCAGCGTCTGCTCCTGCTCGTCGTTGCCGCCGAGCCTGATCGCCGCGCCGCGGCTGCGGCCGATCGCATCGAGCTCGTCGATGAAGATGATCGCGGGCGCCGCGGCACGTGCCTTGTTGAAGAGATCGCGGACGCGCGCGGCTCCGACGCCGACGATGGCCTCGACGAACTCGGAGGCGGACTGACTGAAGAAGGGCACCTTCGCCTCACCCGCGACCGCCCGCGCCAGCAGGGTCTTGCCGGTCCCCGGCGGACCGACCAGGAGCACCCCCTTGGGTACCGTCCCGCCCAGCCGCTCGTATTTCTGCGGCTCGCGGAGGAAGTCGACGATCTCGAGCAGCTCGGCCTTCACCTCGTCGATGCCGGCGACGTCGGCGAAGGTGGTCGGCGGGCTCTCCGCGTCGTAAAGCTTGGCGCGGCTCTGCCCGAACTGACCGAGGATGCCGCCGGCGGAGCCCGCGCCGGCCATGCGGCGGCTGATGTAGAGGAAGAGGCCGAGGAAGAGGACCGTCGGTCCGAAGCTGAAAAGGAGCGTCTGCCAGAGCGGGGTCTGGTCCGTGATCGGCTTCGCGAGCTGGGTGACGTTGTGCTGCTCGAGCAGGGGCTCGAGAGTGGTCCCCGCGTAGACCGGGATCTCCGTGGTGAAGCGGGTGGCGGTGTCCTTGCCGTTGACGTCCTTGACCGCCTGCTTGCTCGTCCCCGTGATAGTGGTACCGACGCTGGTGATGCTGACCACGTTGTTGTCGGTGACCTGCTGGATGAACGCGCTGTAGGCGATCGTCACCGACTTCGGCTGCGAAGGCTGGAAAAGGAAGTTGCTGATCAGGATGTTCGCGGCCAGCACGATCCCGAGCGTCACCCAGAAGCGGACGCTCCGGAACTGCGCGAAGGGTGAAACCGGCGGCTTTGGATTCCTACCGGTGCCGCTTCGGCTCGAGCCCGGTGGGGGCGGCGGGGGAGGCTGCTTGGCTGCCATTTCGGCTAATTGTGCCCAGCTTGCGAGCGAAGGCCTTCGATCGACACCGCCTTCGCCTCCGGCGCGAGGAATCCGAGCAGGCGCTCACCCTCCTCCTCCAGCGCCGCCGCGGTCGGCTTCGCGATCGCGCCGAAGGGTGTGAGGGTCAAGGTCGCAACGCCTCGGTTGTGGGAGGCGCTCCACGTTCCGGCGACGAAACCGTCGACCAGGAAGGACTCGGTCACGTCGCCGTTCTTTCCGATGACCACTTTGCGGTGATCGTCGCTGATGACCCGGGTCCGCCGCTTGTGCCCGAGCAGGAGGCTGTCCCATTTGGCGAGGAAGCGCATCGGCGCGGCCACGTCGGCCGGCGGCCGCGGCGCGTCCCGCAAGTCGAACAGGTTCTCGCCGTTGGGGCCTGCGAACTCGACCAGCTCGCCGGCAAGCGCCGCATAGCCGGGCAGGAGCGAGCCGACGGTCTGGCCCGACCAGTCCGCCGTGTCGGCACGGCTGGCCGGCCCGAAGGCCGCGAGATGGGACCGGACCAGGTGGGTGACGGCCTCCTCGCGGGAGACGTCGGGGAGCACCGGCGCGAGGACGTGATCGCTTGCGGGGCCGCTCCGGAAGAGGGCTCGCCGGGGATCGTTGACGAGGTGTGCCGCCTTCAGGAGGTACCAGAGGCGCCGCCGCTGGAGGTCCTCTACCCCGGGCACGAGGGCCTCGATGATGCGGAGGGCCTCTGTGCGCGACAGCGGACGCTCGCTCGCCCGGGCGACCAGCTCGGCACGGGTCGCCCCCAGCCGATCGCCGGCGTCGACCAGCGCCGATCCCCAGCCGCTCTGGCCTGCCGTGTCGACGGCGGAGCGGAAGAGGTGGAAATCGCGGGCCGAGACCAGGTGCAGGGTGACCCGCATGAGCGTCGACTTGACGACGCGGCCTTCCAAAAGCGCTGTCTCCAGGTCCCCGGCCTGGAAGTCCCGCAGGCGCGACCAGAGGGCCACGTAGGGCGAGCGCGGCCACTGCGCCTGGAGCGCGCCAAGCCGCTCGATCGCGGCAACCGGATCGAGCTCGGCGCGTTCCAAAAGCAGCTGCCGCGCGAGCGTCCAGCGGTTGAGGTCGCGAAGGCCGGCCTGCGCCCGAGAACCGTTCAAACGCCGCGCCGCGCCATCGCGGGCATGATAGGCAACTCCGGACCGCCGGTGCCCTTTTGCTGCGTTTATACTAACGATGTACTATCTTCTCCTATCCGCGCCAGTTAAGAGACAGGCAACCATGGGCTTGATCGAGCAAGGTAAGGCGATACGCCGCTCTCGCGAGCGGCTCAACCGGACGGCAGCCGCGCTTGCCAGCCTGGACGCCGAGCAGCTGCTGCTTTCGCGCAACCGCAGCCAGTCGACCCCCACCTCAGCCCGCCGGGAGCAGCACATCGCCGCACCCCAGAAGAAGGGCGAACGCAACGGCCGATCAGAATCAGGCGACGCCTGATCTCTACGCCGTCCAGCTAAACCGGCGCCGCGGCTACTTGGTTCCCGCTCCGACCACCAGCTCGGTGGCGGCTTCGAAGGCGCGCCCGCTGCTTCTAAAGTGACCCCTTTGTGAGCTTGATGGTGTGACTGGCCGGTCCGATCGCCGCCCGCCGCTCTGGTTGAAGCTCGCCAACGGGCTCAATGTTCCCTTGCTTCGGCGTGGGTTCGGCCCCGGCCCGCAGCGGCTGCTCTCGGTCCCGGGACGGGGTACTGGACTTTTGCGGACGACCCCGGTGGCCATGGTCGAGGTTGACGGTCACCGCTACATCGTTGCCGGATGGGAGACGTCGGACTGGGTGAAGAATGTTCGCGCTGCAGGATGGGGCATCGTTGGGCGTGGTCGGCAGAGCGAGCGGGTCCAGCTGAGAGAGGTGCCCGTCGACGAACGTGTGCCGATCGTGCGTGAGTTCGCTCGCCAAGTGCGCGGTGGCCGGGCCTTCCTGACCGTCGCCGCCGATGCGTCCGACGACGACTTCGCCAAAGCGAGCGCCGATCACCCCGTATTCCGGATGGACGGCTCTGTCTCAAATTGAGGCTCCGCGCCACGGGTAAGCGCAGGGGTGTGGAGGTGAGCGTGTCGATTCCGGCCAGGCGAGCCGGGTCACGGGAAGGGCATCCGCTGGACCCTTTTTCGAATACGGAAATTGGTGGAGGCGGCGGGAGTTGAACCCGCGTCCGAAGCAGCGTCCCTCGGGATCTCTACGAGTGTGTTCGTGATTTTGATCTCGCCCTGGGGCCCCTCACGACGGGGTCCTTGCGGCCAGCCTCG
>DATCOZ010000328.1:0-15832 GCA_036564345.1 Candidatus Dormiibacterota bacterium | reverse complement strand
GCCGCCGCGGCTGCGGCCGCTCGTGCGCCATCCGCCGCCACCGCCGCCGCGGCCGGGACGGCCGCCTTCGCCGGCGTTGCCGCGGGCTACGGTCTCGACCGGTCGGCGACGGTCACCGTCAGCACCGGGGACTTCCGCCGTGGAGGGACCGTCACCGCCTCGGCCCACGCCGAGCTCAGCCTCGGCTTCAGCGGGATCCCGGCGCTCGGCCGCGGCTGGAGTCTTTTCTCCTCCGCCTCCGCCCGGGTCGAGGACTGGCGCTCACGGCCCGCCGGCTCGTGAACCGCTCCCAGGCCGCCCAGACGCTGGTCGCCCTCGCGCTTTTCCTGCCTCTCGTGCTGGTTCCCGTCGCGGCCTACGCCGTCGAGGCCGCTCTTCTCGCCACCCGTGCCTCGCTGCTCCAGGCCGCGGTGGCGAGGGCGGCCGAGGATGCAACCCAGGCCCTCGACGTCACCGCCTTGAGGTCCGGCGGGGTTCTCCGGCTTAACCCGTCGGAGGCGGCCCGGATCGCCGGTGAATCGCTGGCCGGGCAGGACTCGACGGCGCGCCTCGATGACGTGACGGTCGGCGAGCTCTCAGTCACAGTGAGGGCCCACGACGAGGTCCCGCTCGCGTTTGGCGGGATCTTGCACGCCGGCACCGTCAGGCTCGCAACGGTTGCGACGGCGAGGCTGACGGCCGGCTACCGCAGTCCGAGCAGTCGTGTGGCGTTGCCGAAGAGGAGCTTGTCCATGACCGGCTGAGGGATCTCCAGCCCAGCAAGCTCGTCGAGACAGCGCTCGGGCTGGATGAAGGGGTAGTCGCTGCCGAACAGGAACTGGTCCTGGAGGCGGGTCTTCAGCTCTCGAATCACCTCGGGCGGGATGTACTTTGGCGCCCAGCCGGAGGTGTCGATCCAGACGTTGGTCTTGTGCATCGCCATCGCCAGCAGCTCGACGTGCCAGGGCCAGCCCATGTGGGCGGCGATGATCGTCAGGTCGGGAAAGGCGGCGGCCAGCTTGTCGAGCAGGATCGGCCGGCAGAGATCGATCCGGATGCCCTGGCCGCCGGGCGTCCCGCCGCCGATGCCGCTCGTCCCGGTGTGGAAGATGCAGGGAAAGCGAAGCTCGGCGCACTTGGCGAAGACCGGCCAGAAGGTCTCGTCGGTGGGGTCGAAGGCCTGGATCGAAGGATGGAACTTGCCCCCGACAAGGCCGAGCTCGGCGGCCGTCTCCAGCTCGCGCACCGCCCGCTCACCCTTGTGGGGGTCGACGCTGGCGAAGCCGATGAACACTTCCGGGTAGTCCTTCACGGCCTGGGCCACGAACTCGTTCGAAAGCCGGGGCCGGTGGGTCGCGGTTTCGGCGTCCCAGGCCAGCAGGACGGCCTTCAGGTCGAGGTCCGCGTATTCGCGGGCGAGGCCTTCGAGCGTGTTCCGGGCGACCTTCGAGTGAAAGTACCGCTCGGCGGCCTCGACGTAGCCCTCAAGGCTGACGTCCAGCCATTCCGGCGTAGGTAGGTGGACGTGGAAATCGATCGCCCGCACTTCTTGGGATCATACGAGGCGTGCTGAAGGCGACGCTGCTACTGCTGGCCGGCGGCGAGAGCAAGCGGATGGGCCAGCCCAAGGCGCTGCTGCCGGTGGGGTCGACCACACTGGTCGAATGGCTGGCGGCGCGGCTGGCCGGGAGCTTCGCCGAGGTCCTCGTCTCCGCCAACGACCCGCAGCTGGTGCCGAAGGGGATGCGGATGGTGCGCGATCGCCGTGCCGGTCACCTCGGGCCGCTCGCGGGCATCGAGGCCGGCCTCGCCGCGGCGACGACCGAGGCCGTGGTGGCGGTCGCCTGCGACATGCCGCGGGCCACGCCCGAGCTGGCCCAGCAGCTGATCGAGCTCAGCGAGGGCCACGATGCGGCGGTGCCGCGGATCGGCGGCCGGCCCGAGCCGGCCTTCGCCTGCTACCGGCAGACCGCCGCGTGGGCGATCGGGGAGGCGCTCGACATGGGCCGCCTGAAGGCGGCCGGAGCGCTCGAACACATGGACGTGGCCTGGCTCGACAACGCTGACCGGAAGCTCTTCTGGAATATAAACACACCGAAGGACTATCAGGTTTTCCTATCGGCTCTGTGACGCCCTGCGCCATAATCAATTCCTGAAGCCAGTCCCTCGACTCTCGGAGAAACGCGTTTGAAAATCGTCGTGACCGTGAAGCAGATCCCCGATCCCAACGGGCCTCACAAGTTAACCGCCGACAACCGAATGGCCAGAGACGGCGAGGTCGTCCTCGATCCCGGCGACGAATATGGCATCGAGGCCGCGCTGCGGATCAAGGAAGCGTCCGGAGACGCCGAGGTCGTGCTGGTTTCGATGGGGCCCGCCAAGGCCGCCGACGCCATCCGGAAAGGCCTCAGCATGGGCGCCGACCGCGCCATCCACGTGAACGACGACGCGCTGGCAGGAGCCGACGCTCTGACGACCGCCCAGGTCCTCGCCGCCGCGATCAAGGCCGAGTCGCCCGACCTCGTCATCAGCGGCACCGAGTCGACCGACGGCTCCACCGGGATGGTCCCCCCGATGCTCGCCGAGCTTCTCGGCTTCCCCCAGCTGACCTTTGCGAAGAACGTCGAGGTCAGCGGGAGCAAGGTCAAGATCCAGCGCCAGACCGACGTCGGTTACGACGTGGTCGAGGCTGACAGCCCGGCCCTGATCACGGTCACCGCCGGCGTCGGCGAGCCGCGCTACGCATCCCTCAAGGGGATCATGGCGGCCCGCAGCAAGGAGGTCAAAAAGGTCGGCCTCAGCGACCTCGGCGTCACCCCGGGCAAGCCGGCCGAGGAGGTCCTCGACGTTGTCGACGCCGAGCAGCGCCAGGCCGGCGAGGTCATCGAGGACGACGGCACGGCGGTCGACAAGATCGTCGCCCTGCTCGTCAAAGTGAAGGCGGTGTAGAAACTGATGGCCAAGATCTGGATCTACGCTGAACTCACCGGGGGCCAGCTGGCCCCCATCTCCCTCGAGCTGCTCGCCAAGGCGCGGGACCTGGGCGGGGAGATCGAGGCGGTGGCCCTCGGCAAGGGCGCTGAAGCCGCCGCCGCGACGCTCGGCAAGCACGGGGCCAAGACGGTTCTCGCCTGCGACGACGAGGTCTTCGACACGTACCTGGCCCAACCGGCCACCGACACCATGGAGGCGCTGGTCAAGGCCAACAGCCCGGACCTGATCCTGTTCGGCTTCACCTCCGAGTCGCGCGAGGTCGCCGGGCGACTCTCCGCCCGGCTTGGCGTCGGCCAGGTCTCGAGCGCACTCGACGTGGAGGCGGCCGGCAGCGGCTTCGTTGCCAAGGTGCCCTACTTCGGCGGAGCCAAGGTCGCCCGCATGAAGCTCAACAACAAGCCCGCCATCGTGCTCGTCCGGCCCAAGTCGTTCGAGGCGGCCGAATCGGGCGGCACCGCCAAGGTCGAGAAGGTGACAGCCACCGTCGGCGCTGACTCGAAGCGGGCGAAGCTCGTCGAGCGGGTCGCCGAGAAAGGCGAGAAGGTCAAGCTCGAAGACGCCACGATCATCGTCAGCGGCGGCCGCGGGATGCAGGGGCCGGAGAACTTCCCGCTCCTCGAAGCGCTCGCCGATGCCCTCGGCGGGGCGGTTGGTGCAAGCCGGGCGGTTGTCGACGCCGGCTGGGTGCCCTACTCGATGCAGGTCGGCCAGACCGGCAAGGCGGTTCGCCCCAACGTCTACATCGCCGCCGGCATCTCCGGTGCGATGCAGCACACCGTGGGCATGAAGGGGTCGAAGGTGATCATCGCGATCAACAAGGACGCCGAGGCGCCGATCCTCAAGATGGCCGACCTCGGCGTGGTCGGTGACGCCCTGAAGATCGTGCCCAAGCTCACCGAAGCCGTCAAAGCCAAGAAGGGCAAGTAAGGACCGTTCCACAAGACGGAACGCACCGAGGCCGACCGGCTGCTCGCCGATAGGACGCGGCTGCGGGAAGCGCGCGATTTCGCCGCCGCGGATGCCGTCCGCGACCGGCTCCGCGACGCCGGCTGGGAGGTCGTCGACACGCCAGCCGGAAGCGAGCTGACGGCCGTCGAGCCCCCGCCCCGCCCGCGCCGGCTGACGATGCTCACCGTCCTCCACGGCTGGCCGGACGATGCGCGGCGCTGGCTCGCCTCGGTGCTTCGCCACCACGCCGTCCACGACCTCGAGGTGCTGCTGGTCGACAACTCGGGCTCAGCCGAGCTGGCGAGCTGGGCAGAGAGCGTCCAGAGCGAGCGGGTGCGCCTCCTCAGCCTCGAGCCGCGCGGCTTCGGAGCCGCCGTCAACGCCGGGCTGCGGGCGGCAGCGGGCGAGGTGATAGTGCTCTTCGACCCCGGCACCGAGGCGACCGGCGATCTTGCAACGCCTTTGCTCGAGATGCTCGAGCGTCCCGGCGTCGGGATCGCGGCGGCTTATGGGGTCCGCGGCACCGGGACGGTTAAGCACTTCCACGACCACCCCGGGCCCGAGGTGGATGCGGTGGAGGGCTACTGCATGGCCTTCCGGCGGGAGGACGCGCTGGCCGTCGGCGGCTTCGACGAAAGGTTCCGCTTCTACCGGATCGCCGACTTCGAGTTCAGCTTCCGGATCCGGTCGACCGGCAAGCGGGCGATGGTCGTCGCCGGCCTGCCCCTTCGAAAGCATGAGCACCGGCTCTGGGAGGGGGAGACGGAGGAGGCACGCGAGCGCCTCTCGAAAAAGAACTTCTACCGCTTCCTCGATCGCTGGGGGAAGCGTACCGACCTCCTCGTCGACTAGGAGCCCTGGCCGTTGCCCACGACGTGGATCCAGGTGAGCCCGGTGTTCAAACGAAGCAGGTTCCTCGCCTCATCGGTGAAATAGACAGGCTGACCCGGGTTCTGGTAGTAGTCCTGGCCATCGGCTCCCTGGTGCCAGGTCGCGTGAACCAAGCGGCCGTTTGACCACACCTCGGCCGGGCCGGAACCATTCATCACGTAACGGATGGAGCCGGCGCCACCGTTGGCGTCCTCGGTCCAGCCGGCCTGGCCGAAGGGCACGTGCATGACGACCACGTTCTTCACCGAGAGCTGGGCACCACCGGCCCCCGTGTCAACGCGCGGCGTCCCGTGGTCGAAGGGGTGGTAGCAGGAGCAGCCGCCGTCGAAGCTGTAGTTGACGCCCTGGAGAGGGATCGAGGGCGGATCGGCCGGGGCGCCGGCAGCGTTGTCGGGGTGTCCCGGGTCGACGGCGTAGCTGCCTCCACCGATGGGCATCTCCTGGCGGGCTCGTGCCACCCGCCCACCATCGGTGAAGAGGTTGTGAGGCGCCTCCATGAAGTTGACCCGGAAGAAGTGATTGCCCTGGTCGTAGTCGTTGATGATCACCGGGATGCCTGCCGGCGCTCCGGCGCTTCCCCAGAGATACCTCAGGGTGCCGTCGGAGGCGCCGCTGCACATCGTTACGCCATGAAGGGCGTCGCCGAGGTACGGATTGATCATCCGGCAGCTGCGGACGGGACCGATCTGGCCGGGCAGGTTGTTGAAATAGGTCAGCGTGAAGCGGCTGATGTTGTACTCGCTGATGTATTCCCAGGCGATGTCGGCCGCCTGGAGGCCCGCCTGCGGCCGCGCCACGCCGGCGTTGTCGATCACGACCATCATCGCGGGCACGGTCTGGAAGCCGGCCGGTACCTGGCTGCTCGAGTTGGACGGCTCGATGCCCTGAATGGTGGCCGAAAGCTCCCCGAGGTCGGAGGCGATGTCGCCCTTTGCGGTCACCGCATGGGCGGTGACCCCGATCTTGGTCGCCTGGAAGGGCTGGTAGCCGGGCGGGGTGATGGCGACCGATTTCCGGTCGTCGGCCCATCTGTACAACGCGGCGTCGAGGGGGCTGCCATTCACGGTTGGAATCGCCGTCTCGATCTTCATCGGCGCGGTGAAGGTGATGGTGACCACCGAGTAGGGCCTGATCGCGGGCGTCCCGGCGACGGTCGCCACGGGCTTGCCGTCGACCAGGTAGCCGGCGATCCCGATCCGCGGCTGGGTCGTGAACTTGCCCTTCCAGCCGCTCAGCTTGAGCGAATGGTCCGAGCTGCTGACGCTGTTGACGCTCAGCGCGTAGATCTGGCCCGGCCGCCAGCCGCCCGTCGGGGTGACCACGACCTCCTTGCCGCCCTTGACGGCGAGCGTGAAGGTGGTCGTCGGGTTAACGGCGAGCTTCAGCGACCTGGCGTCGATCTTCTCGTTGAAGTCGAGGACCACCGGCTCGTTGATCCGGACGTAGCCGGTCCTGGGCTTGGCGATGCTCGCCGAAATCGACTGTCCCCAGCACGCGGGGAGCATGGTGGCCGCCAGGATGGCGACCGTCAGGAGGGCAGGTCGAAGCTGTTGTTTGTTCAAAATCTGTCCGCGACTGTATCAGCGGGGCAGAAGACATCTCAAGGACGATGGCGAGCACCAAAGTTAGAATTCGGGCAATGTCCGCTGACGGTCCGGGAACCTCCGCCGAGGCCGCCGGCGAGTTCGATCTGAAGGTCGGCGAGCTTCGCGAGCGGAAGCGCCGGAACCTCGCCATGGGCGGTCCGGAGAAGGTCGCCCGGCAGCATGAGCGGGGCAAGCTGACCGCCCGGGAGCGGATCGATCTCCTTTTCGACCCCGGGACGTTCGTCGAGTTCGGGCTCCTCGCCCACCAGCAGTCGATGCGGGGCAACGAGGTCGACGCGCCCGAGAAGACGCCGGCGGACGGGGTGGTCACCGGGCACGGCATGGTCGACGGCCGCCAGGTCTGGGCGATCGCCTACGACTTCACCGTGATGGCGGGCTCGATGGGCGCGGTCGGCGAGGCCTACAAGACGTCGCGCGTACGCGAAATGGCGATGCGCTACCGCAAACCGATCGTATGGCTGCTCGACTCCGCGGGCGCGAGGATCCAGGAGGCGGCGGGCTCCACCTTCGCCGGAAGCGGCCAGCTCTTCTACGACCAGGTCCAGATGTCGGGCGTGGTGCCCCAGGTGAGCGCCATGCTCGGACCCTGCGCCGCCGGCACCGCCTACATCCCGGGGCTGAGCGACTTCGTGCCCATGGTCAAGGGCACCAGCAGCATGTCGCTGGGCGGCTCCCGCCTCGTCAAGGCGGCGACCGGGGAGGACGTGACCGATCATGCGATGGGGGGGTCGCAGGTCCACTGCCACCAGTCCGGCGTCGGTGACAACGAGGTCGACACCGACGCGGAGTGCATCGACCAGGTTCGCCGCTTCCTGTCCTACCTGCCGAGCAGCAACCTCGAGCCGCCGCCCTGGGTGCCTTCCGACGACCCCGCCGACCGTGACGTCGAGGGCCTCGACAAGCTCGTCCCGGCCAACCCCCGGCAGGCCTACGACGTCCGCAAGGTGATCCAGAGGATCGCTGATCGAAGCTCCTGGTTCGAGGTCAAGCCGAGCTGGGCCAAGAACCTGGTGGTCGGCTTCGCCCGGATGGGCGGCCACGCGGTGGGGATCGTCGCCAACCAACCGCTGTTCAAGGGCGGCATCCTGGACGTCGACGCAGCCGACAAGGCTGCCCGCTTCATCCGGATGTGTGATGCGTTCAACGTCCCGCTCGTCTACCTGATGGACGTTCCCGGCTTCCTGGTCGGATCCGACGTCGAGAAGGAGGGCATCATCCGGCACGGGGCGAAGATGCTCTACGCGACCTCCGAGGCGACGGTGCCCAAGATCACGATCGTCATGCGCAAGGCGTACGGCGCCGGCTACTTCGTCATGTGCGGCAAGGGCTACAACCCCGACCTGATCGTGGCCTGGCCGTTCGCCGAGATCAGCGTGATGGGGCCCGAGGGCGCCGTGAACATCATCTTCAACAAGGTCGTCGAGGCAGCCGAGAACCCCGACGAGACCCGCGCCGAGCTGGTTGCCCGGATCCGCGAGACGATCAGCCCCTACGTCGCCGCGGGCTGGGCGATGATCGACGACGTGATCGAGCCGGCCGACACCCGGAGGGTGATCATCCAGGGCCTCGAGCAGGCGCGGGACAAGAAGGTCGAGCGTCCCTGGCGCAAGCACGGCAACATCCCAGTATGAAAACCCCACAAAATCTTCGATTTTGCGGGAACCCCGTATGAGCGAAGCGGCGATCATCAGCTGCGCGCTCACCGGCGCGCTCACGACACGCGCACAGTGCCCGGCGATCCCCTACACGCCGGCCGAGATCGGCGAGGAGGCGCGGCGTGCGGCGGAGGCCGGGGCGGCGATCGTCCACATCCACGCCCGCAACGACGACGGCACCCCGACCTGGGCGCCGGAGACGTTTCGACGGATCTTCGAGGAGGTCCGCTCGCGGACGGACGTGGTGATCAACTTCTCGACCGGCTCTGTCGGCATCCCGCCGGCGGAGCGGGTTCAGCACATCCGCGACCTGAAGCCCGAGATGGCCGCCCTGAACATGGGCTCGATGAACTACGCGATCTACTCGGCGAAGCGGAAGGAGTTCTATCACGACCACGTCTTCGCCAACCCGTTCCGCGACATCCGCTTCTTCCTCGAGGCGATGAACGAGGCCGGGGTGCGGCCGGAGATGGAGTGCTTCGACTCCGGCCACATCGCCAACACGCGACCCCTCATCGACCTGGGGGTGCTGCGACCGCCCTACCAGTTCAGCCTCGTGATGGGAGTCCTGGGCGGTATTCCCGCCAGCACCCGCGACCTGGTCCACCAGGTCGACTCGCTTCCACCCGGGTCGCATTGGCAGGTGATCGGGGTTGGGATCGAGCAGTGGCGGCTGGCGGCGGCTGCGCTGACAATGGGCGGCAACCTCCGGGTGGGGCTGGAGGACAACTTCTACCTCGAGGAGGGCCGGATGTCAGGCGGCAACGGCGAACTGGTCGAGAAGGCGGCACGTCTATGCCGTGACCTCGGCCGCCAGGTGGCGTCCATCGGCGAGGCGAGAGAGCTCCTCGGCCTGCCTGTTCAAGCGAGGACTCTGACGGCATGAGCGAGATCAAGGCTGAGTTGGTGGGGAACGTCTGGAAGATCGTCGCGAGCCCCGGCGACAAGGTCGAGGAGGACGACGTCCTGCTGATCCTGGAGTCGATGAAGATGGAGATCCCGGTCGTGGCTCCCCACGCGGGCACCGTCAAGGAGATCCGCGTCAAGGAGACCGAGGTCGTCAAAGAGGGCCAGGTGCTGGCGGTGGTCGAATAGGTCAGGGGGGTAGGCCGCGCGCAGGCTTTGCCGAGCACGGCCGATAGGGGGGACGTCCCCCCTCAGATCAAAGGACTTCCTCGTCGGCTCGAGCCAGTCGTGCGGCTGGTCCCGGCCGGCCGCTCGGTTGCCGACGTCGGCACCGGCGACGGCAAGCTCGCCGCCTGGCTCGCCGCTGCCGGCCACCGGTTGATCGCGACCGAGAACAAGCCCGGTCCGCGGCTCGAGGCGCTTCGCATCCTCGAGCCGCTGGGGATCGAGTGCCGGCTCGGTGACGGCCTCGAGCCGCTCCTGCCCGGCGAGGTCGAGGTCGCCGTCATCGCCGGGATGGGCGGCCGAACGATCGGCCGCATCCTGGCCGGGTCGCCGGAGGTCGTGGCAGCCCTCGAGGCCCTCGTCCTCCAACCGATGCAGCACGGCGAGGAGCTGCTTGCCGATCTCCTCGACCGAGGCTATCGCCTGAGCGGCCGGGTGGACGTGGAGCAGCGCTCGCGCGTCTACTCGGCGCTGCTGGTGCTTCCGCCATACTCGATCGCGCGATGAGGCCCACCGAGCTCCTGCTCCAGTACCAGAGGCTGGGTGATCGGGTCCTGACGCTGACCGACGAGGAGCGCCACATTCAGCAGCGGCTGGCCGGCGACGAGCGGGTGGAGACGGCCACGGCGGCCGTCCCCGCCGCGCTCGAGAAGCGCGACCAGCTGGCGCGTGAGCTGCGTGAGATGGACCTCGACGTGGAGGGTCATCGGGCCAAGATGAAGAGCCACGAGAGGGAGCTGATGAGCGGGCGGATCCGCAGCCCCTCCGACCTGACCAAGATGAGCGAGGAGGTCGGCCATATGAAGGCGAGGCTGGTCGAGGAGGAGGATCGCGAGTTCGAGCTGATGTCCTCCCTCGAGGCGGCCGAGGCGGAGCTGGCGAGCGCCCGGCAGGAATTGTCCGACGCGAAGGCGGCGGTCGAGGCGGCGGCGCCCAAGCTCCAGGGCAGGGTGCGGGTCATCGAGGGCGAGGTGGCCGAGCTGGAGCTGCAGCGGGAGACGATCTGGGCTGAGATCCCGGCGCCGCTCCAGGCCGCCTATCGGAAGATCAGCCGGATCGCCAACCCGGTCGCCGCGATGGTCAACGGGCAGTGTGAGGGCTGCCGGGTGCAGCTCACCGCCAACGAGCTCCAGGTGCTCCGCCGAGGCGAGCGCTTCACCTGCCAGAACTGCAACCGGATCCTGGTCCTCAACTGAGCAAGGTCCTCCGCCTCTACACCGACGGTGCGGCGCGGGGAAACCCCGGTCCCGCGGGGCTCGGTGTCGTGATCGAAGACGACAAGGGCATGCGGCTGCGCGGCCTCTGCCGCTACATCGGGACGGCGACCAACAACGTCGCCGAGTACCTCGCCCTCATCGAGGGCCTGACCGCCGTCTCCGAGTGGAAGCCGGAGCGGGTCGAGGCCTACCTGGATTCGAAGCTGGTGGTCGAGCAGGTGCGGGGCAACTACCGCGTGAAGAACGCCGCCCTCGCTCCGCTCCACGCGCGGGCGATGATGCTGATCGCGGCGCTGCCCGAGGTCGAGATCCGCCATGTCGAGCGGGCGAAGAACAAGGGCGCAGACGCGCTCGCCAACCGTGCGATCGACGAGTGGAAGGGCGAGCCGGCCGGTCAGCAGACCAGGAAGTAGCTGCGTCCGAGGTCGGGACCGCCCGCCGCCTGCACCGAGTAGGCGCCGGTCGCCACGTTCGGGGCCTGCCAGTCGATCCTGGCCGACATCGATTCGCCCGGCTGCAGGAGCCGGATCAGCAGCGGGCAGGCGACGACCGGCGGCTTCCGGGTCCAGACCGCGCGGCCGGTGGCGTCGAGGACCGTCAGCGCCGGTCCGCCGCAGACCAGGTTGGACGGACCGCCGCAGGCCTGTGGCGAGACGTTGGTGGCGCTGACCGTGAAGGTGATCTGGCTCACGCCGGCCGGGTAGCTGCGGGCGTCGGGCGCGATCGAGTAGCCGAGACAGCCACTCGTCGTCGCCGCCCTGTCCGCGGGGAGTGGGGGACAGGGCAGGCCGGCGCCGCCTGTGGAACCGCAGGCCGTCAGGAAAAGGATGCCGGCGGCGATCAGGAGCCTCATGTCGGGAGGTTTAACGAATGAGGCGGGCGCGGGTATCATGCAGGGCGAGTCGAGGCGGACGGGCGACCGCCGGGCGCGATGCGCGCCAGGAGGAAAGTCCGGGCTCCGCAGAGCAGGGCGCTGGGTAACACCCAGTCGGGGCGACCCGAAGGAAAGTGCCACAGAAATTACACCGCCGATTCGGCCGGATCTCCGGAGTCGGTCGAAGGCAAGGGTGAAATGGTGAGGTAAGAGCTCACCGGCGGCCGGGTGACCGGTCGGCCAGGCAAACCCCGCTCGGAGCAAGACCAAATAGGAGGGCGTTTAAAGGCTGCTCGTCCAGCCCTCGGGTTAGCGGTCGCTGGAGGCGTCGGGAAACCGGCGTCCTAGACAGATGGTCGCCGGAGGCGAAAGCCTCCACAGAACCCGGCTTACAGTCCGCCTCGGCTCACCTCTTCACCCCCTGGTTGCCATGAACCTGACCGCGACTCCTCCCGGCGACCGGCGGACGCGGACGTCCCTGACCGGCAGGCTGTCGAGGTGCTGCTCCAGCTGCTGCGCGGAGCGGATCAGCCGGCCGCTTTCCTCTGGCTCATGCCCGTGCTGGTGGCGGTGGTCGGCCGGCGCGGAGTGGGAGTGAACGTTGGCCACGTGGCCGCGGGGATGTCCCCGCCCACCGTGGAAGGGCGCCCCCTCGAGCATGTCGTAGCCGACCAGGCGGCCGTCGGGGCGGAGGACCCGGACAGCCTCCGCGACCGCTCGCTGCCAGGCGCCGGCGTGGTGGAACATGGCGAAGGCGAAGACGACGTCGAAGTCCTGGTCGGGAAAGGGAAGCGCGGCCGCGTCGGCCCGCTGAACCGTAGCCCGTTCGCCAAAGGGCTGGAGCGCCGCCTGAGTCGCGGCGACCATCTCGGGGTCGTAGTCGGTGGCCACCAGGCGGAGGTCCCCAAACCGCCCCAGCAGCCGCGCGGCCATCGCTCCGCCACCGCTGCCGATCTCCAGGCCCTTGCCGGTCGGGCGGAGCCCCTGCAGCGCCCAGGGCAGGACGACCCCGCGGGCCAGGAACCCATAGAGCGGGCTCTTGAAGAGTGCCTTGAAGTGGCTCGGCATCTCCGGCATGGGGGCGAGTCTTTCATAGAATGGCTCAATGGCCGATGAGCTTCTCGACGCGGCGCGGCGGCTGAGGCCGCAGCTCGTCGAGGACCGGCGGGCGATCCACCAGTATCCCGAGCTCGCCTACGAGGAGGTGCGCACATCGGCCCGCGTCGCCGAACGCCTCACCGCGATCGGGATACCGCACCGCACCGGGGTGGCCGAAACCGGCGTCATCGGGATCATCGAGGGCGCACGTTCGGGCCGCACCGTGATCCTCCGCGGCGACATGGACGCCCTTCCCATCCTGGAAGAGACCCCGGTCAGCTTCAAGTCCGAGACGCCGGGGGTGATGCACGCCTGCGGCCACGACTCGCACACGGCGATGCTGCTGGGCGCGGCACAGCTGCTCTTCGACCGGCGCGACCAGCTGGCCGGCACCGTGAAGCTGATGTTCCAGCCCGCCGAGGAAGGCGGCGGCGGGGCGAGGCGGATGCTCGAGGAAGGGCTGCTCGAGGCCCCAGCCGTCGACGCCGCCTTCATGATCCACGTCCATCCCGACCTCCCGATGGGGAAGGTCGGCTTCCGCTCCGGGCCGAGCATGGCCGGCATGTCGAGGTTCGAGATCGAGGTCCGCGGGCGCGGCGGCCACGCCGCCCGGCCGCACATGGCGGTCGACCCGGTCGTGATCTCGGCGCACATCGTCACCGCCCTCCAGACGCTGATCAGCCGCGAGACCGACCCGACCGCCATGGGCCTGATCACGCTCGGCAGCATCGCCTCCGGTACGACCCACAACGTCATCCCGGACACGGCCCTCATCAAGGGCACGATCCGCGCTCATGACAACCGGGTGATGGAACACCTCCGTGCTCGCATCCCGGAGCTGGCCGGCGGCGTCGCCGCCGGGATGCGGGCCGAGGCGGAGGTGCACTGGGGGATGGCCTACCCGCCCCTCGCCACCGATGACGCGATGACGGAGCTGGCCGCCGGCGCCGCGCGGCAGCTGCTCGGCGCGCCGGCGGTCGAGGAGACGCCGATCACGATGGGCTCGGAGGATTTCGCGTTCGTACTCGAGAAGGTCCCCGGGTCGGTGATCCGGCTCGGTGTGAAGGGCAGCGGCTGGGATCGCACGCTCCCCGTCCACACCGCGACCTTCGACATCGACGAGGATGCCCTCCCGATCGGTGCGGCCACCCTCGCCTCGGTCGCGATCACCTATCTCGGGAGCTGAGCGCCGGCCTCACTTCTTGCCTGCGCAAGGAATAACCCGTACGGCCGCCTCGATTGAGTGGGCATGAGCGTAAAAGTCACCCCCAACGGCACCACCGGCAAGAAGTTCCCCAGCGTCAACGGACTGTTCCGGACGGTGCTGGCGTTGAACACCGGCATCTACCGGCTGCTCGGCGGGCGGGGAATGGGCAAATCCGGCATCCTGACGACGGTCGGAGCGAAGACCGGCCAGAAGCGGAGCCTCCCGCTCGCCGTCTTCGACGCCGGTGAGGAGACCTGGTGGGTGGTCGGCTCCAAGGGCGGAGCTCCCGAGCATCCCGCTTGGGTCCGCAACCTCGCCAAGAACCCCGACCAGGTCGAGCTCGAGGTCGGCGGACGCCGGCTCCAGGTGAGGCCCGAGTCCCTCCACGGCGGCGAGCGCGATGCCGCCTGGAAGACGATCGTTCAGCGGAGCCCGAACTTCGGCGACTACGCGAAGGGCACCGACCGGGAGATCCCGGTCATCCGCCTGACCCCCTCCACCTAGCCAGACCAGCTCTCGAGATCAGGCGAGACTGGCAACGGAACCACAAAGACACTAAGAGCACGAAGGACGCGCGAAGGAAGAAGTAATCAGCCCTTCCTGGTGGATGGGCTCCAAGTCAACGCCAGCGCGCAGGGCGGCGGCGCTGGTTCGCACCACAAGGCCCCTCGGAGGCCTCGGAGCCCAACCACAAACTAATGTTCGATACCGGTCGATCCGGTACCGCATGCAGCGTGGCTCGGGCACCTAGGACACAAGATGTAGGCCAGCCCCTTAACCGGGCCTTTTCACACCCCTACATCTTGTGTCTGAAGCTATTGACATGACAGTGGGGCTGTGCGTACAGTTGCGGGGAATCGTGGTGATCAGTGGGGATGAGTGGTGATTCAGAAACGCCACACCATCCGTCGCAGCACACGTCCAAGTAAGGCACCCAGCACGTCGTCGCAGCTTCCGCTCATCCCCATCACCGCGGTCCAGGAAAAAGAATGAATGTTCTCCGGCTCCTCGCGCATGAAAGTGGATTCGAAGGGTCGTTTGGCGATCCCGAAACAGATGCGGGACCAGCTGCCCGACGGATCCTATATCTCCATCGGAACGGAGAAGAACCTGGCTATCTACCCCCGCGAAGAGTGGGAAGGAATGCGCGACGTCCTTCCCTCCCCCTTCCGGGCGACGGCCGAGCAGCGGGCGCTGGCCCGGGCGATGAACGCCCTGGCCATACCCTGCGACTTCGACCCGCAGGGACGCGTGACCCTGAGCCCGGAACAGCGCCGGCAGGCCGGGATCGATCCCGACTCGACGGTGATCGTGATCGGCAACCAGACGGTGGTGGAGATCTGGGCAGCGGACCACTGGGACAGCTACTCCGTAGGCGCGCTGGCCAACTTCACCGACAACGTTAACCGGGTGACCCAGACCAGCTGAACGGTCACCGCCCCGTACTTTCAAAAGAGTCAATAGAGCTCCTTCAGCCCCGTCCGGGGTCGGTCTTCATCGACGCGACCCTGGGAGGCGGAGGGCACGCCCGCGCACTGCTCGAGCGCATCCAACCCGGCGGCCGGCTGATCGGGATCGATCGTGATCCCGCGGCCATCGCGCGAGTCGCGGAGGTGCTGGCCGGATTCGATCCGCCGGCGATCCTGGTGCAGGCGAACTTTGCCGACATCGACTCCCTCGCCCGCCAGGCGGGGTTCGGCGAGGTGGACGGCGTGCTCTTCGACCTCGGGCTCTCCAGCTACCAGCTGGACACGCCGGAGCGCGGATTCAGCTTCCGCGCCGAGGCACCGCTGGACATGCGGATGGACCCGTCGCAACCGGTCTCCGCCGCGGAGCTGGTGAACCGGATGGACCAGGGCGACCTCGCCCGCGTGATCGCCGACCTCGGCGAGGAGCGCTGGGCACGGCGGATCGCCGAGTTCATCGTCCGCCGCCGGCCGCTGGCAACCACCAGCGACCTGGCCCGGGCGGTGGAAGCCGCGATACCGCGAGGCGCCTGGCCCAGGGACATCCACCCGGCGACCCGAACCTTCCAGGCGATCCGCATGGAGGTCAACGACGAGCTGGGCAGTCTCGAACAGGGCCTGAAGGGCGCAATCAAGATCCTCAAACCCGGTGGGCGCATGGCGGCGATCTCATTCCATTCCCTCGAAGATCGATTGGTCAAAGCAACCATTGCAGCCGAGTCGAAAGACTGTATCTGCCCCCCCCAGCAGCCAGTCTGTACCTGC
>DATCOZ010000305.1:0-7565 GCA_036564345.1 Candidatus Dormiibacterota bacterium | reverse complement strand
CCGCGACGTACGCCGGGATCAACGTCTCGTGCGCGACCAGCTGGTCGAGCCCGGCGAGCAGGGCTCCGCCACCGCAGAGCACGATCCCCCGCTCCATCAGGTCCATCACCAGCTCCGGCGGGGTGGCCTCGACCGTCCGCTTGACGGCGCCCACGATCTCGACCAGGCAGCCGGTGAGCGCCTCCCGGACGTGGGCGGTGGTCATCTCGACCACCTTCGGCAGGCCGCTCATGAGGTCCCGGCCGCGAACTGTGAAAACGCGCTCCTCCTCGAGCGGGAAGGCGGACCCCATCGCGATCTTGATGTCCTCGGCCGTCCGGTCGCCGATCAGCAGGTTGAGGTTGCGGCGAACGTAGTGGACGATCGCCGCGTCCATCGCGTCGCCGCCCATCCGGGCCGACTCGGCCGCGACGATGCCGCCGAGCGAGATGACCGCCACCTCGGTGGTGCCGCCGCCGATGTCCACGATCATCGACCCCGACGCTTCCTGGATGGGGAGCCCGGCGCCGATCGCGGCGGCCATCGGCTCCTCGATCAGGTGCGCCTCGCGCGCCCCGGCGTGGGTGGCGGCATCGGTCACGGCCCGCTTCTCGACCTCGGTCACGCCGGAGGGCACGCCGATCACCATCCGGGGGTGGGAGACGTGCCAGGAGCGGTCGTGCGCCTTGGCGATGAAGTGCTTGATCATCTGCTCGGTGTGGTCGAAGTCGGCGATCACGCCGTCCTTCATGGGGCGCAGGGCGATGATGTCGGCCGGCGTCCGGCCGAGCATCTTGCGCGCGTCAGAACCGACGCTCAGCACCTGTCCGGTGCGGCGACTGACGGCAACCACCGAGGGCTCGTCGAGCACGATGCCGCGGCCTCGGACATGGACCAGGGTGTTGGCCGTTCCGAGGTCGATGCCCATGTCGCTCGACCACATGCCGAGCACGGTGTTGAGTACGTTCACTAGTGCCTGTGGAAAACGTTGAGAGGAGTGAAGGCAGGCGCATGATACACCGCGATCTTGGGTTAGTGAACTATTGCTACCACTTTATCTTGTGCCAATGGCGGCGGAAAGCATCCCGAGGCTGAGCGTGATCAAGGCGAAGGGCACGAGGACCAGGTTGATGAACCGGCTGGTGAACACCGCGCCCCGGTAGAGCAGGTTGACGGCGATCGCGACGCCGATCGCCGCGGTGCCCGCGACCAGCCCGAGGAAACGTAGAAGGTCCACGACGTCGTCCCCTCCCACGCTGAAGAAGAGGGACACGAAGAGGCCGCAGTAGGGCAGCCAGAGAAGCAGCCGCAGGGCGCTGAACCCACTGCCCTCGAGGCCGGGTGCCCGGCGGCCGGCGCCGCCCGGCACGCCCTGTGGCGCCGACTCCGGGATCAGGTGGAGCAGCGCGGGCAGGCACATCAGGTAGAGCAGCCCCGAGGCGACCTTCACGGGCAGGTCCGGGTTGAGCTGGATGTTGCCAAGGGTCTGCGGCTTGAGCGTCTGCGGCTCGATGGCCGGGACGAGAAGGGCGACGAGCCAGCAGAGCTGGACGATGAGCATCAGGCCGGGCTCCAGCTCGCCCCGGGTCCACCCCCAGGCCCAGAGCAGCCAGGCGGAGCCGACCAGGGCCAGCGCGGCGACCAGCAGGTTGCGGTCCGCCGTGGGAACCGGGTTGTAGGGAAGCGCGAGCTGGAGCGCCGCGACGAGCGCCAGCAGCCCCGCTCCGATCGAGAGGACGGGGAAGCCGCCCCGCTCACCGGTCGGCCGCAAGCGCGCCATCACCCGCCTCGCCGCGGGCACGATGCCGCCCCGCTCGGGAACCATCCACCAGGCCGAGGCAACCTCCAGCAGCAGGCCGAGGGCGACGCAGGCGAGCAGGCCTGGGTAGAGCAGCAGCCCGATGCCGTGCTGGCCGATCTCTGCCCAGGGCACCTCAGCGAACCCCGAGCAAGGTGAGAACCGGGTTCGGATAGAGCCCGAGCGCCAGGTTCAGGAGGAGCACGATGACGATCCCCCCGGCGACACGGCCGGTCGGGCGGCCGAGAGTCTGGGCGAGCCGGAGCGATTGCGGCAGCCAGCTCAGCATCGCCAGCACCAGCAGCGCGGTCAGCGGCCAGGGAACCTGGGTGGCTCCCCGGATGAGGAGGAGCCGGGCCGCGAAGCCGGCGAAGGGGGCCGAGCCGAAGAGGGCCGCCGCGACGAGCAGGGTCAGCGGCGTGATCGTCGCCACCCGCTGGGCCTGGATGAGGGCGGGCCGGGCGAGGAGGTAGAGCGGCAGCCGGAGGAGCAGGATCGAGAGGAGAAGCAGGTAAGCTCCACCTGCCGCGGTCCGGTTGAGCAGCCCGAACCCGACCAGGACCAGCCCCCAGTCGCCGATGAAGGAGTAACGCCAGAGGTCGGCGTTGGCCTTCGACTGCCAGGAGCCGAAGGCACCCAGACCGAGGTTGAAGATGCCGAGCGCCAGGAGCACCGCGTACCCCGCCCCCGATTCGGCCGGCAACAGCCCGACGAAGCGGGTGACCAGGACGACCGCGAGGGCCGGGCCGACGAAGCCGAGCCAGGCGATCGGCGACGCCGGCGCCGGCTCGCGTGGGTCGAGGCCCTGAAGGTAGGGCGCCACGCCGATCGTCGCGGTGACGCCGACAACCATGGCAAGCCCGGCGATCCTGACCAGCGGCGTGCTTGTAGCGCCGGCCGCAAGGAGGGCTCCGAGGGCGATCAGGAGCGCGCCGAAGGCGGGGGGCCGCACCCGGTCCGCGAAGGAGCGGAGGGCGGGGACCGCGGCCTGGACCGCGGCGAGCAGGAGCACCAACAGCGCCACGACCAGCGCGTCGCTGAGGATGGCCAGGGCGGCGATCGCGGACAGTGCCGCGAGGACCGAGACGAGCATCGGTACCCGGTCGGAGCCGGGCGGGACGAAGAGGACGGCAAGGCCGGCGGCGACGAAGGTGGCGACCAGGACGACCTGCTCGGGCGCCAGGAGCACGGCGTGCAGCCCGAGCAGCTGATACTGCCTGCCGGGTACCACCAGGCCGGCGGCGACGAGGCCGGCGATTCCGAAGGCGAGCCCGGCGACCACCGCCAGGCCACGTCGGCGGCGGAAGAGCGAGACGATGAGCGCCCCGACGGCCGGCAGGCCGAAGGCGAGCTCGGCTGTCAGCTCAGCCACCTTCGGCCTCGCTGTCCGCCGCGGCGGGGATCAGGTTGAGCGCGACGGCCGCGATGGAGCCGATCAGCGCGCCTGTCGCGTCGGTCGTCGCCAGCGCTTCGAGGGTTCCAGCCCCAAGGGCGATGAGCGAGGCTGCCGCGAGCGCTGCGCGGGGGTCGCGCACACCCAGCAACCGGCCCGCCCCGAGCGCCATCACGATGGTCGCGGCGGCACGGGCCTGGGGCTCGCCGGGAGAGTCGAGGGCGGCGACCCCGAGCCAGAGCGCGGCCCCTCCGACGACGATCGAGAGCACGATCCGGGGGGTCGAGCCGGCGGGGAGCAGTCCCCAGCCGCGCCGCGGGTTGCGGCGCAGGGCGATGACGGAGGCGAGCAGGCCGCCGGCCAGCAGCAGGCCCGCGTCAGCGGCATCCCCCTCGGCGAAACGGACCACGGCGAGGCCCGCTGCGGCCAGCAGGAGGCCGACGGCGAGGCCGCGACGAGCCTCCGAGAGGACGAGCACGGCAGCGCCCAGCCAGGCCATCGACAGGCCGAGCCACGCGATCAGCCCGAGCATCGGGTGACCACAATGGCGAGGACCGCGAAGAGGACGATCCAGAGCCAGATCGAGCCTCGCGTCAGCACCAGGTCGATCCGCTTCCACTCGGTGACCCGAAACTCCACCGGCAGCTCGAGCGCATCAGCCAGCACACCGAGCCGATCGGGCAGCGATCGCCAGCGAGGCGCAAAGAGGGGGGCCGGGTCGGCTGCCGGGAGGGCTGCCACTCCGAAGCGGGCGCCGCCGAGGCCGAGCACGACGACGGCAACGGCGAGCAGCCCGCCGAGGGCGACCGCCGGCCAGCCCCCCGATGCCGCGTCCGTCGCGTAGAGACCGCCGGTGAGGGCCGAGTCGGGAAAGTTGAGGACGGTTGCGGCGGCCGGGATGGCGATCACCGATTGGAGGGCGCCGAGACAGGCGCCGCCCGCCGCCAGCGCGACGACCAGGATCAGCGCGCCAAGCCGGGAGCGGCTCGGCTCGGCATCGCGGCGGGGGGCGAGGCGGACCGCGCGAGCCGCCGCCGCGATCCCGATCACCCATGCCGCGATCGCGGCGAGGCCGAGGTAGCCGGTGACCTCGTTCGCCTCGAGCGCCGCCTGGACGTCGAGCAGGCGGGTCCCGAAGACGGCGGTCGGAGGCAATCCGACCGAGACCACGAGCGCGACCAGGACCGTCCCGGTGAGCGCCTCTTCGGCGACCAGCGGCAGAAGGGCGCAGAGAAGCGAGGCCACGGCGAGGGTTCCGATCGCCGCGGCGATCCCGAGAGGCGTGCCGAGGGCGAGGGCGAGGAGCGCGAAACCGCCAGCGATCGGCAGCGTCTCGGCGAGATACGCGCGGCGGGTCGGTGCAGCCTGGGCCCGGAGCGTGGCGGCCAGGGCGCAGGCGGTGCCGGCGGCGGCGAGAAGGGGGTTGGCAAAGGGGCTTGGATAGTGCCCGCCACCCGCCTCGTACATTCGGACGAGGAAATAGAAGCCGGTGAAGAAGAGCAACGCCGTGGCCGGTCCGGCCGTCTCGGGGCGCAGCCGCTCCCAGAGGGCGGCGGGCCATGCCTTCCAGGGGACGATGCCCGACGCCAGCAGCGAGGCGATCGCCACGAGGGCGAAGATCTGCGGCTGGAGGATCGACACTGGGATCGCGGCATACTGGTCGGTCCCGCCGCGAGAGTAGATCGCGGCTCCCGCCCAGAGCAGGAAGAGCAGCGCCGCCTGGTCCCGGAGGCGGGTCGTCATCGGCTTCGCCTCGCCGGCGGCCTGCAGCAGGACCGCGACCAGCAGCAGTGTGGCCCCCCAGCCGAAGGCGGCGAGGATCAGGCCGCTCGCCCCGACCGTGAAGAGCGAGGCCGCCGTCGCGAGCACCACCAGCGGCGGTGAAGGGCTGCTTGTGAAGGTCAGCAGGAGCGCGGCCGGGACGAGCAGGAAAAGCCCGAAGGCGAACGAGACGGCATCGAGACGGATCGCGAGCCGGATCCCGGCGCCGAGCTCGCCGACCGTCAGGTCGAGCGGGGTCCGCTGGGACGACCAGATAGCGACCAGCGCTACCAGGGCCCCCCAGGCGGCCAGCGCGGCGATGAACCGGCCGGACCCGGGGACGACCCGCCGGACGGCCCAGGCAAGCACCGCTCCCACGGCCAGCAGGGCAACTGGCAACAGCAGGAGGGCCGCGGGCATTGGTGGGCCTAGGTTATCGCGGTGGTCGAAAGGCCCCTAGCCGAGCCGGGCCAGCGCCGCTCGAAGCTCGGACGCCTTCTGCTCCTCCTTGGCCACGATCGCGGCCGGCGCCCGTATCCGAAAAGTGGGATTGGCGAGCTTCGTCTCGACCTTCGCCAGCTCCTCGGCGATGCGGCGGCGCTCGGCATCCCGGCGCTTCCCATCGTCGGTCGGCACCGGCAGCTCGAGGCGGGCATCGCCCCAGGCCATTGGCAGGGCGCCCGGTCCGGCCTCGGCGACCAGCTCGACCCGCGCCAGCTCGCGGAGCAGCTCACGCTCGGCAGCCGGTAGATCGGTGGCAAGCCAGAGCCTGCCGCCGGAGGCCCCGCCGGCGGCAGCGTGGCGGGTGGCGCGGATCTCCTCGATCAGCCGGATGAGGTTAGTGAAGAACGCCTCGGCGCCGCCGTCGTCGAACCGCGGGTCCGGCTCCGGCCACGTTGTTCGCAGCAGGAAGTCGCGGTCGTTGGGCAGCCGGTGCCAGAGGTCCTCGGTCACGAAGGGCAGGAAGGGGTGGAGCAGCCTGAAGAGCGTGTCGAGAACGTGCACCGCGGCGGAGCGGGCGGCAGGGTCCCCGTCGCGCAGCCGCGCTTTGACCGCCTCCAGGTACCAGTCGCAGAAGTCGTGCCAGGCGAAGTCGTAGGCGGCCTCGATGGAGCGCTGGAATGAGTATTCCTCGATCCCCGCGGTGACCTCGCGAACCGCACCCTGGAGACGGGAGAGGATCCAGCGGTCGGCCGGTTGGAGGTCGCCGTCAGGCGCCGGTGGACCGTGGGGGGACTCATTGGCCACTGACGAGAGGACGAGCCGGGTGGCGTTCCAGAGCTTGTTCGCGAAGCGCTTGTAGCCCTCGATCCGGCTGACGTCGAAGCGGGCGTCCTGGGTCGCCATGCCGACCAGGGCACCCCACGCCCGGAGCGCGTCGGCGCCGTAGGCGTCGATCACCTCGCGGGGATCCACGCCGGTGCCCAGCGACTTGCTCATCCGGCGGCCGTCGGCGGCCTGGATCGTCGCGTGGATGATCACGTCGGAGAAGGGCGCCTCGCCCATGAAGAAGAGGCCGGAGAAGATCATCCGGGTGACCCAGAGGTTGATGATGTCCCGGTTGGTGCAGTTCAGCGCCGTCGGGTAGAAGGCCTTCAGCTCGTCGGTCTCGACGGGCCAGCCAAGCGTCGCAAAGGGCCAGAGGGCGGATGAGAACCAGGTGTCGAGGACGTCGGTCTCCTCGCTCAGCAGGGTGGAGTCGCACTCCCGGCAATGGACAGGCCGGTCGACGGCGGCGAACTGGTGGCCGTTGGCACAGGTGAAGACGGGGATCCGGTGGCCGAGCCAGAGCTGGCGGCTGACGCACCAGTCGCGGATCCCGCGCAGCCAGTCGAGGTAGGTGCGCTCGTAGCGCTCGGGATGCCAGCGCACCTTGCCCTGCGCGCTCGCTTCGATGCACATCTGGGCGAGCTCCTTCATGTCGAGGAACCACTGTTCGGACACCAGCGGCTCGAGGATGGTGCCGCAGCGGTCGCAGTGCCCGACCTCGTGCGAGTAGGGCTCGGTGCGGAGCAGCCTGCCCGCCGCCTGGAGATCCTCGACCACCCGAACCCGCGCCTCGACCCCGGGAAGGCCGTCGTAGCGGGGAAGGTCGGGCACCTTCATGGTGCCGTCGAGGTTCATGCCGTTGACCAGGTCCAGGCCGTGCCGCTCGCCGATCTCGTAGTCGAGCAGGTCGTGGCCGGGCGTGACTTTGAGCGCACCGGTGCCGAACTCCTTCTGAACCGCCTCGTCGGCGACGATCGGCAGCCGCCTGCCGACCAGCGGCAGGACCGCGAACTTGCCGACCAGGTGCCGATAGCGGTCGTCGTCGGGATGGACCGCGACGCCCGTGTCGGCCAGCATCGTCTCCGGGCGAACGGTGGCGATGGTGACTGTCTCGTCGGTCCCCTCGACCAGGTAGGAGATGTAGTAGAGGGTGTCCTCGTGTGTCTGCCAGTCGATCTCCAGGTCAGAGATCGCCGACAGGCAGCGCGGACACCAGTTCACGATCCGCGGCCCGCGGTAGAGCCAGCCCTTCTCGTAGTAGAGGACGAAGGCTGTCCGCACCGCCCTCACGTAGAGCGGATCCATCGTGAAGCGCAACCGCGTCATGTCCAATGACGCACCGAGCACCTGGAACTGGGTCACGAT
>DATCOZ010000302.1:0-5219 GCA_036564345.1 Candidatus Dormiibacterota bacterium | reverse complement strand
CGAGATCGAGCGCGGCGAGATGGTCGCCATCGTCGGTCCCTCCGGCTCCGGCAAGACCACCCTCCTCAACTGCCTTTCCGGCCTCGACGCCTTCGACGGCGGCCAGGTCGTGGTCGACGGCCAGGACCTCTCCACCATGTCGGACCGCGCCCGGACCACCTATCGCCGCGACCACATGGGCTTCGTTTTTCAGGCCTTCAACCTGCTGCCGGTGCTCTCCGCGGTCGAGAACGTGGAGATCCCGCTCCTGCTCCAGAACCTCAACTCGCGCGACTCCCGCCGCCGCGCGCTCGAGATGCTGGAGACACTGGGACTCGCCCATCGCGCCAACCACCGCCCCGACCAGCTCTCCGGCGGCGAGCAGCAGCGCGTGGCGGTGGCCCGGGCGCTGGTTCACAAGCCGGCGGTGGTCTGGGCCGACGAGCCCACCGGCAACCTCGATACGGAAGTCACCCAGGTGATCGTCGAGCTGCTGGTGCGCCTGAACCGTGACGGCCAGACCATCGTCCTGGTCACCCACAACCCCCAGGTCGCCGAGCGTGCCCATCGCACGCTCAGGATGCGCGACGGACGCATCGAGACGGCCAGCGCCGAGCGCGCGGGAGCGGTCGGATGACCCCGGCGGTGATCGTGACGGGACTGTTCCTGTTCGTATACGCCGTCCTCCTGGTGCTCGCACTGCGCCGGCCGCTGTTGGCCCGCCTGGCGTTTCGGGAGGCGGTGCGGCGTCCGGGGCAGTCCGTGGTGGTCGTGCTGGGCCTGATGGTCGGAACCATGGCCATCTTCGCGATGCAGGTCCTCGGCGACTCCTTCCTCGAGTCCCAGACCCGCGGCGCTTTCCTCGCTTGGGGCCGCGTCGACCTGGTCGCCGCCGACGGAGGCCACTTCTTCGAGCCCGAGCTCGCTTCCAAGCTGGCCGCTGATCCGGGACTGCGCTCGTCGCTGGCCGGGGTACAGGCGGGCGTCGAGCTGCCCAGCTCGGTGCTCGACCTCGATCGCGGCAATGTCAAGCCGCTGGTAGTGCTGGTCGGGTTCGACCCGGTTACCCAAGGCCATTTCGGCAGCTACCTGCTCACCGACGGAAGGAGGACCACCGGACAAGACTTGGCCCTCGACCAGGTGTTGATCTCGGCTTCGCTGGCCAAGGCCCTGGACGCTCGCTCCGGTGACAGGCTTCGCGTCTCCATCGGTCCCCAGCAGGTGGTGGAGCTCCGCCTGGCGGGCATCGCCCTGGCCCAGGGTCCGGGGGCCTACACGCTCCGGCCGGCCCTCTTCTCTCCCCTGGCCAACTTACGGCCGCTGATCGGCGACCAGGGCATCAACGTCATCCGCCTCGCGGCTCCCGGCGACGGCCGAGCCGAGCTGGACCGGGCCCACCAGCTGGCGCCACGGGTGCGGGCGGTCCTGCAGGCCCTACCCCGCGGGCCGGTCCTGACCGTGCGCGAAGCGAAGCGCGAGGACGTCGACGCCCAGGTCAGACAGGCTGAGACAACTCGAGGCCTGTACACCGCGCTCAGCCTGTTCGTCGCCCTCGCCGGTGCAGCCCTGGTTGTCAACCTTGGCCTCGCCCTGGCTGAAGAGCGGCGGCCGCGGCACGCCGTGCTCCGAGCGCTGGGGCTCGGCCGGGCCGGCATGGTCGCCCTGTCGGTGCTGGAGGGGGGCATCTACAGCCTGGCCGCCGCCGTGGTGGCCCTTGTTCCGGGCGCCCTCTTCGGCCTCGCCCTCGTCGCCCTGCTCTATGTCCGGGTCCAGAGCGTGGCGGTGGAGAACCGCGCTGCGCCGGTACAGTACGCCCTCACGCCCGGTTCGCTGGCTCTCTCCGTCGCCATCGGCGCGCTGATCGTGCTGGCCACGCTCTTCGCCACCTCCCTCCGGAGCTCCCGGATGCAGATCTCCTCAGCCATCAAGAACCTGCCCGAACCAACCCCTCAGCGAAAACGATCGGTCTGGAGGACCGCGCTCTTGGCCGGCCTAGGCCTCGGCTCGCTCGCGGCTCTGGTCGTTGGCAGCCTGCCGGTCCGGCTGGCGGGCGGGGCGGCTCTGGTGATCCTGGCGGAGGCGCTGGTCGGCGGCCGGATCTCAGACCGCTTGCGGGCGACCTTGACCGGAGCTGCCCTGACGGCGTGGGCGGCGGCCAACGTGGCAACGATCACGGACGTTACGACGTCGGAATCCGGCATCGCGATCGTGCTGGGCGTGGTCACGGCGGTCTTCGGGCTCAGCCTGGTCGTGGCCTCCAACCTTCGTGTTCTGGAGATCCCACTCGGCTGGCTTCAGGGCGGGGCCCGGGCGACCCTGAGGCCGTCCCTCGCCTATCTGACTCGGCGGCCGCTCAGGGCAGGCCTGGGCACCGGCGCGTTCGCGCTCGTGCTGACCCTGATCACCATGACCTCGGTGCTGCTCCCGACCTTCAACGGCCAATTCCTCACTGGCCTGAAGGAGTACGACATCCGCATCAACGCACCGACTCGCCCAGGTTTGTCGATTCCCGATTCCGTGCGCAGCCGCATCGTGCGCGAGATCCCGATGCCGACCCGGCCCTATCGCGGGGACGTGAGCTCCTCTGGGCCTACTCACAAGGATCAATACCTGCCCCTCTATTCGCTCAGCCGCGCCCAACTGGCGGCCAGACCTTTCCAGCTCGCCGGCCGGGAGAGTCGCTTCAAGAGCGACGCCGAGGTCTGGCAGGCTCTCGCCGACGACCCCCACCTGGTGGTCTCACCCACCTACGCAACTCCCGGCGTGACGGTCAAGTTGGTGGGACCGGACGGACCGGTAAAGTTTGAGGTCGCGGGCGTCGTGAGGACCGTCGGGCTCTGGGGCCTGGCCGGCTCCGAGGCCGCGATGGCACCCTTCGCGACCCTGCCGATCGGCACCACCATCCTGGCCAGGACGGCGCCCGGCGCCGACGCCGTGGCAGTGGCCCGGCAGATCCAGCGGGAGGTCTTCAGCCAGGGGGCGGAGGCGACGACCGTGAAGGAGATGTACGACTCCTCCTCCAGCGCCGGGCAGGCGTTCTTCGACATGGTCCGGCTCGTGATGGGGATCGGACTTCTGGTGGGGGTGCTGAGCCTCGGCATCCTCGCCCTGAGGGCGGTCGTCGAGCGCCGCCGCGCGATCGGCATGCTCCGCGCTCTGGGCTTCCGGCCGGGCCAGGTCCTGGCCGGGATGGTCTCGGAGGCGCTGATCACGGCCACCTGTGGTGCGCTCGTCGGGATCGCGGTCGGGGTGGCGATCAGTGCCGTCATGACGAACGGGTACCTGCCCGGGGCCCGCCTTGAGATCGACGGTTCATCGCTGGCGCTCATCGTCGGCCTCCTCTTTCTGGCGGTACTGGCGGTCACGATCCCCCCGGCCCTGCGGGCCGCGCGCCTGCCCGCTGTCGAAGCCCTGCGCCTGGAGGACTGAGCAGCACAGCCTGAGGTGCCTGACCTGAGCCAGCTCGTCCGCCCGAACCTTCTCCTGGGAGCGCTGGTGGCCACGATCCTGCTGATCGCCCTGGCCACCTCCGCCGCCTCGGCCCTATCGCGCCGACGCCGAGAGACTGCCAGCCTCTCGGCCATCGACTTCGTACGCAGCTCCTTTGCCAGCCAGCTGAATCGCGGCGTGCCGATGGACGAGCTCCTTCTCCAGATGGTCGAGGCGCTGCGGGATGGCTTCAAGCTGGACGCCGCGGAGCTCTGGCTCTGTGAGAGCGGCAGCCTGCGGCTCGCGGCGGTTGAGCCGCCCGCGGAGAGGAAGTCCATCCCGATCACGCCGGCCGAAGAGACGATCGCCGCCAACGCCCACGTCTCGAGCGCCGCCTGGGCCAGGGTCTGGCTGCCGGCCTTGCTGGAGGGGCGGGACATAGCGCCCCTCCGCGTGGCGCCCGTCAGCCACAGCGGCCAGCTCTTCGGCATGCTGGTGGCGGAGCGGGCGCGCAAATACGAAAGCCTCGCGGCCGAGGTCGACGTCACCCTCGAGGAGGTGGCGCGAGAGTTGGGCGTGGCGCTCAACAAGGCGCGCCTGGATTCGTCGCTGCAGGACTCCCTCGAGCGGCTGCGCCAGCAGGCGGCCGAGCTGCAGGCATCGCGCGGGCGGCTGGTCGCGGCCGCCGACGCAGAGCGGAGACGGATCGAACGCAACCTGCACGACGGCGCCCAGCAGCACCTCGTTGCCCTGTCCGTCAAGGTGCGGCTTCTCGAGCAATTCGCCGAGCGTGACCCCGAACGCGCCAGGTCGCTGATGAAGCAGCTGCAGGATGACGTTAGCTCGGCGATCGAAGAGCTGCGGTCGCTGGCCCACGGGATCTACCCGCCGCTGCTCTCGAGCGCCGGCCTCGGGGTGGCGATGAGCGCCGCCTGCCGGCGGGCCCAGCTTCCGACCAGTCTCGAGGCGGACGGCGTGGGAAGGCACGCGCCCGAGGTCGAGGCGGCCGTCTATTTCTGCTGCTTGGAAGCCCTCCAGAATGCCGCCAAGCACGCCGGCGCGGGGGCTTCGGCGGGGGTGCGGATCTGGGAGGACGGGGGCGCCTTGCTGTTCGAGGTTTCCGATGACGGCGCTGGCTTTGATCCCGACCGGGACGCTGAAGGAGCCGGCCTCACCAACATGCGCGACCGTCTCGGAGCGGTCGGCGGCACGCTGCGGGTGGAGTCGGGCGGCGGAACCCGGATCTGTGGTGCGGTGCCAGTGCGCGGCGTCACTGGCGGTATCCCCGCCCGTGCGACCCAGGATCGCGTCGTCACGGCGCCTGATTCGTAGTACGTTTTCGTCCACGACCGGCCATGCGGACAGCCGCTGCTGTCGGTGGTGGTCACGCCCCTTTCGTTGCTAACCAATGGGGCGACCGCGCTGCTGATTGCCGTGATGGCGGCGCTTCTGCCCCATGCGGCAGATCGCGGGCCGGGATCCGGCGGGGCAAGACAAATCAGTGACGCCCGGAGCACAAAATACCCCTCGGGGGTAGAGTAACCGCATGGCAGGCTACAAGTCGCACAAAGAACAGATACAGGCCCGGCTCAGACGGATCGAGGGTCAGATCCGCGGCGTCCAGAAGATGGTCGACGAAGATCGCTACTGCATTGACGTGCTGACCCAGGTCAGCGCCGCCAAGGCGGCGCTCGATGCGGTCGCTCTAGCGCTCATACAGGACCACACCGAGCATTGCGTGGCGGAGGCGATCCGGTCGGGTGACGGCACAGACAAGATCAAGGAGCTCAACGATGCCGTTGAGCGGCTGG
>DATCOZ010000293.1:0-21173 GCA_036564345.1 Candidatus Dormiibacterota bacterium | reverse complement strand
GTTTACGACCACCCGGATGTCGCCCGGGGAGCGTGGCGGTTCGCGCCGCGCGGTGCTCTTGACCTCGTGGGCCAGCTTCAGCATCTCCCCGTAGGCGTGGCTCGGGAAGCGCGGGTAGCCGTAGGGCGGACCGAGCGGGTGAGCCTTCGCCTTCCAGTCCCACCAGATGTAGAAGTTCGGCACCTGGTCGGCGACGAAGCCGAGGAGGTCGCTGAACCACTCCGGCACCACCGGGATGCTGAAGAGCGGCGCCATGACCACCGCCCGGTCGACGCCCGGCCGGAACTGGGCCAGCCAGGCGGCCAGGATCCCGCCCAGGGAGAGGCCGGCCACTGTCACCTTCTCGCCCAGTCCGGCCGCGATCTCCAGTGCCTCAGACACTGCCGCGGTCAATTCGGACGCCGACAGGTGGCTGAGCTCCCCCGCCATTCGATCCGCAAGGCCATGGCGCGGGAGTCGCGGGATGAGGACATTGGCGCCCGCCCGATGAAGCTCGGCCGCCAGCGGCTCGTACATCTTCGGGCAGCTGGTGAAGCCGTGGATGAGGACGATCGCCCGTTCGGTCCGCCGGCCGTCGTCGAGGAGCCCGTAGCCGCAGACCGGGTTCAGGCCCTGCTCGGCGGCCTGGAGCTCACGTACGCGCGCGACAGCTTCGTCATGGGTCACCGGAGGACCTGGACGTGAGCCGCCCGCTCCAATACTTCGAGCCGGTAGAAGGCCTCTTCCAGGTCGGAGCCGACCGTTACCGTCCCGTGGTTGGCGAGGATGACGGCGTGCCGCATGCCCAAGCCGGCGATAGCGAGCGCACCCAGCTCGGCCGTGCCCGACAACGCGTACTCGGCGACCGATACCGGGCCTCCCAGGACCGGCTCTACCTCGTCCAGCAGCGCCTCGAGCCGCTCCCGGCGCACGGCCAGCACGCAGGCGTAGATGGGATGGGCGTGAACGATCGCCGAAACCTCAGGGCGGGCTCGGTAGATCGCGCAGTGCACAGCCCATTCGGAGGAGCGGGTGGCGTCGCCCAAACCGTCGAGGTCGATGCTCGCGATCTGCTCGGCCGAAAGGCGGTCGTAGGGCACCCGGCTGGGCGTGATCAACACGCCATCGCCGGACCGCACCGACAGGTTGCCGTCCGCTCCCACCACGTAGCCTCCGGCGACCAGCCGGCGGCCGTGGTCAACGAGGCTTTGGCGTGCGGCTTGCATCTGCAGGGGAGCGGCGACCGGGACGGCGCGCGGGCGCTGGCGCGGTCCCGTAGACCCGGGCGAGGGACGCGACCGCGTTGCGGATCGAGGTGCGGAGCTCGGCCGGGCCGACCACCTCGACCGTCTCGCCCCAGCCGAGGACCCAATGGCGAAGCTCGAGCCACGAGCTTACGCGGAGCTTCAACCGCACCCGCCCGTCGGGCAGCGGCTCGAGCACCTGGCTCGGATGCCAGACCGTCTCCTGCACTCGGCGGGCGACGGAAGGCGCGAAGAGCAGCTCAACCTCGACCGGGTCGCCCGGGCTCCAGATGCCCCAGGCCTGGCCCAGATGCGAGCCGGCGTCGAAGCCGGCCGGTGGCGAGAAGGTCTCATCCAAAAGCTTGGCATCGGTCATCCGCTCCAGGCGGTACGAGCGGACGGCCGAAAGCTTCTGATCCCAGGCGAGCAGGTAGATGCCGTGACCGAGGGGTGAGGGTTCCAGGAACAGGGGCCAGACGACGCGCTCGAAGGTGCGCTCCATCGTGTAGGTGATGCGGACCTTGCGCCGCTCTGCCCAGCCGGTGCCGAGCACGCCAAGGATCTGGGTGAAGCGGCCGTCGGATGGCTTCCGGGCCAGCCCAGCTGCCGCCTCAGCCAGGGTGTCGCGGATCGGCTCGGGGAGGACTGCCGCCAGCTTCTCGTAGGCGGACGCGGTGAATTCGTCGGCGTGGTCGGCGTGGCGCAGCATCAGGCGGGCACTGAGGAGCAGGCCCATCGCCTCAGGTAGGGAGAAGCGGAGCGGCTGGAGCCAGAAATTGCGGTCGACCACCCAGCGATTGCCCTCCATGTAGAAGGGCACCGCGAGGTAGCTCTCGAGCGCCTTGATGTCGCGCTGGGCCTGGCGCTGGCTGATGCCCATCCGCTCCCCCAGGTCGCGCGTGGTCAGGCCCTGGGGCACCGCCTGGAAGAGGCGCAGCTCCGCCAGCAGGCGGACCATGCGGTCGCCTTTCTCGAACTCGCTCCCTTCGCGCATGTGCCCGGTGATTATTGCGCCGCGGTGGCGCTCCGACAGGCATTCCCCGGCCTGCCTGCTTACAATTCAGGCGCCCGCGACAAGCAGCTGTCGTCCCTCTAACCCAAGGTCTAACTCGTGCGGATCCTCCACAGCGCGGACATCCATATGGCGCCACGCCTCGAGTACATCGAGGATCGCGGTCGCCGTGCGCAGCGGCGCGAAGATTTCGCGCGCCAGGTCGATCGCCTTCCCGAGCTGGTGCTCGAACACGGGGTCGATGCCGTCGTGCTCGCCGGCGACGTCTTCGACCGCGACCTTCCCGGCCAGCCCGAGGCGGCGCGACTGGCCGCAGCTCTTGCTGCATGCGGCGTCCCCGCGCTGGTCACGCCGGGTACGCACGACGCCTGGCGGCCGGGTGGCGTGTGGGACCGGCCCTGGCCGGTCAACGTCACCGTCTTCAGCTCGGACGAGTGGCAGACGGTGCTCGTCGGCGACACCGCCTTCCATGGCCTCGCCTCGGTCGGCCGGGCGCGGGCGGGCGGCCTCCTCGGCGGGCTTCCCGGGCCGCATCCGAATGCCCGCTTCCAGGTCGGCATCGCGCACGCGTCGATGCTCTGGGCCGACGTCGCCGGCAAGGTCGATCCCAAGAACCTGCCCTTCGAGGAGGCCGACCTCGACCGCTGCGGCTTCCATTACCTCGCCCTCGGCGACCACCACCGCACCCGGGTCGTCAGCCGGAGCGGCGTCATCGCCGCCTACCCGGGCTCGCCCGAGGGCTTGGGCTTCGACCCCGCCGAGGCGGGCCCGCGGCACATGCTGCTGGTCGAGCTCACCGAGCCGGGCCGCCCCCCCCAGGTGACGCCGATCCCCGTCAACCAGCGCGAGGTCCACCTCGAGGAGATCCCCCTCGACGATCTCCAGCACGAGTCGGCGGGCGACCTCGCCGAGGCGGTCCGGCGCCGGCTGCTGGCCGCCGCCCAGCCCGAGCGGCTGGCCCGCTTCGACCTCACCGGGGTCATCCACCACCCGCTGGGCAGCGACCCCGCGACGCTCGGCGAGAACCTCGCCGACCGCTACTTCCTGCTCCAGCTGCGCGACCGCACCCGGACCATGCCGGAGGCGCCGGTTGCCTCCAACACGATCCGGGGCGCCTTCGAGCGGCGGCTGCGGGCGCGGATCGACGCGGCCGTCGACGAGCCCGAGCGGCAGCTCGCCGAGCGCGCGCTGGCGATCGGCCTCCAGTCGCTGGAGGGGCTGCTGTGAGGCTCACCCGCCTCGTGATGCACGGCTTCCGGTCCTATGCGGAGCCGGTCGAGGTCCGCTTCGAGCCCGGCGCCAACGTCTTCCTCGGCCGCAACGAGGCAGGCAAGACGGGCATCCTGCTGGCCATCCAGGCCGCCCTCTACACTCCCCGGACGGCGGCCGAGCGGGAGTCGCTGGTGGCCGACGGCTCCGATGTCTGCCAGATCGCGCTCGAGTACGCGCTGCCGGACGGCCGCGAGTTCCGCGTCTGCCGCGACCTTGTCGCCCACAAGGGCTCGATCGCCGAGTGCCGGCAGGGTTCGTGGCTCACCCTGGCAACCGCGGTAGGAGACATCGCGCAGATCGTCCGCGAGCACACCGGCTGCGACGACGCGCTCTTCCGGGCGACCCTCCTGGTCCGCCACGAGGCCGTCGAGGTTGGCGACGCCGACGACCTCACCCGCTCGCTCAGCGAACGGATCGAGCTACTCGTCTCGGGCTCGCCGGGCGGGATCAGCGCAGCCCGCGCGGTCAAGAAGCTGGAGACCCACGTCAAGGAGCTGAGCGGCCCGCGCGCCGGCCAGATAGCGGCCGCCGAAACGCGCCTGCGTGAAGCCGAATCCGTGCTCGCCTCAGCCACGTCCGCGGTGCACCGCATGGCCGACGGCAAGCCCCGCCTGGAGCAGCTGAGCGAGCGGTCACAGCAGCTGGAGGCCGAGCTGACAGACGCCGAAGCGGTCCTCGAGCGCGCACGGCGCGTGTCCACCCTCGAGACTCGCCGCGCCGACCTCCAATCCGGACGTGCAGCGATCGACCGAGCCCTCGACGCCCGAGCCGAGCTGGCGTACCTGGAGAAGGAGGCAGCGGAAGCACGCGCGCGCGTCCCGGCACAACCGACCGCGACTCGGTCAGGCGGTCGGCCCCACCCTGCCCTCCCCACGCTGTGGGGAGGGTTGCCTTATCTGGGTGGCCTCCTTCTGCTGGGAGGGCTGATAGCCGCTGTGCTCGGCTACGTGCTCCCTGGCGGGGCCCTTGCATTGGTCGGCATCGGCCTGGCGATAGCAGCGAGGCTGTTTTCCCCCTCCCCGCTCCGCGGGGAGGGCAGGGTGGGGCCACCCAACCAGCCAGAACCAGACCTAGAACGCGAAGCAAGAGAAGCGGAACGCGAGCGAGACCGAGCCGAAGGCGCAGCAAGATCATTGGACCAGCGCCCCGACAACGAGTTGACTGCGGAACGGTCAAGGCTGGGCCGCGACCTGGAAGAGACCGAAGCAGCGCTGAACGAGGCGGCGATCCACAAGCTGGAACCCGCCGAGCTCGCACGGCAAGAGATCCGCGCCCAGCAACTCCCGGCGCTGATCAAGGTCGCCGCCGAGGCAAGGATCCGCTGCGAGGTCGAGCTCCAGTCGCTCGAAGACGCAGGGTCCTCGCTGGCCGAGTTGGAGGACGAGGTCGCCGTCGCCAAGCGCGACGTCGAGCGGCTGAGGCTGCGTCTCGACGCGATGCGGCTGGCCCGCGAGGAGCTCGACGCCGCCATCAGTGACATCCGCCAGGGCGTCGGCCCCCAGCTGGCCGAAGAAGCGTCGCGAACGCTCGCCGGAATCGCCCCCGACTATTCGGTCGCCCTCGCCGACGGCGCCGGGCTCGCCTTCCTGCCGGCAGGATCCGAGGGCGAGCCGCTTGGCCGGCGGCAGCTCTCCGACGGCACCTTCGACCAGTTCCACTTCGCGGTCCGGGTCGCCCTCGCCGGAGTGCTTCTCGGCGACCTCCGTCCGCCGCTCTTGCTCGACGACCCCTTCCGCTACGCGGACGCCGAGCGGCGCGTCGCGCTCCACGCCATGCTTGCCGCCATAGCAGCGGAACGCCAGGTCCTCTACTTCACCGTCGAAGAGCCCACCCCCCTCCCGGTCACCCACCGGCTGCCGGTGGTGGCGAGCCGGGTGGGCTCCGAGTGACGGTTCGCGCCACCCGCCTCCGGCCCGGACCCGCCGCCGAGGCCTGGCTCAGCGAAGCCGCAGCCGAGCTCAAGGGCGCCGACCCGCTCGGCCCGCTCACGGTGGTGGTCCCCAACCAATACGCCAAGCTCGCGCTGAGACGGCGGCTCGCCGCCACCGGCTATGCCAACGTGCGCCACGAGGTCCTCGCCCGGGTCGCCGAATCGCTCGGAGCTCCCGGGCTCGCGGCACAGGGAAAGGTACCGCTCACTGCGGTGACCGAGGAGGCCGCCATCCGCTCGGCCCTCCGCGCTGCCGGGGGGCTGGGCGCCCAGACCGAGCACCGCGCGGTCATCGGCACGCTGCGCGCGCTTTTCCGCGACATCGCCGAGGCCGACCTCGATGTCGAGCATCGCGGCCGCCTGGGTTCCCGAAGCCAGCTCGCGCGGGTCGCCATGGCCGCCCACGACGAGTACCTGCGGCTGCTGGCCGAGAGCGGCCTCTACGACCGGACCGAGCTCTGCCGTGCCGCCACCGAGGCCATCGATCGGGAGGGCGCCGGGCTGCTCGCGGATTGGGGCTCGATCGTGCTCTACCTCCCCACCCGCCTCTCTCTTCACGAGATCCGGCTGCTCGGCTCGATCGCCCGGGTCGGCCGGGTCGAGGCAGGCCTGAGCTGGCTCGACGACCCGGTTGCCGACGCTGACCCCAGCCGAATCGCCTCCTTCTTCGGTCTCGAGTGGGACACGCTCCCAACGGTTGGCTCCAACAACCAGCCGAACCCCGAGGTCCTGATGGCTCCCGACGCCGGCGAGGAGGTCCGCGCGGCGGTCCGCCGCGTCATCGCCGACCTCGAGGGCGAGCGCGTGCCGCTGCATCGAACCGCCCTCGTCTACCGGCACCAGGAGCCCTACCAGCAGCTGGTCCGGGAGACGCTGGAGGCCGCCCAGCTGCCCTGGGTCGGCCTCGGCGGCAAGCCGATCTCGGAGAGCTTCGCAGGCCGCGGCCTGCTTGGACTTCTCCACCTTCAGGGGCAGAGGTTTTCGCGTGGCGCCGTCCTCAACTGGCTCAGCTCGCTCCCTCATGGCGGTGACGGCCCCTCGCTGACGCAGTGGGACCGGATCAGCCGCAAGGCGGGCGTCGTCCGTGGCGTCGACCAGTGGGCCGACCGCCTTCAGCGCAAGCTCGACGAGGACCGCGCGACGATCGAGAAGCTCGAGAAGGAGGACGACGAGACCACCGAGCCGCTTCGCAGCTACCGCCGCTCCGAGGCGGCGGCCGCCGAGGAGATGCGGCGTCGGATCCAGGAGATGGACCGCCGCACCCGGCCGCCCGAGGCCGGCTCCGGCTGGGCCGGCCTGGCGAGCTGGGCGCTCGAGCTGCGCGGCCGCTACATCCCGATCGGCAAGGGCTGGCCGGCCGAGCAGCAGGAGGCGGCCCAGCTTGTTGACGAGACCATCGGCGCCCTCGCGGCCGCCGCGCCGCTTGACGGCGAGGTCGAGGTCGGCCGCTTCGTCGAGACGCTGGAGCAGGCGCTGGCCGCCCGGCGCCGCCCCCAGGGCAAGCTCGGCCAGGGTGTAGTGACGGGGTCGATCTCGGCCATCTCGGGGATGACCTTCGACCGCGTCTATGTCCTCGGCATGACCGAGCGCGCGTACCCGGCGCCACCGCCGGTGGACCCGATCTTCCCGGAGGGCTCCGGTGACCTCCTCGGCCACATCGAGCTGCGGATGGCGGGCGAGCGCATGAACTACCTCGGCGCCCTGGCGGCGGGTGGCCGGGCGGTCCTCTGCTTCCCGACCCACGACACCGAGCAGCGCCCGGCGTACCCCGCGCGCTGGCTGCTCGACGCCGTCGCATCGCTGGCCGGCCGGCGAGTCGGTCCCGCCGAGCTGCGCGAGCTCCGCGGTTCGGCCGAAGAGCGGCCGTGGCTGACCAGCCTGGTCTCGACCGAGGCTGCGCTGCGGCACGGGCCGGTGATGCTCAACCTGCCCGAGCGCCGCGTCAACGAAGCGCGCGAGATCGTCCAGGGCAGGGGCGACCTTCTCCACTCGGCGCTGGCCGCCCGCGAGGAGCTGCCGCTCGGCCGTGGGCTGACGGCCACCGCTGCGCGCGCCTCGCATGAGTTCACCGAGTTCGACGGCAACGTCGCCGCGGTCGCGCCGGGTCTCACCAAGCTGGCCGGCGGCCTCTCCCGCCTTCACCCGATCAGCCCCAGCGGCGTGGAGACCTGGGCCTCCTGCCCCTTCCGCTACTTCCTCGGCCGCGTCCTCGACGTCGAGCCCACGGAGCGGCCGGAGGACGACGAGTCCTGGGCGATCAGCGCCATCGACCGCGGGTCGCTGATCCACGCCATCCTCGAGGAGTTCTTTCGCAAGCTGCTCGCCGATGGGCGGCCGGCGCTCGGCGAGGCCTATACGCTGGCCGACCGGGAGCTCCTCGAGCAGCTCGCCAAGGAGCACTTCCAGCGGGTCGAGTCGCTCGGCCAGACCGGCTACCGGCTGGCCTGGCTGAACGAGCAGACGGCCATTCAGCTCGACCTCCGCACGGTGCTCACGAAGGACGAGGAGTTCCGCGCCAAGGTGGCCGTGAAGCCGGAGTTCTTCGAGCAGGGCTTCGGTTGGGCGGAGGGCTGGCCGGCCGCCGAGGTCGCGCTCGCCGACGGCACGGTGGTGCGGCTGCGCGGCTACATCGACCGGGTCGACCTCGGCGAAGGCGAGGCGTACGTCACCGACTACAAGACTGGCTCCGCCTATGGCCGGAGGGACTTCGAGTCCGATCCCGTCGTGGCGGGGACGAAGGTCCAGCTGGCGGTTTACTCGAACGCGGTCCGCCGCTTCCTGGAGGCCGAGGGCAAGCAGCCCGGCCAGGTCACCGCCTCCTACTGGTTCATCTCGACCAAGGGCAACTTCAACCGGGTCGAGGTCTCCGAGAGCGGGGCCGCCGACCAGCGGCTCGCCGAGATCATGGGCGTGGTCAACGAGGGGCTGACGGTGGGCGCGTTCCCGCAGGTGCCGGGCGAGGACCAGGGCGGCGTCCCCAAGCGGCCGGCCTTCTCCAACTGCGTCTTCTGCGACTACAACCGGATCTGCCCGACCGGGCGCGACCAGATCCGCGACCGCAAGAAGGCCGAGGCCGGCGCCTCGCTCCACCAGCGGCTGGTGCTCCAGTGATCGTCCTCAGCCCTGCCGACGACGATGTCCGCAAGCGGCTGCAGGAGGACTTCGAGACGACCTTCTTCGTTGAGGCCGGCGCGGGCACCGGCAAGACGACGACGCTGGTCTCCCGGATCGTCGCCCTCGTCGCTGCGGGCCGGCTCACCACGCCCGAGCTGGTGGCGATCACCTTCACCGAAGCCGCCGCGGCCGAGCTTCGCGCCCGCGTCCGCGAGGGTCTCGAGAAGTTCGGGACGCCGGAGACGGCCGCGGCCGCAGCTTCGCTCGAGGAGGCATCGATCGACACCATCCACTCCTTCGCGGGGGCTCTGCTGCGCACCTATCCACTGGAGGCCGGGCTGCCCCCCAACTTCGACACCCTCGACCAGATCGAGCAGGACCTCGAGTTCCGCGAGCGCTTCCGGACCTGGTTCGAGGCGGCCGCGCTGCGCGACCTGCCCAGCATCTCGATCAAGAACGCCCTCCTCCTCGGCCTCAACCCCGACCGGATCGAAGGCGTTGCGCGCGCCCTCCACCAGCACTACGACCTCCTGACCGATGCCGCCTCCTGGCCGGCGCCGCCACCGCGACCTGCCCAGCCGCGAGCCGCCGACCTGGCCACCTGCCTTCGGGGCCTGGAGCGGTTCCGGGACGACTGCGTCGAACCGACCGACCGGATGTACGACCGGATGGCCGACCTCTTCATGGCGGCGGAGCGGCTGGAGGAGGCCGACACCGAGGGCAAGGCCCTCACCGCGCTGCTCCTCCTCGACGGCTTCCCGACCAAGATCGGCAAGCGGGCCAACTGGCGTGGCGACAGCCTCAACCGGCTGCGTGGCGAGCTCAACGGCTGTCTCGCGGAAGCGGCCGAGATCCTCGCCAGCCGCCGCTCCGAGATCCTCAACGGGCTCCTGAAGGCGCTCCGCGACTTCGTCCTCGAGTACGCGGCCGAGCGCCGCCAGCGAGGTGTGGCCACCTTCCACGACCTCCTCACCTGGGCGCGCGACCTCCTTCGCGACAACCCGGGCGTCCGCGCCCGCGCCCAGGCCCGGTGGTCGAGGATCTTCATCGACGAGTTCCAGGACACCGATCCGCTGCAGGCCGAGATCGCCTTCTACCTCGCGGCGCAGCCCGATCTGCCCTTCCCGGCCCACTGGCTCGACGCCGAGCTGGTGCCCGGCAAGCTCTTCCTGGTCGGCGATCCCAAGCAGTCGATCTACCGCTTCCGGCGGGCCGACATCGCGCTTTACCAGAAGATCCAGGAGCGGGTCGGCGAGGACGTGGCGCTGGTCCAGAACTTCCGCTCCGTCCCCGCCGTGATCGAGTTCGTCAACCACCACTTCGGAACGGCGATGCGCTACGAGGCGGACGTCCAGCCGGAGTACCGGGCGCTGGTCGCCGAGCCCAGCCGCGAGGGCGGCCTCTGGTCGTTCGGCGCGGAGGTCGCCAGCCCCATCCGGCAGCCGGAGATCTGGCGCCGCGAGGCCGAGGACGTCGCCCGCAGCTGCCGGGTCGTCAAGGACCAGGGCTGGCAGGTGCGCGGCCGGGGGGGTGGGCCGCGCGGAAGCTCCGCCGAGCACGGCCAAGAGGGGGGTTCCCCCCCTCAAACAGACGGGGTGCTCCGGCCTGCCGGCTGGCAGGACATCTGCGTGCTCATCCCGACCCGGACCAACCTCCGCCGGCTGGAACGCGCCTTCGAGACCTGGGGCGTCCCCTACCGGCTGGAGAGCGGCGAGCTGATCGTCATGACGCAGGAGGTCCGCGAGCTGGTCTCCTGCTTGCGCACGATCGACGATCCGTCCGACCAGGTCGCGCTGGTGGCAGCGCTGCGCTCGCCCGCCTTCGGCTGCAGCGACGCCGAGCTGGCGACCTGGCGCGACACCGGCGGCCGCTTCGCCTACGAGGCGCCGGGCGACGGCCAGGTGCCGCGCGTCAGGCAGGCGCTGGCCGACCTCGCCGAGCTGCACCGGCTGCGTCATGAGCTCTCCGTGCCGGCGCTGGTCGAGACCTTCATCGACACCCGGCTGCTGGTCGCCCAGGGCTTCGGCCAGCCCCGCCCGCGGGAGACCTGGCGCCGCTACCGGTATGTCGCCAAGCGGGCCCGCGACTTCGCGGCGACCGGCCGCGCGACGCTGCGCTCCTTCGTCGAGTGGATGGAGGGCCTCGAGCGCGAGCAGTACCACGACTCCGGTGTCGCCGCCGCCGAGGAGGACGACGAGGCGGTCCGGGTGCTGACCATCCACGGCGCCAAGGGCCTCGAGTTCCCGGTCGTGATCATGACCGGCTGGGGTTCGACCCGCCGATCGGGCGGAACCCAGGTCATCCCCGACCGCATCGAGGGCAGGCTCGAGGTCGGCGTCGGGGACAGCTGGCGGACGCCCGGCTACCAGCGCGCGGCCGACCGCGAGAAGCGGGCCGAGGTCGCCGAGGCGGTCCGGCTCACCTACGTCGCCGCGACCCGGGCGCGCGACCACCTGGTCCTCAGCCTCTGGCGAAAAGAGGCGTGGTCGGACGATCCGCCCACCCAGGCGAGCGCCTTTGAGGAGAGCCTCGAGGCGGGCGGGCTCGGGCTGCGGCTCGCGCTCGATGCGGCGGTGCGACCGACGGCGCCGGAGGCGCTGCCGCTGGCCCAGCCGACCGCCGAGCAGCACCGGGAGGCCGAGGTCGCCTGGCTGGTAGGACGCGATGAGCTGGTCCGGGCCCTGGGCGGGCTGCGGCTCACGACCGCCACCGGGTTGGCCCGGGAGGCCGATCCCGACCTCGAGACCGACGACGTCGCCAGCTCTCGTCGCGGTCGCGGCGGCACCAGCTTCGGCCGTGCGGTCCACGCCGTGCTGCAGCTGGTTCCGCTTGACACGCTGGCCGGCGTCGAGGAGCTGGCCCGCGCGCAGGCCGCGGCCGAGGGGATCGCCTCGCGAGCCGTGGCCGTGGTCGAGGCCGTCCGCCGCGTCGCCGCCGCGGAGCCGGTGCGCGACGCGGTCGCGGCAGAACGGCTCTGGCGCGAGGTGCCGGTCGGCGCAGCGGAGTCGGGCGTCGTGCTCGAGGGGTTCATCGACCTCCTCTACGACACGCCCGCCGGGCTCCGGGTCGTCGACTACAAGACCGACAACGCCTCGGCCGCCGAGATCGACCGGCGCTTCCGCCACTACCGGCTCCAGGGCGGTGCCTACGCGCTGCTCCTGCAGCTGGCGACCGGCCGCCCGGCGGCCGGGGTCGACTTCGTCTTCGCCGCCAACGGCCAGGTCCGCTCGATCGCGGGCGCCGAGCTGGCGACGCTCGTTGCCGAGGTCCGCGCCCGGCTAGGCGAGGCCCCGGCCGCTGGCGACGAAGATGAGCGCGACCCCGCCGGCGGCGATCAGCGTGAGCCGGAAGCTCAGCCGGTGTTGACCGCGCAGGCCGCTGACCAGGACGCCGCCGATGACGACCAGGGTGAGGCCGAGGGCGGTCAGCTGCAGCTCTCCTGGGTGGCCGGGCCCGAGAAGGATCAGTAGCGCCGACCCGGCGAGCAGCAGCGCAGCGGCCACCGTGGAGCCGCGGATTCCGAGCAGGTGGGGCAGGCCGCGGATGCCCAGCCGGCGATCCGCCTCGATGTCGGGCAGCACCTGGCTGAAGTGCGCGCCGGCGGCGAGCAGCCCCGCTCCCGCCGTCGCCCAGGCGGGCGGCAGGTGGGCGGGATGCTGGCCGAGCGTGATGAAGGCGGGCAGCAGGCCGAAGCCGAACAGGTAGGGGAGGACGCTGGCCGGCGTCGCCTTGAGGCCCAGGTTGTAGATCGTGGCCAGCCCGACACCGACCAGGTGCACGGCCCCGGCCGCAAAGCCGTTGGCGAAAGAGAGTGGCACGCACCCCGCCAGCGCGATGATCGCGGCGACCCGGACGCGGCCCGCCGGCACCAGCCCGGAGGCGAGCGGCTTGTCGGTGCGGCCGGAGCGGCGGTCCTGCTCGCGGTCCAGGTAGTCGTTGGTCCAGCCGACGAAGAGCTGGCCGGCGAGGACCGCCGCCATCGCCCAGAGGGTGGTCCAGCCCCGCCCCGCCGACAGGGCGAGGAGGCCCACGGCCGCGGTTATGGCGAAGACGGGTTCCGGGTGCGCGCAGCGCAGCAGGTTCCAGGCCGGCCGGGCTCCCCCAGGCATGGTTCTGAATCATGCGCGACGGCGCTTAACGATCGCTTCAGGAAAAGCTGCCAGCCTCCTGTCAGGCCGCGAACAGATGGTCCACTTCAGACCGCGCCGGCCTCCGAAACGAAAGCACGAGAGGGTTTCCGATGGCGCTTCCACGTCCGATCAAGCTGCCGCCCAGGCCGACCGGGCTCGCCCGCAAGAACCTGCCGACCGCAGCCCTGGTCGCCGTTGCGCTGGTCCTCGCGGGCCTGATCGGACGCGATGCCATCTTTCCGCCCTCCTCGGCGACGCCGGTCGGGATTCGCACCTCCACCGTCAGCATGGGGACCGTCACGACCTCGGTGACGGCGACTGGCACCCTGGTTCCGGCCCAGCAGATGAACCTCGGCTTCAAGACCGCCGGCACCCTCACCGCGGTCGACGTTCACGTCGGCGACCATGTCCGCAGCGGTCAGCTGCTGGCGACGATCGACCCGGCGCCGCTCGAGATCGCGCTGCAGCAGGCGCAGGCGACTCTCGCGTCCGCGCAGGCGACGCTTTCCAACACGCTGAGCGGCACCTCGCTCACCCAGGCCCAGCATGGGCTCGACCAGGCCAACCAGAACTACACCGACGCAGTGAACGCCGCCAACGCGACCAATGCCGCCGACCAGGCCGCCGCCGGCGCCGACCAGACGAGCGTCAACAGCGACCTCGCCCAGGTGAATGCCGACAAGGCCAACTACTGGTACACGCAATACGGCCTGGCCCTGCAGAGCTACCAGAACCAATTGGCGATCCACCAGAACCAATGGCAGACGGACCTATGCACCTACAACACGGCCACCAATCCTCCCCCCTGCGCCGGGGACGCCACGGCGATCCAGGCGGACCAGGGCAACATCGCCTGCACCCAGGGGACGAGCATCGTCGGCTGCACTTTCGAACAGCAGCAGATGGCCTCGGCGGTGAAGAGCTACAACGCCGACAACGCGAAGTTCTCAGCCGACAGCGCCAAGGTGTCAGCTGACAACGCCAAGACCAATGCCGACTCCGCCTCCGGCCAGCGCAGCATCCAGCAGGCTCAGAACGCGGTCACCAACGCCCAGGACTCGTTCAACAACCAGGCGGTCAACCGGCCCGCGACGATCCAGCAGCAGCAGGCCCAGATCGCCAGCGCGTCAGCGCTGGTGGACACCGCCCAGGCCAACCTCACGGCGGCAACCCTCGACGCGCCGATGGACGGCGTCATCACGAGCCTCACCGGACAGGCCGGCGACGGCGTCAGCCCCTCGACCGGAAGCTCGGGCGCCGAGGCTCCCGGCACGACGGCTCCCCTCCCTTCGAGCGGTACCGGCACCGGTTCCACGGGAGGCTCCGCCTTCATGACGCTGATGAACGACAAGGCGTTCCAGACCGTCGTGTCCTTCGCCGAGTCGGACGCCGCCAAGGTCGCCAGCGGGCAGGCGGGGACGGTCACCTTCGACGCGATCACCGGCCTCACAATCCCGATCCACGTGCTCGCGGTCGCGGGCTCGTCGACGGTCAGCTCGAACGTCGTCAACTACTACGTGACGCTGACCCTGGACAGCCTCGACGACCGCCTCAAGCCCGGCCTCACCACCAACGCCACAGTCATCACGGCCCGCGCCGCGAATGTGCTGGTCGTCCCCAACGCGGCCATCACCCACCGCGGGACGACGGCCACGGTGACCGTGCTCCAGGGCAGCAAGGAGGTCGTCACCGACGTCGAGACCGGCATCGCCGGCAGCGGGACGACCGAGATCATCTCCGGCCTCAAGGCCGGTGACAAGGTAGTCCTCCCAACGACCGCGACCAGGACCACCACGACCGGGACCGGGGCGGGCGGCCGCGGCCTCGGCGGTGGCGGCGGTGGCGGCGGCGCCGGCCTCGGGCTGGGCGGCTGATGGCCGAAGCCCGCGCGCTGATCACCCTCAGCGGGGTCACCAAGGTCTACCGGATCGGTGACATCGAGGTCCAGGCCCTCCGTGGCCTCGACCTGCGGATCGACGAGGGCGAGTTCGTGGCCATCATGGGCGCCTCCGGTTCCGGCAAGTCGACGCTGATGAACCTGATCGGCTGCCTCGACACCCCGACGACGGGCAGCTACGTGCTCGACGAGATCGACGTCGCCGAGCTCGGGGACGACGAGCTGGCGCTGATCCGCAACCGGCGGATCGGCTTCGTCTTCCAGAGCTTCAACCTGATCCCCCGCTCGACCGCCCTCCACAACGTGGAGATGCCGCTCATCTACGCCGGCGACACCACCCAGCGCGAGGAGCGGGCGATGCTGGCGCTCGACATGGTCGGCCTCGCCGACCGCGCCAACCATCAGCCCTCCGAGCTGTCGGGCGGCCAGCAGCAGCGCGTCGCCATCGCACGGGCGCTGATCACCGAGCCGGCGATCCTCCTGGCGGACGAGCCGACCGGGAACCTCGACAGCGAGTCGAGCCTCGAGATCATGCGGCTGCTCGCCCGCCTCAACGGCGAGGGCCGGACGATCGTCCTGATCACCCACGAGCCCGACATCGCCGCCTTCGCCGGCCGGGTCGTCCGGCTCCGCGACGGGCACATCGTCAGCGACCAGCGCCAGGTGCCCCACGAGCCCGAAGTCGACCGAACGATCGCCGAGCTGCCGAGTGAGGCTGTGCGATGAGCGTCTTCGAGGCGCTCCGCCTCGCCTGGCAGGGCCTGATGGGCAACCGGCTCCGCTCCGGCCTGACGATGCTGGGGATCCTGATCGGCGTCGGCGCCGTCATCCTCCTGGTGGCGGTCGGCAATGGGGCTTCGGTCCAGGTCCAGGCCCAGGTTGCGGCCCTGGGTTCGAACATCGTCTACATCTACCCGTCGTCGACGAGGGCGGCGGGCGGCGTCTCCCAGGGCTTTGGCAGCGGCTCCACGCTGACCCAGGCCGACGTGACGTCCCTCAACAACCAGGCCCAGGCGCCGCACATCGTCACCGCGATCCCGGTCACCCAGGCCTCCGGCAACATGACCTGGCAGAACCAGAACTGGTTCGCCCAGACCACCGGCTCGACCGCCGACTTTCCCGAGGTGCGCGCTTACACGATGGCGACCGGGAGCTTCTTCACCGCGGCCGACGTGCAGAGCAACTCCAAGGTCGTGGTGGTCGGCAAGACGGTCGTCGACAGCCTTTTCCAGGGCCAGGACCCGGTCGGCCAGCAGATCAAGATCAACCGCCAGACCTTCACCGTCATCGGCACCTTTGCGTCCAAGGGCTCGGCTGCGCTGGGCAACCAGGACAACGTGGCGGTGGTGCCGATCACGACCGCCTGGGCCTACCTGACGGGAGGCCGGGGCAAGAACATCACCCAGATCATCATCGAGGCCCCCGACCCTGGGTCCGTAACGGCTGCCGAGCAGGAGGCCACCACCATCCTGCTCAACAACCACCAGGTGGCCGACCCGGCCAACCCCGACTTCACGATGCAGAGCCAGCAGGACATCCTGTCCGCGACCAGCTCGGTCACCGGCACGCTGACGGTGCTGCTGGGAGCGATTGCCGCCATCTCGCTGGTGGTCGGCGGGATCGGGATCATGAACATCATGCTGGTGACCGTCACCGAGCGGACCCGCGAGATCGGGATCCGCAAGGCGATCGGCGCCCGCCGGCGCGACATCCTGCTCCAGTTCCTGATCGAGTCGATGGTCCTCTCCGGGCTCGGCGGCCTGCTCGGGATCGCGGTCGGCTGGATCGTGTCGGCGCAGATCAGCGCGATCAAGATCGGCAGCAACGCTCTGCCACCACCGGTCGTCTCGATCCCCTCCGTCCTTCTCGCCTTCGGCGTGTCGGTCGGGATCGGGCTCTTCTTCGGAATCTACCCCGCCAACCGTGCGGCGGGGCTCCATCCCATCGAAGCACTGAGGTACGAATAGATGAACAACCTGACCGTCGCCCTGATCGCCGTGATCGCCGTGCTGGGCGGCTTCTACGGCGGCTATCGCTATGAGAGCGGCAAGGTCGCCACGACGGCCGCTGCCGCGACGACGACGGGTGGCACCGCCACCGGCCGGACCGGTGCCGGAACCGGAGCCGGCAACGGGACCGCCGGAGGCGGCGGTTTCGCCGGCGCGGGCGGCGGCGCCGGCGCGGGCGGTTTCGCCGGCGGCCGCGGCAACGCTGGGACGGTCACCAACCTGACCGCCACCGGCTTCACGCTCCACAACGCCAACGGGACAGACACCAAGGTGACCTTCGCGCCCGGCGCGACGGTGCGGATGACGGTCGCCGGCCAGCTGACCGACATCAAGGACGCCGCCAATGTCGCCGTAACCGGCACACGGGATGCCAGCGGCAACCTGGTGGCCACAACGATCACCATCGTCCCGGCGGCGGCACCGAGCCCGGGCGGCTAGGCGCCGCCCGATGGAGCGGGGCCTCTGGGCCCTGGCCGCGCTCGTCCTCGGACTGGGCGGCTGGTACCTGCTCCTGCTCGGGATCGCGGCCTGGCTGGCCTACCTGCTGATCGGTGTGGGCGTGGGCATCGGCTGCGCGGTGCTCGGCAGCCTCGCCCACGACGCCCTGGCGGGGACCGGCGGGAAGCCCTGACCGGAGTCCGACAAGCCCTCTGAGGCGACACCATCGAACGGCGATTCACCCGGCTCCCAAGGGCGCATTGGCGCCGATCTAACGTGGATGGCTATCACATTGGGGGCCAACATCAGGGCTCGAAGTTGTTTGCCGTGGCATTTGCGCTCTCGGGGAGGGTTGGCCGTGATAGATCAGTTGGAGGTCGCCGGTAAGCCGACCACGGGTATGCAGGACGTGTGGGCCGTATACGAAGCCCACTACATCGAGCTGGGTCAGGCAGCGCTGCACGCTGTGCAGTCGGTACCCGAGCTGCACGAGGTCGTCACGGCGATGCAGGCGCGCCAGGACCCCGGGGAAGAGCTCAAGCGGAGCGAGCAGACCCGCCAAGAGCTCAAGACCGCGATGCTCACGGGAGACTGGAGCGGCTACCTCAATGTGATCCGGGATACCGGCGCGGTGTATGCGCGAGCCGGCCTCGACTTCTCCGTTTGGACCCTTGTCTTCACCGGCTTTCGATCGGCGTTCGTGGGACTCCTGCGCATCAACTGCGATGGCGACCTCGATCGTTTTTCCGCGGCGGCCAACGCGCTGGGCGAGTTCACCGACAAGTCGATCAGCGCCATCGGCGACGAGTATCTGAGAGCCCGCCAGGAAATCATCAACCGCCAGCAGGAGGCAATTCGCGAACTGTCGACCCCGGTGCTCAAGGTACGTCCGGGCTTGTTGATCCTGCCACTGATCGGAATCATCGACACCGATCGCGCCCGGCACTTCACCGGCAACCTGCTGGCGAGCATTCGAAGCGAACGGGCCCGCGTCGTGATCATCGACTTGACCGGAGTACCTGCCGTTGACTCGGCTGTGGCGAATCATCTACTGATGGCCGCCAAGGCTGCACGCCTCCTGGGTGCCACCGCGATCATCACCGGTTTGTCGACCGTCAACGCTGAAACCCTGGCGCGCCTGGGAGTCGACCTTGGTGAGGTCATCACGCTGTCCGACCTCGAAACTGCAATCGCCGAGGCTGGGCCATTACTCGGCACTCCGGCGACCAGCTGAGCGCGATCTTGGCCAACCGGATCATCAAGCAGCGCGACTACCTGCTGGGCGTCCTCGGCGAAGCCTCCACCGATGCCGGCCTGACCGCCTTCCAAACCGACCTTTCCGATCAGGTCGGGCTTGACCGCTCCCGAGCGGTGATCGTCGACGTCGGGCTGTTGGACGTAATCGATTCCTTCACGGCGAAGGTGTTGAGTCAGCTGGCCACAACGCTCCGGCTCCGTGGCGCCGAACCGGTGATCGTCGGAATCCGCCCCGAGGTCGCCTTCGCCATGGTGCGGCTCGGCCTGTCCCTCGATGGCGTGGCAACGGCCCTGGACCTCGATGCCGGGCTGGATCTGCTGGACTCGAGGAGTGGTATTGGCCGCTGACTTGCAGCGCACGGCCCAGCCGGAGAAGGTGTTGGCGGTCGTCATAAGGACCGAGGCGGACATCGTGAGTGCGCGCCAGGCCGGCCGGTCACTTGCTGCCACGATCGGTTTCAACGCAACCGACCAGGCGCTGATCGCGACCGCTATCTCGGAGCTCGCCCGCAACATCCTCAGGTACGCCGGCAGCGGCGAGGTTCGCTTCAGCCAGAAGTCGGCGAGAGGACGCGACGGAATCGAGGTTGTGGCTGCAGACCCCGGTCCCGGGATAGCCAACCTGGACGATGCGATGCGCGACGGTTTCACCACGAGCGGAGGTCTCGGTCTCGGCCTGCCCGGCGCAAAGCGGTTGATGGACGAGTTTCTCGTCCAAACGGGTGCGTCGGGCACGACCATCACCGCCCTCAAGTTCATGGGCTCCAATGCATAGGTGCACCGCGGGCGGGGTCGACATCGCGATCGTGCACGGTCCGCTGGAGGGTGAGACCGTCTCCGGCGACGGTTACTCAGTCGAGGCCGGCCCCGCCGGCGTCCTGTTGGTGGTGATCGACGCACTGGGCCATGGACCGCCTGCCGCCGACGTGCTCGAAATGGCTGTGTCAATCCTGCGGGAGGCAAAGCCACGCGCCATCGACCGCCTGTTTCAGATCCTGGATGACCGGCTCGCGGGCACCCGTGGCGCCGTGGCCGCGATAGCTCTGATCTCGCCTGAGACGCATCGGCTGACGTGGGCCGCGGTCGGCGACGTGCAGGGAACCATAGCCAGTGGGCCGGCTCGCACAACACTCGTGGGGACGCCTGGCATCCTCGGTTATCGAAGTCCACGAGCCATGCCGAAGACCGTCCCCTTCAACGAAGGCGACATCCTGTGCATGGCCACCGATGGCGTTCTCCCCTCGTTCGCGGCCGAGATCAAACCGTTGATCGGCCTCGAGACCATCGCCCGGCGGGTCAAGAGTCTCATGAAATCCGACGACGACTCTCTTGCCTTGATGGCCCGGCTGCTGGAAGGAGTTCCGGCTACGGCATGATGTTCTTTTCCGAAGTTGCCGATGCCTATGAGCGCGACCTGCGCGCATACATCGCGGATCCGACCGAGGAAGGACTGGCGGCGGCCTATCAAGATGGGCGAAACGCCCTCGCCGGTGGCATCGGGCTGGTTGCCTTCGCCGAGATGCACTCGCGCGTCTTCGCGAAGGTTGCTCATCGCGACTTTGACACGCCTTTTGCGCCAAATCTCGCCGCGAGCTTCTTCGCCGAGGCGATGGCGCCTTATGAGATGGCGCTTCGGGGCTACCGAGACAGCAACTCGGCTCTCAAGCACGCCAACGAACAGCTGGAGCGTGCGAACCTGATGAAGACGCGCTTCTTCAACTATCTCAACCACGAGCTGAGGACGCCGCTGAACTCGGTTCTCGGCTTTGCCGAGCTGATGGCAATGGAGAAGGCCGGACCGCTGAGCAAACAACAGGCGCGCTACTGCGGCAACATCGAGTCGTCCGGTCGCCACATGCTGCGCCTGGTCAATGAGATGCTCGACCTTGCCAAGCTCGAGGCGGGGAAGATGGAAGTGGCCCAGGAAAGCCTGGACCTCAAAGAGGTGATCGTCCTCGCGATTGAGCAGAGCTCGCCCTTGGCATTCAAATCAGGCGTGGAGCTCCTCTTCTCGCCGATCGACGACATGCAGGTGATCGGAGACCGCCAGCGGTTGCTCCAGGTCTTCTTGAACCTTCTCTCCAATGCCCTGAAGTTCACTCCTTCCGGCGGCCGGGTGGAGATAGGGGCGACGTCCTCCGCCGGCGACCTGACCGTCCGGGTGGTGGACAGCGGGATCGGCATTGCCGACGATCAGTTGGAGGTCATCTTCGACGAGTTCGCCCAGGCAGCAATGACCGAAGCGGCGGCGCCGTTGGGAACCGGTCTCGGTCTGCCGTTGACGAGACGGCTCCTGCAGCTGATGAGGGGAACCATCGTGGCCGAGAGCGCGACTGGGGCAGGGAGCACCTTCGTCATGACGATCCCCCGCGCGAGGATGGCTGTCGAGCAAGGGGTCCGATCCGCCATCGCCTGATGCCCGCTTTCGGTTTCTGTCCGGCCCCGTGGTCAGGCGCCGAGGCGGCCGACGCTGAGGGCCTGCCCCATGATCGGCTTCGCCCACTCTGGTAGTGCCGAGTCTTCGCAACGGGAGATGATTCGTCCCTGGTCCATCCGAAGGATCAACCGCGGTTGTGGCGTCTGACCAGTCAGGGGATCGGCGTCAAAGCTGTTGTCGTAGACGTTGAGCTCCGTGAGCCTGGGGAGCAGTCGAACCAGATTCGCGCGGCTGCTGACGTAGCGCTGACGGATTCGCCGCTCGGAGATGTCGTGTCCTCCGCTCAGCACCCTGGCCCTTACACGAGCCAGATGCAGCTCCGGGTTCTTCAGTCCCATGTACCAAACCCGAACCTCGAGGCCTGTCTCGAGCGCCCGGTTGAGCAGCGCTGTGATCGTCTTGCCACCGAGCGTGGTCTCGAATGCGAAGTCGCGTCGCTCGGTGATCGCTCTCT
>DATCOZ010000285.1:0-8986 GCA_036564345.1 Candidatus Dormiibacterota bacterium | reverse complement strand
TCCAACTTCCCGGTGATCCGCGACCTGGTCGTCGACATCGACGACTTCATGGCCAAGCTGAAGTCGGTCAAGCCCTGGATCGTGCGTGAGCTGGAGCAGCCGCTGGGCGCCGGCGAGTACCTCCAGTCGAACAACCAGATCGACAACTTCCGGCAGTTCAGCAGCTGCATCAACTGCATGCTCTGCTACGCCGCCTGCCCGGTCTACGGGATGGAGAACGAGTTCCTCGGCCCGGCCGCGATCGCGCTCGCGCGCCGCTACAACCTCGACTCCCGCGACGAGGGCGCGGAGGAGAGGGTGAAGGTGCTGGCTGCTTCGGAGGGCATCTGGGAGTGCTCCTTCGTGGGCGAGTGCTCGGCCGCCTGCCCGAAGGGCGTGGATCCCGCCAAGGCGATCCAGCAGACCAAGTTCGACACCGTGAACGGCTTTGTGATGGGCGCCATGCTGATGCCCTTCGGCAACCGCAAGTGAGCGAGGCCGCCGAGCTCGAGACCGGCCCTGTCCGGACCTACCGCCGTCCCCTCGGAAACGACTGGTGGCTCCGGCGCCGGAGCTACTTCCTGTACATGGTCCGGGAGTCGACGGTCATCTTCATGGTCGCCTGGCTGGTCTGGTTCCTCTTCCAGGTCGCCGCTCTCAAGTTCGGCAGCTACCAGCCGCCAACCATCGGCGACTACGCGTTCATCGCGTTCAGCGTTGTCTGCCTCTTCTTCACGCTCTGGCACGCCGTCACCTTTCTCAACCTCTCAGGACTGATCCTGCGGGTGCCGATCGGCGATCGCCACCTTCCAGCAGCGGTCATCAAGGCCGTCGCCTTCGGCGGCCTACTCTTCGTCACCGCAGTCGGGGGCGCGATCATGATCTACCTCGGCTACGTGAAGGTCTGATGGCCGTCCACCAGCCCTGGCACAGCCGGGCCGACGTCAAGCCCGCTTACGGCCATTCCTTCTGGTGGTTCTTGTTCGGCAATGGCGGCGGCATCGCGGCCGTCTTCCTGCCCGTGGTGATCCTGGTCGCCGGCGTGCTCGGGCCGCTCGGGGTCAAGAACTGGATGGAGGACTCCGCTCACTTCGCGTGGACCCTGGGCAACCCGCTGGTGAAGCTCTTCCTCCTCGTACTCTGCTTCCTGACCTTCGTGCACGCGGCGCACCGGATCCGCTACATGCTCTTCGACCTCGGCGTGCGCGGTTCCGTGGCGGCGCTGGAATGGGCCTGCTACGGAGCGGCGATCCTCGGCACGATAGCCGCGGCGATACTGCTCTTCACCACGCCGTAGCCCGTCCGGAGGATCATTGCGGCGCGATGCGCCGTCGCCCCCTGGTCCTTCTCGCGCTGGTTCCCGTCCTGGCCGGTGCGCTCGTACTCTCCTTGCAGGGCGGGGCAGCCAACTCGACAGGCGGATCGGAACCGGCAATTGCATCTTTGCCGCCCTGTCCGGACAGCGCCGTCACCTACCGGCTCACCACCAACAGCCCGGTCTACCTCCCCGGCCAGCCAGTCCGCGTCAGCCTCGAGGTGCGCAACGCCGGCGCGAGGTGGTGCCGGGTCATCGGCCAGTGCAACGAGGTGGCGACCCTCGCCATCTTCGACGGCGGGCGCATGGTCTGGTCGGATCGGCCCTGCTTCAACGCTGACTGGGACGCCGTGCCGATCGCCCTCGGCCCGCACCGGTTGCTCACCGCCGGGGGCGCCTGGACAACACGTGGCGTCCGCCCGGGCTGGTACGAGGCCCGGGGCGCGTTCCTCAAGGTCACCTTCCTGGTTCTCTGACGCTAAAGTCGGGTCTGTGCCGGCGTCAGCGCAGAACCACTATGAGGCGATCGCGGCGGAGATAACCGACGGCCACGAGATCGTCGCCTCGAAGCTCTTCGGGATGCCGACCCTGAAGGTCCGCGGCAAGGCCTTTGCGGGACTGTTTGGCGAGGCGATGAGCTTCAAGCTTTCCCCTGCCGACCTCGAAGCCGCATTGCGGCTGCCGGGGGCGGGCAGCTTCGACCCGAGCGGGATGGGGCGGCCGATGGGCGGCTGGGCGATGCTGACCCTCGAGGGACGAGAGCACTGGCGGGCGCTCGCCGAGCAGGCCCTTCGCTTCGTTTCCGAGACGGCGCCTAAGAAATAGGCCTCAGTCGCCCATCCCGGCGAGGTGGGTGGCATCGACCAGGCTCCCCACCATCCGGCGGTCGAGCACGAGGTTGACCCGGACGACAGTCACGCTCGTGTAGTAGGGCATCAGCCGCAGCCCGGCGGCGATCTCGAGGCCCATCAGGCTGCCGATGTAGCAGAGGATGGCCACGCCATGGGTCACCAGCGCGATCCGGCCGCCGGGATGCGCGGCGGCAGCCTCGTCGACGGCTTCGTGCATCCGCCTGGCGACCGCCTCCGCCGACTCGGTGAAGCTCTGCCGGCGGTTCAGGATCAGCTGCACGGCGGCGGTCGGGTCGTTCTCGATCTCCCGCAGTCGGGGATCACTTACTACTTCGCCGGAGATCGCCTGGGCGGTCTCCAGGGCGCGCCGTGAGTCGCTCGAGTAGACCGCCGCGACCCCGGTCTGGCGGACCCGCTCCCCGATCCGCCGCGCCTGCTCGCGGCCCAGCGGGCTGAGCGGTGGATCGCCCGCGTCGGTCATCTCCTGGTAGCAGTCGCCGTGGCGTATCAGCCACACCTCGGTGGTCCCCGGGACGCCGAAGAGGAAGGCCTGCTCGACCCGGCGCATGATCCGGGTGACCTCAACAGCGGCCTCGGCGGCGGGCTCCTCGGGCATCCCAGCAGGGTAGCGGCAGGGCGCCGAGAAGGGTCGTCGGAGCTTTCGCGGCTTCGTCGCTGCGCGACGGTCAAGCCCTTCCAGGGTCTCTCGCCGACCCGTCTCGGCACCCTGCTGATTGCTAGGATGGGCCGCGGATGCCCCGGTCCCGAACCCTTCTTCTCGGCATCGCGATGCTTCTCGCCTGCGCCTGCGGAGGTGCCCAGGCGAAGGCGCCCTCGCCCTCGCCCTCGTCGTCGCCGACCCGGGTCCCGACGCCCATCGCGACGCCCGTCCTCGGCGCCGGCTACGCGCCCTGGGCCCTGAACCTGGATTTCAGCGGTGACCTGACCGGCCACGTGACGGGCACCGCGGCGCCGGACGACCTGATCAAGGACGAATGCACCGGTAGCGGCTCGGCAAGCCTCGGCCGTTGGGCGCTGACGATGGCGGTGAACGTCGGCCAGCAGCGGTACGCCCTCGTCGTGGTCGCGGATGGTTACAAGGGGGCCGGCCTGATGACGAGTCGCGTCAGCGTGGAGGTCAACAGCCCCGACCAGGCCAAGGTGTGGCAAAACGGGCCCAGCGACCAGGTGTCCTTCACAGTCACCTCGGACGAGCGTTCAGGGCTGCTCGACGTCACCCTCACGAACGCGACGACGGGATCGAGCAAGCTCAGGGTCTCCGGACACTGGAGCTGCCAGCCTTGAAGGGCCCGCTTCAGGCTCGGCTCAGCGGCCCTTCCAGGTCGGCTTGCGCTTCTCGAGGAAGGCCGCCATGCCTTCCTGGGCGTCCTCGCTGAGGGCGTTGCAGGCGATCGCCTCGGTCATCAGGCCGTAAGCGGCGTCTTGGGGCAGGTCGATCTGCTGGTAGAAGGCCGCCTTGCCGGTCCGCACCGCCACCGGCGAGAGCGACCCGATCTGGTTCGCCAGCTCCATCACGGTTTTCTCGAGCTCATCCGCCGGGACCACCCGGTTGACGAGGCCCCACTTCTCGGCCGTCTCCGCGTCGATGAAGTTGCCGGTGAGGACCATCTCGAGTGCGCGCTTGCGGCCGATCGCCCGTGACACCGGGACCATCGGCGTGTAGCAGAAGATCCCGTTTCGGATCCCGTTGGTGGCGAAGCGGGCATCGGCGGATGCCACCGCCAGGTCGCAGGCGGCCACCAGCTGGCAGCCCGCGGCGGTCGCGATCCCGTGAACCGAGGCGATGACCGGCTGGGGCACCGACTGGACCACCGCCATAAGGCGCTCGCAGGCCTGGAAGATCGACCTCTCCTCGTCCAGCGAGCGGTCCACCAGCTCCTTGAGGTCATGCCCGGCCGAGAAGGCGCGCCCGGCGCCCCGGATCACGATGGCACCGACCTCGTCCCGCTCACCCTGCCGCTCCAGCTCGGCCGTCAGCTCGGTCATCAGCGCGACCGAGAGCGCGTTCAGCTTGTCCGGCCGGTTGAGGGTGATCACCACGGCCGGCAGGGCATCTTCAACCACGAGGTGTTCGAGCGCCACGGCCATAAGCGCGAGTCTAGATAATTCAACCGGTCCCTGATGGAGGTCGAGTTCGACGGACGCTGCTTCGGCTGCGGCCCCCTCAATGCAGAGGGGCTGCAGATGACCTTCCTGGCCGTGGGCGAGGTGTCGGTGACCGAGTTCGAGGTGCCCGACCGCTACCAGAGCTGGAAGGGAGTCGTGCACGGGGGCATGGTCGCCCTGCTTCTAGACGAGGCGGTCGGCTGGGCCGCCTGGCACCGGGGTCACCCGGGCGTCACAGGCAAGCTCGAGGTCCGCTACCGCCTACCGCTGAGGGTCGGCGAGCGGATCCGCCTCACGGGGCGGGTCGACGATGTCCGCCGGACGCTCGTCCATGCCAGCGCAGTCATCAACCGGATCTCCGATGGGGCGACCGTCGCCGAGGCCACCGCGACGCTGATGGAGGCGAGCCCGACCGTCGCTGGGTGAGTGCGCTCCGGCGCGGCCCCGCTGCCAGGCCACGTAGAATGCTTCGGGCTCAAGGCGGGGGCTAGCGCAGTACGGCAGCGCGCTCGGTTCGGGACCGAGAGGTCCCGGGTTCAAATCCCGGGCCCCCGACCATTTCCTTTCCTTCCGGGCCGGACCCCGACGTTTCCAGACCCGACTCCCAGCTCGGGATGGACGCTCCATTCAGCAGCGAATCCAGGATTATTTCCACGATGGCAGCGGAGGAATCGGATGGGGTAGGTGGGTTCCGAGTAATCGTGCCCAGCAGCAAGGCAACCCGGATCTTCCTCCTAGTGTTTGGGTCGCTCACCATCATCGGCGGTCTTATCACGCTGACCCTGGGTACCAACGGAGTTCGCACCATAGGAGGGATCCGTCTCCTTGGGACAGGCCTGACCATGCTCGCCTCAGGAGCCCTCTTCTTCATGATCCTCTGGCTGTGGTCGGTCAACGCCGCGCTTCTGATAGGGCAAGGGGTCGTCGGCTATCGCAACATTTTTCGGCGAAGAGAATTCTGGTCTCTGGGCGAGATCGGTCGCGTCGTCGAAATGGCCGTCAGCTATGGGTGGTGGACATCACAGCCGCAGCGCGCGATCTATCTTTTCGGGCTCGATGGAAGGCAACTGGTCGTTCTCACTCCCCGCATGTGGAACGCAAACGACCTGAGAGATTTCATCGACGCGACGGGAATTCAACCAGAGGTGCGTGATGCGCCGGTCACAGCCAAAGCACTGCGACGTGAGTTTCCGAAAGGGTTCGGGTGGGTCGCGCAGCACAACCTCATCGCCGGCTGCATCACGTCGCTGGCTGCGGTTGCGCTCGTGGTTGGCGGCTATGTCCTTGTGAGAGCCTTGTTCAGCCGCTGACCTTCTTGAACTCCGGGGAGTTTGTGGACACCCGAAACCAGGCTGGGCCCGGAAGTTCAGTCAGTGTCCCGGTCGCCGACCATTTCCTTCCTTCGGCTAACCCCCAGGAAGTAGCACCGAGCGGGCAACCTCGCCCGCCAGCAGGGCGTCGTACGCCTCATTGACCTTTTCGATCGGGTAGCTGCGACTGACCAGCCTGTCGATCGGAAGCCGGCCGGCGAGAAAGAGGTCGAGCAGCCTTGGCATGTCGGCGTGGGGACGGGAGGTTCCGTAGTAGCTCCCCTTGAGTGTCTTCTCCTGGTAGACGAGCTCGCCGGCGTTGATCGTCATCTCGCTGCCAAACGGCGGGATGCCGACCGCGACGGCGGTTCCCCCACGCCGGACCGATTGGTAGGCGGTGGCCATCGTCCTCGGGTTCCCGATCACCTCGAAGGCGTAGTCGGCACCGTCCCCGCCGGTCACATCGCGCACGGCCGCGACGACATCCTCCTCGCGGGCGTTGATGACGTGGGTCGCGCCGAAGGAACGAGCGAGCTCCAGCTTCGACTCGAGCAGGTCGGCGACGATCACCTGGTTCGCTCCGACCAGCACCGCCCCCATGACGACGTTGAGCCCGACGCCCCCGGCCCCGATGACAAGGACGCTGGCGCCAGGTTCGACCCGGGCGGTGTTCATCACGGCGCCGACCCCAGTCATCACGGCACAGCCCATCAGCGCCGCAACCTCGAGCGGAACCTCCGGCTTGATCTTGACGACCCCCTGCTCCGGCACCACGGTTCGCTCCGCGAAGCATGAAACGCCGAGAAAGTGGTGAAGATCCGCGCCGGCTCGATGGAAGCGGCTGGTGCCGTCGAGCATCCGGCCCGTGTTGCGCAGCTGTCCCGCCATCGCGCAGAGCGCGGGCGTCCCCCGCTGGCAGAAGGCGCAGCGGCCGCAGCTGGCCCGGAAGAGCATCACCACGTGGTCGCCGGGAGCCACCGCGGAGACCCCGGCTCCGACCTCTTCGACGATTCCCGCACCCTCGTGCCCGATGACGCAGGGAAGCGTGATCGGCAGGTCGCCGTTCATGAAGTGGTAGTCGCTGTGGCAGACCCCTGCCGCCGCGACGCGCACCAGGACCTCACCCTGCCGTGGCCCGTCGAGCTCGACCTCTTCGACCCGCAGCGGTTGCTTCGTCTCGTAAAGGACTACCGCTTTCATTCTCGTCAGCGCTTGAAGCTTAATCGGCTGCCGGGCGAAACTACCATGGCAGCCCGCGTGAACTCTTCGACGGTACCCTCAGCGGAGTCGCTCGCCGACCCCGGTGAACCCAGGAGGAATGGAAAGTGTCGATCGATATGCCACCGGCGGGACGGGAGCCTGGGACAGCCGCAACGAAGCTGCAGATCGTCGCCACCGAACACTGGAGCCTACTCGCGACTCGTTCGCTGACCTACACCGAATCTTTGGGCCGCGTGAACATGTTTCTGGCCATTCTGTCCGGCGCCGTGATCGCCCTTGCGCTCGTCGCCCAGGCTGATCATTTCGGCCCGACCTTCACCTCGATCGCCATCCTCATGCTGTCGGTCGTGCTCTTCGCCGGCATCGCAACCATCGGCCGGCTGACGCACCTCAACCGCGACGATTACCGCTGGGTGATCGGCATGAACCGGCTCCGAAAGGTGTACCTGGAGCTGCATCCCGAGCTGGAACCCCACTTCGTCACCAGCCCCTATGACGACCTGCCCGGCGCGCTCCAGACGCTCGGCATCGACAGCACGAGCGGCAGTCGTGGGGTCGGGTCGTGGCTGCACACGCTGCAAACCCTGCCGGGCATGCTGTCGGTGATCGTCGCGACCGTCGCCGGCGCCATCGGGGCCCTGGCCGCGCGCGCCATCGGCGTCCCGCCGGTCGGCGTGGTTCTGGTGGCCGCAGCCGCGTTCCTGCTCGCCGTCCTGCTGATGGGGATTTGGGGCCAGAGGTCTTTCGGTCGGGACGACGCAAGCCTCGAGCCACGCTTCCCGTCGCCAGGGACGTAGGTTGTGGAGCCGTCCAAGCAAGCCTGTCGGCCAGTCTCCGAATTCAGACGAACCCGACCAGCCCGCAGAAGGCCAGGAGCGCTGGGTAGACTGCCCGGTGCCACCTACAGTCAATTGGCAGAATGTGTGACCGCGCGCAATGCGTATTCGCGCGCTCCGATGTGAGAGGGGAGAGGTCAATGCAGGGACGGATTGGGATTCGCCTGGGTTCGCTGGTTGGCGTGGTCGCAAGCTTGCTGGTTGCTTGCCTCGCTATCCGGCCACAACTCCAGACGCCATGGGCGCGCGGCCGCCCTTTAACAAGGCTGCCACACGGTCTGGCGGCGCCATGCCAGGTGCAGCCTGGCTACTCGCCGTTCGCAAGCCGGCGGCGTTGCGCACTGTCCGCGAATAGTCGGCCGGTGAAATGCCCATCCAGTGCTTGAACACGCGGTGGAAGTGCCCGTAGCTCGTGAATCCGGCTGTGTCGGCAACCTGCTGCAACGTGAAGCGCTGGCCCGGGCCGTAGAGCTTGATGGCACGCTGGAGGCGCTGCTGGTTTCGGTAGTCGAGCATGCTGATGCCGATTTGCTCGCGGAAGAGTCGCGTCAGGCGCGGCTGCGTGAGGCCGGCGTGGCGCGCGATTTCGCCGACCGTCTGGACGCCCGGATCGTCGCGGATCATGGCGGCCGCGCGCTCAACGGCCGGATGGGCCGCCGACCATAACCGGCAGGCCTCGCAGCCTGGCTAGTCGAAAAGTTCCGAACCCGGAGTGACTGCAACGGCGACATTGAGTCGCGGTTCACCAAAGACGAATTGCTGACCAATATTTCGATCTACTGGCTCACGGGCGCGATCGGATCATCCTTCTGGCCGTACTACGACCGCGCTCATGGCGCCTCGTCGATGGCAGGCATGGTTGCGGAGGGCTAAAGGATCGAGGTACCGACCGCTTATGCGGTGTTTCCGAAGGAGACCCTCCGTCCATCTGCGGATTTGGTGGCGCAGGGCTTCATTCTTCAGCGATACACGCGAATGCCGGCGGGCGGCCATTTCGCAGCGCTGGAGGAGCCAGGCCTGCTGGCGAATGATCTGGTCGAGTTCTTCCGGGCCTTTCGCGACCGAAAATCATCATGACGGTCACCTCACTCGCCCTGAACTTGCCCCCCGGTGGCTGGCCCCGATCGGTCTCACCTCCCGAAAGAGCTTCCGGAGGTGCTGGATAGACTTCTCGCTGCCGCCCCCGTAGCTCAGGGGACTAGAGCAGCGGTTTCCTAAACCGCGTGTCGGAGGTTCGAGTCCTTCCGGGGGCACCATATCTGGTAGGCGCGAAGCACGCAACACACTAGCTGCTGTATCAAACAATTTCTTCGGCAGATTCTGACAGCTACGATGACAGCAGTAGGC
>DATCOZ010000263.1:0-11164 GCA_036564345.1 Candidatus Dormiibacterota bacterium | reverse complement strand
CGTCATGGTCCCGCTGTTCGCCGACCAGCCCGCCAATGCGCGCGCTGTCGCGCGGGCGGGAGCCGGCCTGGTCGTCATGCCCGGCGCCGGCGGGCAGGACAAGATGGGCGCCCTGGAGCCCGAGGACCTGCCACGGATACGGGCCGCGATCGAGTCGGTGCTGGGCAATGAGTCGATTCGGGCGGCAGCGAGCCACATCGCCGCCGAGATGCGCGCGTTCCCGACCATCGACACCCTCCTCGCCACGCTAGCGGCCGATCTCCGCGACGGCGAATAGAGAAGGGTGGGCGCCTCGCTGGCGCCCGCCCTTCGAAACGTACTTGAACCGAACCGCTAACCCGCGACGGCCGCCGGGTGGGTCTCCTCGTACTCCTCTTCGCTTTCCGGGACCGGCGAAGGCTCGCCGACTCCGCCAGAGGTGCGCGTGAGCGGGACCTCCTTCATGAAGACCGTCGCAACCAGCGCCAGCGCGATTGCGGCGAGGCCGATGAGGAACATCTCATGGAGCGTGAGGGCCAACCCCTCGCGGACGGCTCCGATCACCTTGTCGAAGAGGGCCACGCCCGCCGCGCCGCCCTGCTGGAGCGCGGTCGCCCGGAGTGCCGAAAGCTTGGCCGGGTCGAAGATCTGGCGCGGGTTGCCGCCGATCGCGAAGCTTCCGATGATGGCGGCCGGCAGGTGCAATGCGCTGACCCGGTCGCTGATGTTGATCGGCAGGCGGTTGGCAAGGATGGAGCCCAGGATCGCGGTGGCGATCGTGCCGCCAAGGTTCCTGAAGAACTGCATGTTGCTGGTGACGACGCCCAGGTAGGTGCGAGAGACGGCGCTCTGCACCGCGTTGATGTAGAGCGGGAAGGTGATCCCGAGGCCGGCGCCGACGATGAACAGCGACGCCACCACCTGCCACTCGGTGCTGGACTTGTTGACCAGCGAGAGCATGTAGATCCCGACCATCATCACGGCCGTGCCGAAGGTGCCGAGGTAGCGGTAGTACTTGATCCGGGTCATGATCTGCCCGGTCGCGATGCTCGACCCGATGAGGCCGATCATCATCGGCGTGATCAGGGTGCCCGAGTTGGTGGCGCTGATGCCGAGGACGCCCTGGAAGATGAGGGGCACGAAGATGATCGTGCCGAACATCCCGAAGGCGGTGACGAAGCTGACGATCACGGACACGGTGAACACCCGGTTGCGGAACAGCTCCATGGGGACGATCGGGTGCTCGACCCGCATCTCGACCAGGACGAAGGTGACGAGGAACGCGAAGCCGACGGCCACCAGGCTGATGAACTGCCAGGAGGCCAATCCGCTGGCCCAGCTGCTGGTGTTGGAGAGCCCTATGAGGATCGGCACGATCCCGGCCGCCAGGCTCCCGGCGCCCCAGAAGTCGATGTCGCGGAGCTTCGCCTCGGTGCGCACGAAAGGCAGGAAGGCGGCGATCAGCGCGATCGCGACCACGCCGACGGGCACGTTGACGTAGAAGACCCAGCGCCAGCCCCAGTTGTCGGTGAGGAAGCCGCCAAGGGTTGGTCCGATGATCGACGCGAGACCGAAGACGCCGCCGAAAAGACCCTGCATCTTCGCGCGCTGCGCTGGCGGGAAGACGTCGGCCAGCACGGTGAACACGGAGGCGAACAGCACACCCCCGGCCACGCCCTGGAGGGAGCGGAAGATCACCAGTTGGGTCATGTCCTGGGAAAGGCCGCAGAGCCAGGACGCGACGAGGAAGCCGATCATGCCGCCGAGCAGGAAGGGCTTGCGGCCGAAGAGGTCGCCCAGCTTGCCCGAGATCGGGGTCATCACCGTCGAGGTGACCAGGTAGCCGGTGGTCACCCAGGCATACCGGTCGAGGCCGTTGAGGTCGGCGATGATGCGGGGCAGTGCCGTTCCGACGATGGTCTGGTCGAGCGCGGCGAGCAGCAGCGCGCTCATGATCCCGGCGGTGACCAGGATCTTCCGATTGCGCGAGAGCTCGTGGACGCCGGTTTCCGTGTCGATCATCTCTTCTCCATCTCCTTTGCCGGCGCCGCCTTCTGGGCGAAGTTCCGAACGAGCTTCAGGCAGAGGTGCCGCAGCATTCGCAGCTCCTCTTCGCTGAATCCAGCCATCAATGTCACGCGCGCGAGGCCTTTGTCGTTCCTGACCGCCTCGAGCCGGCGATTGCCCTCCTCGGTGAGCCGGACGAGGGTGGCCCGACGGTCGGTGGGGTCGGGGTAGCGCTCGACCAGGCCGTCCTGTTCGAGATGGTCGACAAGCCCGGTGATGTTGCGAGGGCTGACGTCCATCGAAGTTGCGAGGTCGCTCTGGGACGGGCATTCCGTGCCGTAAAGCTGCCAGAGAAGCGCCAATCTTCCTTCGCTGAGACCGTGGCTCTCGAGCCAGCGGTTCACGGTCGTTCGGAACCCATGGGAGGCGGCCCGCAGCGCGGCCACGGCCTCCTGACCGACTATGTCGTCGCCGGCGTGGGTCAGCTCGAGGTGCCCGCGGACGTGACGGTCGTAGAGCAGCCCGTCCTGATCGGTCGCCAGGTTCTCGAGCGTACGGGCGTATTGTTTTTCAACCCAGCCACTCGGGGCTGGCTCGGTCGTGTGGGTCGATCCTGTGGTGGTCATTTGCTGAACTACTGCAATATTACCGACTTCAGCTTTATTCCAAACTCTCGGATCGCCAACGCCGGGCCGCCGAAGCGGGCACGGTTCAGGAACGGGCGATGAGCTGAAACTCCCGCTCCGGTTCAGTCGCTTCGGCGGATGAGCCGTCTCCTGGCTGACGCACAAACGAAGGAAAGGGGCGGCCGCGGCGGCCACCCCTTCAAGGTTGATCTGCCTCGGTTTTACGGGGTCGGGTCGGCGACCGCGACTCCGAAGATGTCCGAGTTGCCGAAGGTCGGCGGGCAATCCTGCTGCGGCGCCGGCCTGCTACCGGCGGTTCCGGTCACGAGGGACATTCGCCAGGTGTCCATTGCCGGGCAGTCGGCCCCCGCGCGGGTGTCGTTCCACACCGCCGCCCCGTACTGCCGGGTGGCGGCCGCGTAGACATAGTCGCCGAGGAACTCCGCCACCAGGTTGTTCTGGCTCGAGCTCCGCGGGTCGCCCGGCGCGCCCCGGTGGAGATCTGCGAAGGCCCCGGTGGGCCCCGAGCCGGCCGAATCGGCGTGCTTGAACACACCCACCAGTGCGCGAGGATCCGTGGTGTTGTTTCGGTAGGGCGTCGTGAACGCGTTGTAAACGACGTAGACGTCGGTTCCGTTGGGCGATATCGCGGGCGCAGTGTAGTAACCGCGATCGCCGGCTGTCTCGATCGAACGAGGCGCCGTCCAATCCGCTCCCCTGTCGGTTGACTCGGTGAAGTACACGTGCGGCGCCGTGATCTCCCCGCTCACGTAGGTCATCACCATCCGGTCGGTTGCGTCAATGCCCGTCGGAGCCCCGTTGGCGATGTCGACGCTGGGGGCCGGCGCCAGGTCGCTCCTGGCCCCCGCGACTCCGTCGATGTCGGGCCGGCCGGTAACGGGATCGAATACGCCGGGCTGCGTCACGGGCCCGGCGACGGCGCGGGCCGCCGACCAGCTCGCCCCTCCGTCTCCCGAGGCGGAGAGCAGCTCGAACGCGTCATGGCCGGCCGAGGACACGGTGCCAACGCCGAAGACGTAGGCGGTGCCCTTGCTGTCGGTCCGGATCGTGCAGCCATCGGTCGGGTTGCGCTGCGAGTTGTTGGCGGCTGCCGTGATCTGGTGCACGGTCCAGGTGTCGCCACCGTCACCGGAGACGCCGACCATCAACGGCGCGGGCGCGGCATTCCCGAGCTCCTGGCCGCGGAAGGAAGCCCAGCAGACGTAGGTGTTTCCGAAGAACCGGCTCGAAGCCGCGTTGTCGGCCCATACCTGCTCCTTGTCGGAGAAGGTGGTGGAAGACTGCTTGGAGATGACGACGGGCACCTTCCAGGCCGACTTGTCGCCGGCGGCCGCCGCGGCTACGTTGTCGGTGCGGGAGACGGCGATCGCCTCGAAGCCCTTGAAGGCCGATTCTGAACGGGTGGCGCCGAAGTTGGCCGTCAAGTTGGCGTAGTAGAGACGAGATCCGTTGCTCCAGCTGAAGCCGTTCGGCCCGGGCTTCGGCCCGAACGCCACGGCCGGGTCGCCGTCGCTGACCAGCCCGTTTTCGTAGTACCAGGGCAGGGTCCCGATCGGGCCGACCGCGGGAGCGCAGACGGGGTCGCCGCTGCCGACCACGCCGAGGCAGGCGCGGGCCGACCAGCCCGTGTAGCTCGGTTGCGTCCAGGTCTGGCCGGAATCGAAGGAGAAGTACACGCCGGACACGCCGACCCCGTTGGTGAAGGGGCAGGTGGTGTCGTCACCGGCGTTGCAGGCCTCCATGTCGATGTTGTCGTTGGCTCCCGAGACAAGGATGTTCGGATGGGCGGCGTCGATGGCCAGGGCCGGCTCGTTCTGCTTGTTCTGCGAGAACGGAGTCACGGGGCTGCCCGCATTGACCCGGACGTCGGTTGCCGCAGCGGCCGGGAAGGCCATCGATAAGGCCAGCACGGCGGCGATCGGAATCGACAGCAGTTTGCGCATGTATCCCCCTTCTGAAACTTGCGACGGAACGATTGCCGAACCCAGGCCTCTAGGCTAGCTCTTCGGTCGCGCCCGCGTTCGAGGCGGCCGCCAGCCCTCGATCGGGGTGGTTTGCATGACAGCGGTCCGGTACACAACAGGGTGAGTGCACGGGAGGCATTTTGCGCACACGGCGGCGCAAAAGATTTGCCATCAATATTGCGCCCTTCTGGCGCTCACTCACGGCGGGCGGCGACTTCAGACGAAGGAAATCGGTGCAGGGCAGGGGCTGAGGTACGACTTCGTCGGGAGTCGGCGCCCGAATTTCATGGCTTGATTTCCCTCTGGAGCCCTCCACCGTAAAAGCTCCGTTGGAGGGGTGTGGGGATAGGAGCCCGGCTAGTTGACTTGGGCGTCGACGACGTCTTCCCAATACATGAACCGATCCTTCACCCGTTCCATCTCATTCATTACAAGGTAAACATCGTCTTCGCAGTCGTACGGCCAGGTTGACCGGGCGGCGAGGACGGTCCGGATCCGCCACAGCGAGTAGCTCTGGGCGCCGAGCAGCTGGGCATAGATATTCAACCAATTCAGGGATGTTTCAAGCGAGCTGGCCGCCACCACCGCTTCAAAATACGCCGTAGCCCGGACAAGTGTCGTAAAGACTGAGGACACGAGTAGCAGGTCGGGCCCTTGGCGGTCGAACCGACCAGCCCGGTTGCCGAGCGTCCGCTCAGGCCCCGATCTCGGCCTCCAGCAGGAGCCGGTCGGGGTCGACGATCGTCACACCGTCCCGGTGGCTTTCGATCACGCCATCGCGGCGGAGCTCCCGGATCGCGCGTGCGACGACATCGCGCACCGAGCCGATCCCGTCGGCCAGGTCTTGATGGGTTGCCCGAAGCATGGTGCCTTGACTCATCCCCTCCGTCGCGAGGGCTCGCTCCAGGAGATCACGAGCGACCCGGGTCCGAACTCGTGCAAAGGCGCAGATGGCGAGCCATCGGTGAGCCCGCCGGAGTCGTTCCTCCATGTCCTGGGCGAGGGCCAGGGAAAGCTCGGTCTCGCTCTTGGCCAACCGGTCCAGGCGCGCCGGATCGAGATGCAGGAGGCTTGATTGCTCGACCGCCTGCGCACCGCTGACTACGTTGGCCGAAGGCCTCGCCGTCGCACCGACCAGGTCGCCGACGCCCGCGTAGCGCAGGGTGATCTGGCGGCCGTCGGGGGCCGAGAGGTAGATCCGAACCAGCCCTGAGCTGACGATGGCCAGGCTGCGATCCTGGCTGCGGAAGGTCACGCTTCCAGGTGGGTATTCGACCAGGTGGGCGCCTTCCAACAGGGAGGCCCGAAGCGGCCCCGGGAGTGCGAGCAAAAAGCCACGACGACTTATTTCGAATATCGGGTCGGGGCTTTCCATCACGTGTAAGTTCATTTCGTCTGCCCAACGACCCGGATCGGCGGGGTCGGCGCGCGCACTGCCGACAAGGGTGCTGCTTGACGTGCCCGTGTGCAGTGACCGGCGTCGTTCTTCGCTGTGACTTGTGATCGTAAGGGTGACGTGAGATTCCTGCCGGATCACTCGCGCGTGTCCCTTCTGGCAAGCGGCTTCGCTGCCGGTGCACGTCACGGACGCGCCACAAGAGACCTTTAAAGACAGTGCCGGCCGAGGCTCGCCACGAACCCCGGCCGGCTTCGATTGGCTACTTAAACGGACGCTGTGACCGGGACCCTCGGGGCGATGACGGTCGTTACCGGCGTGCCCTCCAGGACGACCTTCAGCGCCTGTGTCGTGGCGGCTGCGGAGAACACGTCGTACGCCTCCATCGTGTCCGCGAGCGGGAAGCGATGGGTTGCCAGCACGGTCGGATCCAGCCTGCCGCCGGAGATCAGGGAGAGCAGCTGGGGGATCGTCCGGCTGTCGACGAGCCCCGTCGTGATCGTCACGTCACGGATCCTAATGGTGACTTCGGGATGGTTGGGTGGTTCCGCGCCCAGTGAGGAGCTTCCCGCGCCGGCGCGCCGAGCCGAAGTGGCGAAGGTCCCCTTCTTCTCGGGACGCTGCGGGCTGATCCGCCCGGTCTGGCTCTAGCCTTCGTTCTGGGTGTGGCGGGCGAGGTACGCAGCCGCCTCGGCGCGGCGCGCGACCTCGAGCTTCGACATGATGCTCGAGAGGTAGTTCTTGACCGTCTTCTCGGCCAGCTTCAGCTGGTCGCCGATCTCCCGGTTCGTCTTTCCCGCCGCGACCAGGGTCAGGATCCTCTCCTCCTGGGCCGAGAGCCGCGCCAGACGCTCATCGCGGAGCAGGTGCTTCCCCTTCCGCAATCGATCGAGCACGGTCTGGGTCACCGCGGGATCGAGCAGGCTCTGTCCTCTGCCGACGGCCCGGATCGCGTTCACCAGCTCACCGCTCCGGATCTGCTTCAGCACGTAGCCGGCAGCCCCGGCCATGATCGACGCGAAGAGCGCCTCGTCGTCCGCGAACGAGGTGAGCATGAGCACCTGGGTTTGCGGCCGCTCGGCCCGGATCTCGCGGGTTGCCTCGATGCCGGTGCCGTCGGCGAGCCTCACGTCCATGACGATCACGTCAGGCTTGGAGGCCGCGGCAAACCTGATCGCCTCGGCGACTGACCCCGCCTCGGCAACGACCGAGATGTCATCGGTGGCGTGGAGCAAGGCCTTTATGCCACTGCGGACGACCTCGTGATCGTCCACCAGCATCACGCGGAGGCGGTGCGCGGAGGGTTCGCCGGCCATCGACCAGTCAAGTCTGTCAAATGCGCGGCCGCGGGACCGGGTCCATCGACTCACGATGGGGGGGACGGCGGGATGGCCGGGAGAGCATCGGTATCATTCCTGACGCTGTGGCCCCGATCGAGCCGGACCCGGACCCAGACCGGGGATCGGTATTCGAGCTGTTGCCGGACGGGATCGTGATCGTCGACCTCGACGGCAGGATCGCCTACGTCAACGAGCAGCTGAGCGCGATGTCCGGCTACTCGCGGGAGGAGCTGGTCGGGCGAGCGATCGACGAGCTCGTCCCGGACGCGCAGCGAGCGCAGCACCGGGCCCACCGGGACTCCTACGTCGCGGCGGGCCTGCCCATGCGCGCCATGGGCTCGATGCTCCGGATCCGCCTTCGAACCAAGCAGAAAGTCGAGCTGCCGGTCGACATCGCGCTGCGGCCCCTGGAGACCGCGGGGCGGAAACAGGTGCTGGCAGCCGTGCGGGAGGCGACCGAGCACACCCGTACCCAGGGCCGCATCGAGGGCCTGCTCGAGATCTCCCAGCACATTCTCCGCGGAGACCCCGCAAAGGAGGTGCTGGCCTTGATCGCGCGCCGGTCACGGGAGCTGATCGGCGCCGACTTCGCCACCGTCGCGATCCCGACGCCGGACCGTCGAGAGCTGGTGATCGAGATCGCCGATGGAATCGCCGCCGACCTGCTCCGAGGTAGGCGGATGGAGGTCAATCAGTCGCTCGCCGGCGCGGTCCTGCAATCCGGCGAGAGCCTCGTCGTGGAGGACGCGGCCGCCGATCCTCGATCTGCGCACGACAACGTCAGCGAGGTCGGCTATGGCGCCTGCATAGTCGTGCCGCTCAACGCGGCCGGGGAGCCCTTCGGCGCCCTGATGGTCGCCAACCTTCGAGATCGGGGGATTTTCGGGGAAAGCGACCTTCGCGTCGTCGAGCTGTTCGCGAACCAGGCCGCCGTCGCCCTTGAGTATTCACGGGTGCGCGACGAGCTGCGCCGTCTCGCGGTGGTCGAGGATCGTGAGCGGATCGGTCGCGAGCTTCATGACGGGGTCATCCAGTCGCTCTTCGCGGTCGGCATGAACCTCCAGGCGACCGCCACCATGGCGGGCCCAGGCGCACAGCAGGAGCGCCTTGAAGGGGCGATCACCGAGATCGATCGAGCGATAACCGACCTCCGCAATTACATCTTCGGCCTCCGCCCTGGCATTCTCGCCGACCGTCAGCTGGGTCAGGTGATCGCGCAGCTCGCCGCGGACATGGAGGAGAAGTCCGGCATCACGGTCGCGGTCGAAGTCGACCCGAGGCTGGCTGGGGAGCTCAGCGCGGCTGCCGGCGACATCGTCCAACTGGTGCGCGAATCGCTCTCCAACGTGGCTCGCCACTCGGGGGCGGCAACCTGCAGGGTGAGCCTGCTGCGCCATGGCGCCGGTGCCGTCCTGGTCATCGAGGACGACGGCAGCGGCTTCGCCGAGGGAGCAGCTGCCGGCGGGCAGGGACTGGGCAACCTGCGCGAGCGTGCCGGAAAGCTCGGCGGCAGCCTGACCCTCAGCTCCAACGGCGAGGGTACGCGGGTGGAGATCACGATCCCGGTTTGAAATCTTCTCGGGACGTGTCCCATCCCGCCGGGGACCTTCGGCCCTAAGGTGGCCGCAGGTCCGCGGGCTAGCCTCTCCGGCATGAAGGCGACAGTGGCATCCGTGATGACGGCGAGGCCGGTGGTGGCAACCGAAGCCACCGGGTTCAAGCAGATCGCCGTTCTCCTGGCCGAACATCGGATCAGCGCGCTGCCCGTCGTCGACGAGACAGGTCGCCTGGTCGGCGTGGTCTCTGAAGCCGACCTGCTTCTCAAGGAGACCTTCGCCCCCGCCGATCACCCGCACCTGCTCGAATCGCCCCGCAAGCGGCAGGAGCGCGGAAAGGCCGGTGCGCTGCTGGCGGGCGACCTGATGACGAGCCCGGCGGTGGCGATAGGCGCATCGGCGCAGATCACCGAGGCCGCCCGGCTCATGCACGACATGAAGGTGAAGCGGCTCCCGGTCGTCGACAGGGACGGGCGGGTCATCGGGATCGTGACGCGTGGCGACCTGCTCAGGGTCTTCCTCCGTCCGGATTCTCAGATCCGTGAGGACGTCGTCGAGGGCTTGATCGTAAAGACGCTGTGGATGGATCCGAACGCCATCGAGGTGCGCGTCGGAAACGGCGTCGTGGAGATATCCGGCGAGGTCGACAGGAAGAGCGACATCCCGGTGCTCTGCAACATGATCGGCGGCCTCGACGGCGTGGTGGGGGTGGTCGAGCACCTCGCTTACCGCTATGACGACAGCCGTGCCAGCTACCCCCTGGTCGCCTGGGCCCCCCACGGCTAGGACGTCTAGCGGGTGCCGGGCAGCGCCTCCGGCAGCGCCTCTTGAAGCCGCACCCGGGCGTCTACCACGGCAACACCGTCGGCGTGGACGATGACCGGGTTGAGGTCCATCTCGGCGATCTCGGGGTTTCCCTCGACAAGCTGGCTCACGCGTAGCAGCAGCTGTTCAAGAGCGGCGACGTCCAGCTTCGGAGCGCCGCGGCAGCCGTCGAGTAGTGGGAAGGTGGCCAGCGCTCGCGGCATCGCCCGCGCGTCCTCCACGGTGAGGGGCGTGATCCGGACCGCGACATCCTTCAGCAGCTCGGTTGCGGTCCCGCCGGCGCCACACGCCAGGACGGGTCCGAAGCTCGGGTCGTTGACGACGCCGACCAGCATTTCGACCCCGCTTGGAGCCATCTGCTGGACGAGGAAGCGGATCGCCGGCTGCCCGGCTCCGGCGAGCGCGCCGGCCATCTCCTTCGCCGCCTCCAGCACGGCCTTGCGACCGCTCAGCCGGAGGCGGACCGCCCCCGCCTCGGTCTTGTGGAGCAGCCCGGGCGCCACCGCCTTGAGGGCAACCGAACCGTTCATGTGCCGGGCGGCGCGCGCCGCGCCGGCGGGTGTCTCAGCCAGCTCGGAGGCCACAGGCGACAACCCGTAGCAATCGAGCAGCCGCAGCACCGCGGCCTGCTCCATCCAGCCGGCACCCGCGGCCAGCGACCGCGCCAGGATCAATTTGGCCTCCTCGGCCTTGATCCCGGCCAGCTCCGGCAGCCGGCCCTCCGGGGTGCTGCGCCACGCGGAGTAGCGGGCGGCATGGCCGAGAGCGCGCGCGGCGTCCTCGGGAAACGCGTAGGCAGGGATGGTACCCAGGTCCCGCACCCGCTCGGCGGACATGAAGACGCTCAGCAGCGTCATGGTGGAGGGCACCCTCGCCTCCTGGATCGCCGCGACCACCTCGCCGCTGGCGACCGCCAGCGGTGGGATGAAGATGACGATCAGGGCATCGGCTTCCTCCGACGACCCGACTGCCTCCACCACTGCCCGGTACTGGGCGGGCGTCGCCGAGGCGATCATGTCGACCGGGTTCGCCGTCGAGGCTTCGTCCGGAAGCAGAAGGCGAAGGCGTTCTCGAAGCTCAGCCGAGAGCTCGACGACCTGCAGCCCGCCCGCCTCGCAGGCGTCGGCGCACATGATCCCGGGCCCGCCGGCGTTGGTCACGATCGCCACCCGGTTCCCCTTCGGCAGGGGCTGGTTGGCGAGCAGCCGGACGGCGTCGAAGAGCTCGGCGAGCGTGTCGGTCCGGGTGACTCCGGCCTGCCGGAAGAGGGCGTCCACCGTCACGTCGGAGGCTGCCAGAAGGGCGCCGGTGTGGGAGGAGGTGGCCCGCGCGCCGGCTACCGAACGGCCGCTCTTGACAGCCACGATCGGCTTCCGGCGGCTGACGCGCCGCGCCACGCGGGCGAACTTGCGAGGGTTGCCGAACGACTCCAGGTAGAGGACGCACACGT
>DATCOZ010000187.1:0-12798 GCA_036564345.1 Candidatus Dormiibacterota bacterium | reverse complement strand
GCCCTCGACGGCCGCTGCCACCAGGTCCCAGAGCCACTTCACCGGGTCCATCGACGGAAGAAGGGGGGTGCCCACCGCCGACTAGCCCGGGAGGGAGCCCTTGAGGACGTCGACCAGGGTCGACGCCATCTCGACCCCGATGGTCCCGACGACGATCCGCTGGATCCACTGCTTGGCCTGGAGCACCGTCTTCGGCTCGACCGCCGTCATCTTCCAGAGGAAGGCCAGAACGAAGGCCAGGGCCCCGACCGACCCGACGAGCGCCCGCGCCACGAAGATCCAGTTGTTGATGATGTCCAGCACCGGCTGGACGTTGGTCGCGAGAAGCATCTTTTCCAACACCTCCGATTTCGAATTTCGAAGGCGAAGCCTGCGCGACCGGGGCCGGATCCGAAACCCCGGCTGTTAAGGCTCTCGGGCGGCCACCACGCCGACCGCGAAGATGAAGGCGAAGTGGTAGCGGAAGGCCTCGTCGCCGAGCTCATCCATCCCCTCGGCCAGGATCGCCTCGAACTCCGACCTCAGCCGCGGTCCGAGAACGGACAGCAGCGTGTTCGGCAGCGGGCCGGAACCGGCCATCAGCTGGGTCCACTCGCGTGGGCCGTGGACGCGCCCGCCGGTGACCATCTCGGTGATCCGCGCCTTCTCGAAGCCGACCTCGTCGAGCAGGCGGGGCAGGTTTTCCGGCTCGCCGTAGACCGATCGCTCGGGGGAGTGCTCGGGAATCCGCATGTGGTGGCGGATCGCCAGGTCGCCGAGCACCTTGTAGAAGAGGTCCTGCGCCTCCGTCTGAAGGCTTCGGCGGTGGAGGGAGAGTGCCACCCGGCCCCCTGGCCTGAGCAGCCGGGCCGCCTCTTCGAGGCTGGTCTCCGGATCGGCCAGGTAGGGCAGCGACTGACCGTAGGTGATCAGGTCGAAGCTGCGATCGCGAAAGACCATGTGCTCAGCCGCCATCGCCAGCAGGGTCGTGTTGGGATGGGCGCCAGGCCGGGCGAGGTCGAGCATCCGGGCGCTGAGGTCGATCCCGACGACGCTGCCCTGGGGCCCGACGCCGGCCGCCAGCCGGTGGGTGACCTGGCCGGTCCCACAACCCACGTCCAAAACGGAGTCACCTCGCCGTGGCGACGCCACATCGACCAGCTTGGCCGCTACCCTGCCGTGAAGGCCGCCAGCCCAGGCGTCGTACTGGGGAGCCACCCGGTCGTAGAACTCGACGAGGTGTTCGATGAGCTCGTCAGCGCCAGTCAGCTCCATGGCCGACGTTAGCTTAGGGCGAGGTTAGAATGGCCCTGCCCCCCTCGCATTCAAAGGAGCACATACATGGCACGTGGCGACAACAGTCACAATTCGATCACGCTCGGCCCCCGGGACAAGCTGATCGGCTCGCTGACCTTCGACGGTGATCTGACCGTCGCCGGGAAGATCGAAGGCGAGGTACGCGCGACGGGCGACGTCGCGGTCGAGAACGGCTCTACCGTGAAGGCAACGGTCGAAGGCAACAACGTCTCAGTCCAGGGCACCATCCACGGCAACGTCAACGCCCGCGGCCGGCTTTCCCTGAGCGGCTCCGGCAGCCTGCACGGCGACGTGCGAGTCAGCAAGCTCACCGTCGAGGACGGGGCGACGCTGAACGGCAACGTCCAGATGGGTCCCTCTGTCGGTGGTGGCAAGGGCGGCAACCCCGAGGGCGAGAACCACGCCGAGAACGGGCACGAGGAGCAGCACGTGGAGCCCCAGCCGGAGGCGGTCGGCTAAGAGAAACCGTCCCGGTGCGGCCGGCGTACGACCTTGTCATCGTCGGCGGAGGCGCGGCGGGATCGGAGGCCGCGATGAGCGTGGCCGATGGCGGGCGGACCTCGATCCTGCTGGTGGAAGCCCACCATTTCGGTGGGACGTGCACCAATCATGGCTGCGTCCCGACGAAGGCACTCGTCAAAGCCGCCCGGGTCGCCCGGGCGATGCGCACGGCGGGCGAGTTCGGCCTGCTCGGCGTTGAGCCCCGTTTCGAGTGGGGCGAGGTGGTCGGCCGAGCCTATCGGATCCGCGACAACATGCTGCTGAAGGGCGTGACGCCCTTCACTGAAGCGGGCGTCGACGTCGAATATCCCGCCCAGGCGAGGTTCGTCGGCGAGCGCCGGCTGGACATCGGAGGCCGGGGGGTGGAGGCGGGGGCCGTCGTGCTCGCCACCGGTCTCGAACCCTTCATCCCGCCGATCCCGGGCCTCGCCGAGGCCGGCTACCTGGACAACGAGTCGGCCCTCGAGCTGCGCGAGCTTCCTCGCCGGATGGCCGTGCTCGGTGGCGGGCCGATCGGGTGCGAGTTCGCCCAGATCTTTGCCCGCTTCGGTGTCCAGGTCACCGTCGTCGAGGCGGCCGGCCGCCTTCTGCCGCCCGAGGAGCCGGAAGCAGGCGCGGCCCTCCTGGAGGCGTTCGAAGCCGAGGGCATCGAGGTCCGGGTCGGGTCAAAGGTCACCTGCGTCGGCAGCTCCGGCCCCGAGCGGACGCTCGAATTCGAGACCGGACCCTCCCTCTCGGTGGATTCGATCCTGGTGGCGGTCGGTCGCTGCCTCGACGGCTCCTGGCATGGCCTCGACGCCGCCGGGATCGAATGGGACCAGAAGGGCATCAAAGTCGACCGCCACCTGAGAACGAGCCGCCCCTGGGCGTACGCGGCCGGCGACGTTACGGGCGGCCTTCTGTTCACCCACACCGCCTCGACGATGGGACCGATCGCGGCCCGCAACGCACTCGCCGGCGGCGGGACCGAGGTCTACGAGGCGCGGATCGTCCCGCGGGTCACCTTCACCGGCCCCGAGGTCGCCTCGCTCGGCCTCACCGAGGAGCAGGCGCGTGCCTCCGGGCGCGAGATCCGGATCGGGATCGCCCTTGTGAAGGACGCCGAGAAGGCGCAGATCGACGGCCAGACGATCGGCCAGGTGAAGGTCGTCGCGGCCGCTGACGGAGAGCTGCTCGGCTGCAGCATCGTCTGCGAGACGGCGGCCGACATGATCCATGAGGCGGTGGCGATGATGGCCGGCAGGGTCCCGGTCGGCGCGGTGGCCGCCGAGATGCACGCCTACCCGACCCTCTCCGAGCTCATGCGCTCGGCGCTCGGCGACGCGTCGCACTGACGATCCCGGCGGCGCCTGTCACAGGACCGGGCCGCCGTGGTGCTTAGACTAACGATGGTGCGCATGCGCCGGGCGGCGGCCGTCATCGGCCTCTCCCTTCTCCCGATCGTCGCCCTCGCCTGCTCTTTCGGGGGCGGGCCCACGGCCGACCCGGCCAAGGTGCTGCGGGATGCCGGGCCGGCGCTCGGCCAGGTCAAGAGCGCCTCGGTCGAGCTGAAGTTCGGGGCGGGCGCGAGCTTTTTCGGCTTCACCGTCGTATCTGCATCGGGCAAGGTGAAGCTGCCTTCCGACAGCCAGGTGACGATCAAGGCGAAGCAGTCTTCGGACTCGCTCATCGAGATCGGCGTGACCACGGTGGGAACCCAGACCTGGATCACGGTCCCCTTCCTCGGCGTCCAGGAGGTGACCGGTCCCCAGGCCGCGGCGGTGCCTTCGATGGGGCGCATCCTCGACCCCACCAACGGTCTCCCGGGCGTGCTCGCGAAGGGCCGCAACCCCCATCTGCTGGGGTCGGAGACGGTGGACGGGGTGGATTCGTGGAAGGTTGAGGCGACCTACACGGCCGACCAGGTCTCTCAGGCCGTGCAGCCTTTGAGCCCGACCGGAGACATCGACGCCGTCCTCTGGATCGCCAAGGGCGATCACCTGCTTCGCAAGGCGCTGCTGAAGGGCAAGCTGTTCACCGCCGACAAGGCGACCACGCTCGAGGTCCGCCTCCACGACTTCAACGCGGACGTCAGCATCGCCAAGCCGGTCTAGGCTGCGCGTGGCCATCCCCTCACGTTGGGGCAGGCCTCTGCTCCTCGGGTCGGCGGCGGCGGGCCTTCTCCTCGCAGCCCTCGACGCATACGTCGTCGTCACCCTGCTGCCGGCGATGCTCTACGACCTCGACCTGTCGGTCGACCGGATCGAGCAGGCGACGCCCATCGTCTCCGGCTTCCTGGCCGGCTACATCGTGGTGCTGCCGCTGCTGGGCCTGGCGTCCGACGTGCACGGCAGGGTGGCGGTCTTCCTCGGCGCCCTGGCGGCATTCGCGGCGGGATCGGTCCTGACCGCCACCGCCGGCTACACCGGCGAGCCTCCCTACGGCCTGATCGGCCTGCCCTTGCTGGTCGCGGGCCGGGTGCTCCAGGGCCTCGGCGGCGGGGCGACAGTCCCGGTTGCGCTCGCCCTGGCGGCCGACCTGTTTCCGGCTGGGCGGCGGACGGCTGCGATCGGTGCCGTGGCGGCGGTCCAGGAGACAGGCAGCGTCCTCGGGCCGCTCTACGGCGCGGGCATCGCGGCCGCGGCTGCCAATCTCGCCGGCTGGCGGGTGGTGTTCTGGCTCAACCTTCCGCTCGCCGCCCTCTGCGCGGCAGGCTTCCTGCTCGCCAGCCGGCGGACGGGGATCGGCGCCGCTTCCCGGCGCCAAGTGGAGGCCAGCCCGGCCCCGGCGGACTGGCTGGGCGCCGTCCTGCTCGGGGCCGGCCTCGCCCTGCTGGTCGTCGCCCTCTACCCGGATGACCCGCGAAACGACCCGGTCGGCCGTTATTTCGTTCCCGCCGGCATCGGAGCCCTTCTGGCTCTTGCCGCCTGGGGCTACCGCCAGGTTGCGGTGCTGAGCCCGGTGATCCCTCGCGAGCTGCTCCGCAGCCGCCAGTTCCTCGGCTCATCATTCGCCAACCTGCTCGTCGGCGGGGGGCTGATGGTGGCCCTCGTCGACATCCCGATCATGGGCCGGGGCGTGTTCAACCTGGACCAGCTGGGTTCGGCCCTCCTGCTGGCGCGCTTCATGATCGCGGTTCCGGTCGGCGCCGCGGCGGGCGGCTTGTTGGCGGCGCGCCTCGGTGGGCGGTGGACGGCCGTGCTGGGACTGGCCATGGCCGCCGCCGGCTACCTCCTGCTCTCCCGCTGGGAGGCGACCGAGCTGGGCCGCCACCTCGGCCCGTTCGCCGAGGCCGACCTAGTCCTCGTCCTCACCGGCCTCGGCTTCGGGATCGTGATCGCGCCGCTCGCCGCGGCCGTTCTGGACGTCTCCCGCGCCGAGCGCCACGGGCTCGCCGCCAGCCTGGTGGTGCTCGTCCGCACACTTGGCATGCTGGTGGGCCTGAGCGCCCTCTCGGCTTATGGACTGCACCGCTTCTACGAGCTCTTCAACCAGGGACCGCCCCTGCGCCTGATCCCCGGCTCGCCCGACTTCGCGGTGCAGAAGGCGGCGTTCGACGCCCGGGTGACCTCCGCCCTGGTGGCGGAGTATCACGGCATATTCCTGATCGCGGCCGGACTCTGCGTGGCCGCCGGGCTGGTCGCGCTGCTGACCCTCTCGGCCCGCGCGACCGCGGGGAGGACGACGGTCTCCAGGTAGCCGCCGGCCGCGCGAACGAGGCTGGTGAGCAGGGCGTCCTCGGCGCGCTCGAGCTCGGCCTGGTCCCGGTTCAGCTGGCCGAGATCGACGGGGAAGGCCTGGGGTGGCCTCGAGCTGGGCGCTGCGGTCGGGTTCGGCCGGAGCGAGGGCGAGGACTCGCTCGGAAGGGGAGAGCCGGCGGCGGGCGCAAGCGCGGTGGGGGATGCCGCGCCAGCGCTCGGCACCGGGCGGTGTGCCTGGTAGACGCGCCAGGACACCGCGAAGAGGGCGAACATCACGAGGACCTCGCAGAGGACGATCCAGAACATCGGCTGCCGCAGGCGTGCCTTCACGCCGGGCAGGCTAGGCGGCCGCGCTCAGGATTGGAAGAAGGGCGGTTAAGGGGTGCTGACTTGAAGCGCTCGGAGCGCATCCAGGCCGCGGTTCAGCGTCTCCATCCGCTTCGGGAAGCTGAATCGCACCTGGCTTCGGCCGAGTGCTGGGTCATGAAAGAAGCTGGAGGCGGGCACCGTGGCAACCGCCACCGTCTCGATGAGGTGGCGCGCGAAGGCGATGTCGTCGTCGAAGCCGAAACCTCCGATCCCTGCCATCACGTAGTAGGCGCCGTCCGGGGCGCGGACGTCGAAGCCGATCTCGGACAAGCCGGCCGTGATCGCGTCGCGCCGCTCGCGGTACTCCTCCAGGAGCGAGTCGTAGAAGGAGTCGGGGAAGCCGAGGGCGGTCGCCACGGCGACCTGCAGCGGATGGGCGGCGCCGACGGTCAGGAAGTCGTGGACCTTGCGGATGCCTGCCGAGAGATTCGGCGGCGCGATCAGCCAGCCGACCCGCCAGCCGGTGACGCTGTACGTCTTGGAGGCGCCGCTGATCGTTATGGTGCGGTCCTCCATCCCGGGAAGGGTCCCCATCGAGATGTGCTCACCGCGATAGACGAGGTGCTCGTAGATCTCATCGGTGATTGCGATAGCCCCGTGCTCCTGGCAGAGTCCCGCGATCAACGTGAGCTCTTCGCGCGAGAAGACCTTGCCGGTCGGGTTGTGCGGCGTGTTGACGACGATCGCCCGGGTGCGGGGCCCGAACGCGGCTCGCAGCTCACCCTCGTCGAAGGACCAATCCGGTGCTCGGAGGGTGACGAAGCGCGGTACGGCCCCGCTGAGGATGCAGTCGGGGCCGTAGTTCTCGTAGAAGGGCTCGAAGACGACCACCTCATCACCGGGATCGACCGCAGCGAGCATGGCGGCGATCATCGCCTCGGTCGCGCCGCAGGACACCGTCACCTCACCGTCGGCGTCGACCGGCCTGCCCCACCAGCGCGACTGCTTGGCCGCGATCGCCTTGCGCAGCTGGGGCGCTCCCCAGGTGGTGGCGTACTGGTTGTAGCCCTCGTCGAGGGCCAGCTTGGCGGCTTCGATGATCTCGGAGCTGGCGGGGAAATCGGGGAAGCCCTGGGCGAAGTTGACCGCCTTCTCGGGGCCGTTGAGGGCGAGGTTGAGACGCGTCATCTCGCGGATGACGCTCTCGGTGAAGCTCTCCGCCTTGCGGCTCAGGATCGGCGCCGGCATTTTCCCGCGCTCGGTTGAGCTAGGTGCCCGGGGCGAGGGTGCCGCGGTCCAGCCGGAAGTCGTGGCCGGAGCAGAAGTCGCAGGATTCGGGAGCCTCGAGACCGCGATAGCCCTGCCCGCAGGCCTGGCAGGTCCAGTGGCTGTGGGCGAAGAACTCGAGGATGTCGGAGCGGCTGATCAACCCCACCATGCGGCCGTGCGCCATCACCGGCAGCCGCCGGATCCGCTGGTCCGCGAGCAGCCGCGCGGCCTCTTCGATACCGGTGTCCTCGCCGATCGAGATGACGTGGCGGCTCATGATGTCGGCGACCTTCTTGCCCTTCTTGGTGAAGACGTCGACCTCGCTCACGATGCCGACGACGTGGCCCTGGGGGTCGGTCACCGGAGCACCGGTGATGTGCGACCGGGACAGCCGGTCGGCGACCTCGCCGACGTCGAGGTCCTGGTCGAAGGTGATCACCTTCGTGTTCATGATGTCCTTGACCGGGATCACTGCAATAGCCTAGCCACCAGCGCGGCGTCTGCGTTCCCGCCGCTGAGCACGAGCCCGATCCGGCCGGCGGCCGGCAGCTTTCCGGCGAGGAAGGCAGCAAGGGTCAGCGCGCCGGTTGCCTCGAGCGCGATCTTGCACCTCAACCACGCCGTGACCAGAGCCGCTTCGATCTCCGGCTCGGTCACCGTCACGATGTCGTCCATCAGCCCCCTCTCCACCAGGACCTCGAAGTTCTTCGCTCCGAGGCTTATCGTCTTCACCCCGTCGGCGATCGTGTTCGCCGGGCCGGCCAGGCGCTGCAGCGTGCGGGTGCGGAAGGAGCGGAATGCGTCGTCGGCCGCCGCCGGCTCGACGCCGATCACCTGGATGGCGGGATTGGTCGCCTTGACCGCCAGGGCCCAGCCGCTGATCTGGCCCCCGCCACCGACCGGGACTGCGACTGCTGCCAGGTCCGGCGCGTCCGCCAGCAGCTCCAGAGCGCCGGTTCCCTGGCCGTGGATGACGTCCCAGTCGTCATACGGATGGACGAGGACGTACCCAGACCGCTCCTTCGCCTCGACCAGCTTCTCATCGCGGTTGGCGAAGGTGATGCCATCGCTGACAACCTGGGCGCCGAGAGCCCGGGTTGCCGCGACCTTGGCCGGGTTCGCTCCTTCGGGGATGAGGATCAATGCGGGCATGCCTGCCGCCTTCGCGGCGAGCGCGACCGCCTGGGCATGGTTGCCGGAGCTTGCCGTTACCACGCCCGGCGCGTCTGAGGCCAGCTTCAATACGGCGTTGAAGGCGCCCCGCGCCTTAAAGGAGCCGGTCACCTGGAAGCACTCCGGCTTGAGGACCAGTCTCGGATCCAGGTCGACGGTCAGCGCCGGTGTGCGGCGGATATGAGGCCCGATGCGCTCGGCGGCCTCCCGGATCTCGTCAAGGTGGCTTCGGGCGAAGTCGAGGTCGGCGCTCACCCAGAAAGGTTATCGGTGTCGATGAGGATCGTGAACGGCCCGTGGTTGACAAGCTCGAGGTCCATCTCGGCGCCGAAGCTGCCAGTCCTGACGGGGATGCCATGGGCGGCCAGGGCAGCCGCGAAGAATTCATAGACGCCCTCGGCCAGGCTTGGCGCCGCGGCGCTCGTGAAGCCCGGCCGCCGGCCCCGGCTTAGATCCGCATAAAGGGTGAACTGCGAAACTACGAGGGCCTCGCCTCCGACGTCCTGGAGGGACCTGTTCGTCTTTCCCTCCTCGTCCTCGAAGATCCGAAGCTGGGCGACCTTCTCGGCCAGGCGGCCCGCGGTGGCCTCGCCGTCGGCCGGCCCGACACCGATGAGGATGGCCAGGCCGAGACCGATCTGCCTGCGCTCCGATCCCCAGCTGACCGCAGCGCGCGTCACGCGCTGGAGAACCACCCGCACCGCCTCAGCTCAGCCCTGGTTCAGGGCGTCAGCCACGCCGCTAGATCCGCGAAAACCTGCTCCTTGCCTGTGTCGTTGTAGGGCTCGTGGTAGAAGCCGGGGTAGATGATCAGCTTGTGGCCGGGGACCGTCGCCCCCCGGTCCAGCTCCTCGGTCGCGGCGGAGTCGATGATCTGGTCGCCGCTGCCGTGCGTCGCCAGGAAGGGCACCCTGATCTCTCCCGCCCGGGCGAGGATCTCGTCGTTGGCCGCCTGCCACTCGGTGTAGAAGCGCGCCGACATCTTGCTGTGGACCAGCGGATCGGAGATGTATTCGGAGACGACCACGGGATCCCTCGAGATGTGGTTGGGGTTCAGCTCGGTGGCGAGGGCGAGCGTCGGGACCAGCCGGGAGGCCACCTTGCCCAGAATCACCTTCCAGCCCGGCACGGCCGCCTTGACCCGCAGGGCAGGGCTCGACACCACGAACCGGCGCAGCGCCAGCCGGCCGCGCACGACCGCGCTCAGGACGATCGAACCGCCCACCGAGTGACCGAGCGGCACCGCCTCGACACCTGACTCGGAGCCCACCTTCGAGTGGAAGGCAGCGGCGTCGCCGACGAGCACGTCCCAACTCATGACGTGGCCGCGCGGCCCGCCGCTGGTCCCGTGACCACGGACGTCCAATGCGTAGGTCGCGATGCCGTGCGCTGCCATCGCGGCTGCCAGCCCGGCATATCGTCCGCCATGCTCGCCGTGGCCGTGGATCACCGCCAGCGCGAGCTTCGGATCGGGGGGCGACCACGCCCGCCAGAGCAGCCTCGTACCGTCGGCGGCAGCGAGCTCGCCGCGCCGTTCCGCCGGCAGCTCAGCCGAGATGGCGCAGTCCTCGCAGGATCTTCAAGGCTTCCTGCTCGGCCTCGAGCAGGCTGGGCGCATATGCCCTGAGACCCTGCAGCGAATAGCCCCAGCGATCGCTTGCAGTACCCCGCGAGTGGACCCGGTAGCCGGGGGGATAGAAATGGATCGCCTGGCCCGCGACCTTCTTGATGATGGGGCGCTTGGCGAAGTGATCCTCGAGGGTCTGGCCGGTCGGCAGGAATCCATGCCGGAACTCGAGAAAGCGGAGCTTGAGGAGAGGGTTCTCCTCATCCCGCCAGACTGCCCTGACCCCGTACTCCGCGCTCAGGTCGCGCAGGAAGAAGAGGAGGACAAGCGCGTCCGTCTCGTCACCCTGCATCTTCAGGAAGCCCCCGGCCGTGATCTCCTCGCCTTCGGCGGCCACCAGGTGCCGGAAGTACTCGGATCGGAACAGGTCGCGGGTCAGCGGGGTTGCCATCCAGACCGGCTCGCTGCGCCAGTCGCGGACGCTCGCCAGGCCTTCGACCTGGTCGGTCAGGCGCTCGAGACGCTCCGCCTGGATGCCGTAGAGGCGGTGATGGATGACCCGCGCCACGCGCTTAGCCTACCCCGTCATCCCCACTTCGGATCGGGCTATGCGGAGGCGTTCATGATCTCCTCCTGCCACTGTTCGGCGGATACCTTGATCTCGAGCCGGCGGTGCCCGGCCGCCAGCAGGAACTCGCCTCGGTGCGCCCCCTCCAAACCCTGCCGCTGGGAGTCGCTGAGCTGGAACGCGCGCTGCAGCTTCTGCGCCTCTCCCGGACGCTGTGCCCCGAAGAAGCGGAGAGCCGGGTTGGTGGCGACCACCAGCCCGGCCTCGCTGCCCAGCAGGTCGCCGGCGTTCTGGGTGGCGAAGACGAGCGATCCCTCGTACTTGCGGATCCGCCGTGCCAGCCGGACCACGAACCGCCGCATCACCGGGTCTTCGAAGAGCAGCCCCAGCTCGTCGACGATGAGCAGCCTTCGCCGGCTGCGGTCGCGAAACCTGCGCCAGAGCGCCTCGGCGAGCAGAAAGTGGACCGGCCCGACCATCTCCTCCCGGAGCTCCCGCATGCCGAACACGACGAAGGGGAGGTCAAGGTCGACGTTGGTCGGGGCGCTGAACATCGCACCCAGGCTGCCGCGGACCCAGCGGGCGAGAATGCGCGCAGCCCTGGCCGACGGCGGCAACCTGTCCGCGACGTGGGCAAGCAGGGGCGTCGACTCGTCCTGGTACGCGGCCCGGATCGCGACCTCGAGCGCCGCCTTCTCGGCTTCGTCCACTCCCCCGCAGATCGCTTCGACGAGGTCGACCGTGTCAGCGACGGCTGGTCCCAGTTCGGCCTCCTCTCGCGCGAGCCCGCGCAGGTCCATGACATTGATCGCTCGCCCGCTGCCCAACCCAAGCTGAACGTCGGCGCCACCGACCTGCTCGGCCACCGGCCCGTACTCGTGCTCGGGGTCGATAACGAAAACCTGGCAGCCGGCCCGCGTTGCAGCCAGAGCGAGAGTCTTGAGCAGGTACGTCTTGCCGGCGCCTGAGTGGCCGAAGACGGCGATGTTCGCGTTCTCGTGGTGGAGGTCGGCGAAAGGGTCGACGACCACCGGCATCGACGTGGCACGGCTGCGGCCAAGCCTCAGCCCGCCGGCGTCGACGACCTCGACGTCGAGCCAGGGCAAGAGCGTCACAAGCGCCGAGGTGTCCACGAAGTGGCGACGGCGAAGCCGGTCGATCCCGTGCGGAAGGGTGGCGAGCCGGCCGTCGAACTGACGAAAGGTGGCCTCGCGGAGGCTGCAGAGGGCCGAGCGCGCGGCCTCGACCACCCGTTCGGCGCCCGCTTCCAACGCTTCGCCGCTGGTGGCCGACAGCGTGAGGTAAACACCAAGCCGGAAGGCCCGCTCCTGTCCGGAGGAGAGCTTGCGCTGCAGGTCGGTAGCGGCGGGGAGCGCGGCGCCGATGCGCACGTCCGGGATCCCCCTCCGCTCACCGTCCAGCTGAGATGCGCGGAGGTGGGCGAGCTGCCGCTGCAGGTACTCCGCCGCCCAGCCGCTGCCGACCGGCTCAGCATGCCAGCAGATGTCGATCTCGAGACCGGAGGGAACGAGGCGCAGCAGCCAGCCCGGCTCCAGCTCGCCGCCCGGGAAGTGGTCGACGTACCAGGTGCGATGCCAGCCAAACCGATCGCGGAAGGTCCGCGGCAGCTCGTCGCCGAAGGTGTGGGACACACTCGGAGGCGCTGCGTCGGCAATGCTGAGTCCAAGACCGGCCAGAGCGGCACGGAGGCCGGCGATCGAGTCGGGTTCGATCGCCAGCAACACCTCGCGGCGCTGGGCTGCGACCCCGTCCCGCTCTTCGCGGCGGAAGCGGAGCACGACCTGGAGCGGACCACCGAGCGCATCGAGCAGCCGCCGGAAACCGGTGCTCCAGCGTGCCTGGTCATCGCTGACGGCACCGATGTAGCCGATACCCTCCGTGCCGAGCACAATGACCGAAGGAGCCTCGGTGAGCCGCTGCCTTGCCGGCTTGCTCCTCAGCTGGACGAGCTTCATGCTTGCCGCCTTCTGATGATGTGGGCGATCACGCGCCTGATAAGCCAGGGAGCCTTCTCCCACGCGATGACGACGCGGTAGCGGGTGAGCAGATGCCGCACGAGATCCTCCGCCCAGGCGTCGAGGTGCCGCCCCTCGTGGCGCATCCAACCGACAGCCGCGGCGGCGCCAAGAATCGCGATCGCCGCGACGATCCGCAACGGCCACCAGACCGGCTGCCGCCAGGACCAGGACGCCAGCACGGCAAGCGCGACGACGTAACCCAGCCGGGCCGGCGAAAGCCCGTAGAGCAGCCTGTCCTCGAGATCGATCCCAGCCGGAATGCGCGCCCGCATGCCAGGCAGGCTAGTGGCGAGGCCGCCTCCCGCCAACGACCCCGGTTAACGGTCGAAGGTTAGAATCGGAGGTCGCCACGCCCGCGTAGCTCAATTGGCAGAGCAGGGGACTCTTAATCCTGTC
>DATCOZ010000180.1:0-3620 GCA_036564345.1 Candidatus Dormiibacterota bacterium | reverse complement strand
GCGCTGGGCGGCGGAGAAGCCGAAGGACGCGAGTTCCTCCGCCGCTATTACCAGTTCGTGGGGCCCTTCGCGGAGCGGATCGCGGATGGGATCCTGACCAGCTCCGACGCGATCACCGAGCTCGCCGCCGGCTACGCGGAGGCGGGCTGCGACGAGCTGGTGCTCTTCCCGACGGTCGCAGCTATCGAGCAGCTCCACCTTCTGGCGGAGGTTTGAACCCGGCAACCAGGCGCTCGTAGTCCTCCACAGTGTCGACGTCGATCGGGTGGTCGCCGTCGGTCTCCGCGGGCAGCGCCGCCACGAGCTCCGGCCGGCCCCGGATCACCGCCCGGCAACCGACGTCGCCCTCCAGCGCGGCGAGATCGCCGAAGAGCGAGCGGTCGAGCACCACCGGCGGATGGAGGAGGTCGCCGAAGCGCAGCGCGGCCGACGGCAGGCCGGAGCTCGCCTGCAGCTCGAGCAGGCGGTCGAACAGCTCGGCGCTGACTGCCGGCTGGTCGCCGAGGATGACCATCGCCCGGTCGACCCGGCCGTCCAGCGAGGCGAGGCCGGCGCGGATCGACGAGCCCAGGCCCTCGAGGTGGGCCGGGTTGTAGACAACGCGGGCGCGGCCGAGATCGACGCTTTCCCGGATCTCCTCCGCCGACCCGCCGAGGACGACCACGACCTCGTCCAGCGAGGAGGCGTTGGCTGCGGCGACGACCCGCTCCAGGAGCGGCCTGCCGTCGAGCGGTAGGAGTTGTTTGGGACGGCCCATCCGGCGGGAGGAGCCGGCGGCAAGGACCAGTCCGGCGGAGCTCAAGCCTGGGCAGGGGCCAGGAACGCGGTCCGGCAGCCGGGACCGCAGAAGTAGTGGGTGACGCCGTCCCGCTCGGCGGTCAGGGCGCCGGCCTTGATCTCGACCGCCATCCCGCAGACCGGGTCGGTGGCGAAGATGGCGGCCGCATCCTCGGCGGCGACCGGTCGATGGGCGGGTCCCTGCCGGCGGCGTTCGGCCACGACCTCGGCCAGGGCGAGCAGGGCGATCTCCTCCTGGGTCGCGGAGCGCACCCGGCCCGCTGGCGCGTGGACCCGGCTGATGGCGTCCTCGGCCACGCCGCGAGCGCGGAGCGCGTCGAGGACGGCGGCCGAGCGGCGGCGGCTGGCGACCAGCGCCACCTTCAGGTCTGGGAAGGCGAGGGCGGCCTCGACCGCCTCCTCGTCGTAGTGCCCCATCGTCGCGACCACCGCCCAGGCGTCGCTGCTGGGGACGGCGAGGGAGGCCAGGCCGGCCTGGGCCACCAGCTGGGTGCGGAAGCCGGTCAGCTGGCCGAGCCTGACGAGGGCTTCGGCCGCCGGGCTCTCGCCGAACACCAGCAGCAGGGGCTTGGGTAGCTGGGGCTCGATGAAGATGTCGAGCGCGCCCCCGCTGGGGCAGGTCGTGGCCATCGTGAGCTCGCCCCGCCGGCGGGAGGCCTTGGCGGCCTCGGCGGGGACGATCTTGACCAGTCGCGGCGTCCCTTCGGCGAGCGCACGGAGCGCCTCGCGGCGGACGAGCGGCTCCGAGCAGCTGCCACCGATCCAACCGCGGAGGCGGCCGTCCGCCGTGATCACCGCCTTGTCGCCCGGCTTGGCGGAGGTCGGCGGGTCGCAGCGGACGACCGTCGCCAGCACGCAGGGTGTGCCGGCGGCGGCGTTCTCGGCGAGTAACGCGAGGAGGTCGTCTATTCGGTCACTCCCTTGGAGCGGAGCGCCGCCCAGACCTTGTCCGAGGTGACCGGCATATCGATGTTGGTGATGCCGTAGGGAGAGAGAGCGTCCATCACGGCGTTGACGTAGGCGGCCGGCGAGCCGACCGTCGGCGACTCCCCGACGCCCTTCGCGCCGAGCGGGTGGTGGGGCGACGGGGTCACCGTCTCGAAGACCCTGAAGCTGGGCGTCTCCATCGAGGTCGGCAGCAGGTAGTCCATGAAGTTGGAGCCGATGCAGTTGCCCTCTTCGTCGAACGTGATCAGCTCCATGAAGGCGATCCCGTAGCCCTCGGTCAGGCCGCCGTGGATCTGGCCCTCGACGATCATCGGGTTGATCCTTACCCCGCAGTCGTCCACCGCAACCATGTCGCGGACCTTCACCTGGCCGGTGCCCTTGTCGATGTCGACGACGACCGCGTAGGTGCCGAAGGGGAAGGTCATGTTGGGCGGGTCGTAATAGGTGACGCCCTCGAGCCCCGCCTCCATGCCGTCGGGCAGGTTGGTGTAGGCCGCGAAGGCGATGTCCTGGATCGTCTTGGAGCGCTCCGGCGAGCCCTTCACGTGGAACTTGCCGCGCTCCCATTCGAGGTCCTCCTCGGCCGCCTCGAGGAGGTGCGCCGCGATCGACCGGGCCTTGTCGCGGAGCTTGCGCGAAACAATGGCCGTCGCCGCGCCGCCGACCGGCATCGAGCGGGACGCGTAGGTGCCGAGGCCGTAGGGGGTGTTATCGGTGTCGCCCTCGACCACCTGGACGTCCGAAGCGGGGATGCCGAGCTCCTCGGCGACGATCTGGGCGAAGGCCGTCTCGTGGCCCTGGCCCTGGGACTTGACGCCGAGCTTCAGGATCGCCTTGCCGGTCGGGTGGACCCGCAATTCGGCAGAGTCGAACATCCGCAGGCCGGCGATGTCGTAGTGCTTGCCGTTGCCCGCGCCGACGACCTCGGTGAAGCTGGCGAGACCGATGCCCATCAGCTCGCCCCGGGCTCGCTTCTCCGCCTGCTCCTTGCGCAGGTCGGCGTAGGAGAGCTCTTTGAGGGCGAGGTTCATCGCGCCCTGGTAGTTGCCGCTGTCATAGAGCCAGCCGGTCGCCGACTGGTAGGGAAAGGCGTCGGCCGGGATGAAGTTCTTCATCCGGAACTCGGCCGGGTCCATCGCGATCTCCATCGCCGCCTTGTCGACCAGCCGCTCGATCAGGTAAGAGGCCTCGGTGACCCGGAAGGAGCAGCGATAAGCAACCCCGCCCGGCGCCTTGTTGGTGTAGTAACCGTCGGCCACGATGTGCGCCGCGGGGATGTCGTAGGAACCGGTCACGATGTGGAAGAGCCCGGCCTTGAACTTGGAAGGCTGAGCGTCGGCGAAGAAAGCGCCGTTGTCGCTCAGGAGGCTGGTCCGGAGCCCCAGCATCCGGCCCTCGGCGTCGAGCGCCAATGAGCCGGTCATGTGGTAATCACGGGCGAAGCCGGTCGAGATCAGGTTCTCGGTCCGGTCCTCGACCCACTTGACCGGCTTTCCGATCAGCAGCGAGGCGGCCGTCGCCACGACGTAGCCCGGGTAGATCGGCACCTTGTTGCCGAAGCCGCCACCGATGTCGGGTGAGACGACCCGGATCATCTGCTCGGGCAGGCCGGCGACCAGCGCGAAGAGCGTCCGGATCGCGTGCGGCGCCTGGCTCGTCATGTAGAGCGTCGCCTTGCCAGTCGCCGGGTTGACGTCCGCGACAATGCCACAGGTCTCCAGTGGGGCGGGATGGCAGCGGGGATAGAAGGTCGACAGCTCGACAACCTTGGCCGCCTTCGCGAAGGCTGCGTCGGTCGCGGCCTGGTCGCCCGCCTCCCAGTGGTAGATGTGGTTGTCCATCTGGCCCGTCTTGTCGTCGCGGATCAGCGGGGC
>DATCOZ010000137.1:0-5630 GCA_036564345.1 Candidatus Dormiibacterota bacterium | reverse complement strand
GGAGCACGTAGTGGGCCTGGGCGGTGGGATTCTGGCCGGCGATGAGCTTCAGGTAGGCGGCCTCGGCGCCGTCGTAGTCGCCGGCGAAGAGCTTGGCGTCGGCGGCCGCCAGCGGGTCGGCGGGGGCCGCCGTCGCCGCGGGCTTGCCGGTGGCGACGGGCTGGCAGGCGGAGGCGACGAAGCCGAGGCAGGCCAGGACGGCGATCACCCGAGTCATTTCCGGAACCCGAAGCCTACCCCGCCGGGCCCTGCGGACCGCGCGAGGAGGCTGGCTATACTGGCGGGCGGGGCGATAGCTCAGCTGGGAGAGCGCCTCCCTCGCACGGAGGAGGTCGTGGGTTCGAATCCCATTCGCTCCACCTCCCCGACCACGGTTCAACCGCTCGCGGTGCAAGGTTTCCGATTGAGCCTCGTTATATCAATCAAGCGGATTACGTCGCAGCAACGTCGCAGCAACATCCCACCAAGCGAGGTGAACTCAACGTGGTACTAGTGATCGCACTCGAAATTCGTGATTTGGTGAACACCGCCTGGAAGGCCTATCGGGCCACCCAGACCAGGCGCCGACCGGAGAGCGGGTCGCGTCCCGCCCCCGGAAAGACCCTGGCACCAACGGCTTAGCGGAACAGTCGGCAGGGGCAGCTCGCCTCTGCCGACTTCTTTTTTTCAGGCCAGCGGGGCTGTCAGCTCCACCTGGATGTTGTCCGGGTCCCGGAAGGGCAGGACGAGGATGCCGAACCCTTCCAGGGTCTTGATCGGGCCGTGTGCAACGCCGCGCTCGTCGAAGAGCTTGACGGCGGCCTCGAGCTCGGCGCGGCTGGCGACGTTGAAGCTGAGATGGTCGAGGCCGACGCGGTTCTCGTCGAAGCGGTCGCCGGGTTGGGCCACCGGCCGAAGGCCGAGCAAGAGGTTTCCCCGGATCATCACGCAGCCGCCCCAGAGGACCGGATAGGCGGCTTCGGCCGCGGGGTCGCCCTCCGGTGGCGAGTCGGCCGCGATCTCAAAGCCGAGCAATTCCGTGTAGAACTCCCGGCTCTTCTTCACATCGGTGACCGTCAAGCGCAGGTGGTGGATGTCCCCGGTCGCGATGAGTCCTGCCATTTCTGCTTCGAATCCCTCCTTTAGGCCATCGTCAGAGCGTGGTCGACGACCTTGCCGCGGATCAGGTCGGCGGCCTTCTCCGCGATCATGATCGTGGGCGCATTGGTGTTCCCCCGCACCACCGTCGGCATCACGGAGGCGTCGACGACGCGGAGCCCGTCCACCCCGTAGACGCGGAGCTCGGGGTCGACGACCGAACCCATGGCGCAGGTTCCGACCGGGTGGTAGAGGGTTTGGGTCGTCCGCTGGATCAGGTCCCAGATGTCGGCATCGCTGTCCGAGCTCGGCCAGCTCACCGCCGGCTGTCCCCGCCGAACCTTCTTCAGGGCCGGCTGCTCGCCGATCTCCATCGCCATCCGGACGCCGCGGATCATCGCCTGGCGGTCGTCCTCGACGTCGTAGTAGTTGTGCAGGATGTGCGGCTTCGCGCTCGGAACGAGCGAACGCAGGTAGAGGGCACCGCGGCTGCTCGGCTTGAGCAGGCACGGACCCCAGGAGACGGCGTGGTCGGTCGGCAGCCGGAGGCCGCCGTCGGCGAACATGACCGGCGCCGCGTGGAACTGGATGTCCGGCGCGGCGAGACCGTCGTTGCTGCGCCAGAAGCCGCCGGCCTCACCGATGTTGGAGGTGAGGTGCCCGCGACCCTCGGACTGGAGAAGCTCGAGGTTGGCCGGGGTCTCCGCTGTGATCAGCGTCTCGATGTCGGTCAGCAAGCCGAGAAGGGCGGCCGGGTGGTCCTGGAGGTTGCGACCGACCGGCAGGTCGGCGATCGCCTGGATGCCGTAGAGCGCGAGCTCGGCCGCCGGCCCGATCCCCGACAGCAGGAGGATCTGCGGCGAGCCATAGGCGCCGGCGGCCAGGATCACCTCCTGGTCGGCGCGGAACTCCTTCAGCTCGTCGTGGTGGTCCACCTCAACCCCGACGACCCGGCTGCCTTCGAGGACGAGGCGGGTGGTCTGGGCGCTGGTGACCAGGTGGAGGTTGGGTCGCTCCAGGGCCGGGTGCAGGTAGGCGACCGCGGCCGAGCAGCGCATGCCGTTTCGCTGGGTCAGCTGGTAGTAGCCGACGCCATCCTGGCGTGGCCCGTTGAAGTCGGCGTTGCCGGGCAGGCCGGCCTCCTCGGCGGCCGCGATCCAGGCGTCCATCAGTTGGTGCCTGGAGCGGCCGTCGCTGACCCGCAGCGGGCCGCCCGCGCCGTGCAGCTCGGAGGCGCCGCGCTCGTTGTCCTCGGCCTTCAGGAAGTAAGGGAGCACGTCGGACCAGCCCCAGCCCTCGAGCCCCAGGCCCGCCCACTCGTCGTAGTCGAGGCGGCTGCCCCTGATGTAGATCATCGCGTTCATCGACGAGGACCCGCCCAGCATCCGGCCGCGAGGGAGGTAGACGGTCCGGCCGTCGAGGTGCGGCTCCGGATCGGTCTGGAAGTCCCAGTCCCACTTCGACTTGTAGAGCTTGGGGAAGGCGGGCGGGATGTGGATCTCCATCGCCGTATCGGGTGCTCCCGCTTCGAGGACCGCCACCTGGACCGAGGGGTCCTCGCTCAACCTCGCGGCCAGGACGCAGCCGGCCGAGCCGGCACCGACGATCACGTAGTCGAAATGCTCTGCCATGACCACCCTCCCGCGGTTCCGACCGCGCTTAGCCCAGCCGCCGGCGCGAGGACAAGGTAACCCCAGACCGGGCCGCTGGGAACGGCCGAACTCGACTGGTCTTTCTTACTGGACCCCGCAGACCGGCCCGAGCGAAGCCGGGATGGTCCGGGCTGGCGGCGATTTTGCAACGAACCTCGGTTCCAGGACACTAGCTCGGCGTCGCCGCTTTCGGTCTCCTACTCGCGCGCGCCGGACGCTTGCGGCCGTTCCCGTTGCCGTTGGTGGCCGAGCGGACCGGCCGGACGGGGGCCGTGTGCTTGGCGGGCTTGCGGGCGATGGCGAGCAGCTCCTCGATCCCCGCCTCGATGCCGGTGGTCAGGACGTCGATGTCGGTGACCGTGTCCCAGTCGCCGGTCACGCCGAAGTTCAGGCCGCCCAGGTAGGAGAAGATGGCGATGCTGATCCGAACCGAGCCCGCGATCGGCACATACGGATAGGCGTAGACGAGCTGGCGGCCGGCGGCGTAGAGCGGGAACTGCGGGCCGGGAACGTTGGTGGTCACCGTCTGCACCACCTGCTGCTGCCAGCGGGTGCCGAGCCGGGCGCTGATCGAAAGCAGCATCGGAGGCGCGAAACCGCCCAGCTTGGTGAGCACGTCGCCGGCGACCGCCTGGCCGGAGCCCTTGAAGGCGGTCATCTGGTCGCGGATGTTGTCGAGCCTCTCGACCGGATCCTCGATGCCGATCGGCAGGCCCGGGAACAGCCCGGAGACGCGGTTGTTGTACTGGCCCCGCTCGCCCTCGCTCCGGACCGAGACCGGGACGAGGGTCCTTACCACCTTCCCCTCGATGTCCACGCCGCGGCTCAGTAGGAGGTCGCGGAAGCCGCGCGTGATGGCCGCCAGGACCACGTCGTTGACGGTTCCGCCGAGCGCGCTTCGGATCTCCTTCACCTGGTCGAGCGTCCCGTTCGCCCAGCTCCAGCGGCGGTGCGGCCCGATCGGGCCGTTCAGCTCGCCCACGGTGGGTTGGAGCCAGGTCCGGTAGGACGATGCGAGGTTGCGGAGATCGGTCAGGCTGAAGCCGGCAGCGAGGTTGGCGCGGGCCAGCATCGGAAGCCCGCGGATCCTGTCGATCGGGTCGACGACCGCGTCCGCCAGGGTGTCGGCGAGCAGGTGCAGGTCGCTCGGCTCCTCCTGCGGATGCCAGGCCGGCGCCCGGGTCGGCGTCGGCTGTGGTTCGCGGTCGAGGAGGACCGTCAGCAGGTCGGTCGCCGAGACCCCGTCGACCATGCAGTGATGGACCTTGGAGATGAGCGCCCAGCGGCCGTCCTCGAGGCCCTCGACCATCCAGAGCTCCCAGAGGGGGCGGGAGCGGTCGAGGTTGGCGGCGAACACCCGGCCCGCCAGGTTGCGCAGCTGCTCCGAGCTTCCCGGCTTGGGGATCGCCGTATGGCGGATGTGGTAGAGGATCTGGAAGTGGGCGTCGTCGACCCACACCGGGCGCCCGAGCTCGAACGGGACGAAGCGGACCCGCTGGCGGTAGCGGGGCACCAGTGGGAGGTTGGCGGCGACCGTCCGGACCAGGTCACCGTAGGTTGGCGGAGGCCCCTCGAACACCGAGACGTTCCCGATGTGCATCGGGTTGTTGGCGTCCTCGATGTGCAGGAACATCGCGTCCTGCGGGCTCATTCGGTCCAAATCTCCACCTCCATTCCCCATCCGTTTGGGGAGCGGACACAAGTCTAGGAGTCCGCGGACGAAACTAGGAGCCGGATGTCTCGTATCGGCCTCGTCCTGGGAGCGGGGGGCTCGGTAGGCCATGCCTACCACGCCGGCGTGCTCGCCGCGATCGCTGAGCTGACCGGTTGGAACCCCAACTCGGCCGAGGTGATCGTCGGCACCTCGGCCGGGTCGATCGTCGCGGCCTCGCTGCGGGCAGGGCTCAGCGCTGCCGACCTCGCCAACCTCTCGCTCCGCCGCCCGCTCTCGGCCGCCGGTGCGGCCCTGGTCAGCCGGAGCGGGCCTCGGACCCGCCTCGCCACCCCGGGCCCGCAGCACGCCGACCTGGGCCACGGCCCAGCCTCAGCGTCGCTCCTGCTCCGGCCCTGGGGAGTCCGGCTGGGCACGCTCGCCGCCGCCCTCCTCCCCGCCGGCACGGTTTCCACCGAGGCAGTCGCCGCCGGCGTCCGCGCGGTCTACGGGACGGGCTGGCCCGACCGCCCGACCTGGATCTGCGCGGTCCGCCTCGACGACGGGAAGCTGGTGGCGTTTGGCCGGAGGGGAGCGCCGGCGGCGGCGATGGCCGAGGCGGTCGCCGCCTCCTGCGCCATCCCCGCCTACTTCCAGCCGGTCGTGATCGGCGGCCGGCGCTACGTCGACGGCGGATCCCACTCGGTGACCAACGCCGACCTTCTCGCGGGCGCCGGCCTCGACCTCGTCATCGTCAGCTGCCCGATGGGCGCGACGCGGGACGCGCTGGCCATGGGTATCGACCTGCCGCTCCGGGCGGCCGTGCGTGCGCGGCTCGCCGGCGAGGTCGCCAAGGTCCGCCGGGCGGGGACAACGGTGCTGACCCTCCAGCCGACCCGGGAGGTCCGGGGCGCGATGGGCAACAATCCGATGGATCCTCGCCGCAGCTCCGCCGTGACGAGCGCCGCCCGCGAGTCGACCCTCAGCCGGCTGCGGGACGACGATGTGCGGGAACGGATCGCGGGGCTAGCCTGAAGCGCCATGCGCGTCCTCGTCACGTGCTGCGCCGGCTACGGGCATCTCCAGCCGATGCTGCCGCTTGCCGGGCCCTCGCTGACGGTGGCCACGAGGTTGCGGTGGCGGTGGCCGCCGACCTGCTGCCGAGGGCAGAGGCCGCCGGGTTCACGGCCTTCGGCTCGGGCATCAACAGCGGCGAGGGATTCGGCAGGCTTGGCGAGCTCTTCCCGGAC
>DATCOZ010000068.1:0-6542 GCA_036564345.1 Candidatus Dormiibacterota bacterium | reverse complement strand
GCCCGGTGGCCCGAGCTGCCCGAGGAGGACGGTGAGCCGCCCCGTGTGATGGATGCGATCGCCTTCACCGACCGGACGGACGGCCCGGCGGTGGAGGCCCTCGAAGAGCTCCAGGAGCACGGCGCCGCGACGAGGGCGTGGTTGGTCGGGGAGGGCGAGCTGGCCGTGCCCTTCACCCGAGCGGGCTTGCAGTGGCCTCTACCCGAATGACCTTCCGCCTGCTGCCGCGATCCCCGGTCGAGGATTCGCGCTGGGCCCGCCGCTTCGCCCTGTTCGGGTTCGGCGTGGCCGCCCTCGCGATCGCCTGGTACGGGCAGACCGTGGTGGTGCCGGTGGCCGCTTTCGCGATCGCGTTCGCCGGTCATCGTTTCAGCTACGCCTGGCGGCACCGGAAGCGGCCTCGGCTCCTCCAGGCGCTGATCGCCGGGATGATGTTCCTGGGGGTCGGCTACTTCCTCTTCGACTCGGTGACCGGCCTCTTCGGCGCCAACCTCCCCCAGGCCAACCTGGTGATGATCCTGGTCGCGGTCACCAGCTTCGACCTGACCACGCGCCGCAACCTCTACTCCAGCCTCTGGATGAGCCTGGCCCTCGTCTACCTGGCGGCGGTCTTCGCCTGGGACTACCAGTTCGGCGCCTTCGTCGTCCTCTGGGTGGCCTGCCTGGCAGGCTTCTGGGCCGCGGCCAACCTGGAGCGGATCGGCGCCCCGCGCCTGCAGCTCCCCTGGCGACCGGTCGGGATCGCGCTCACCGGCGCCCTCCTGGCGGGCGTGGCGGGCTTCGCGCTCCTGCCCCAGCCGAGCATCTCCCCGAGCGGGCCCCTGGTCATCTCGCTCCCGGCGAACGTCCAGTTCAGCGGGCTCGAGCAGCCGGCCGTGCCGCTGGTCCAGTTCGCGACCGACCCCTCCGGAAAAAGCGGCAACGTCGACCTTCGCTTCCGCGGGCGCCTCGGCGGCGCGATCGTGATGTACATCCGGACCGGGGCGCCGGCCTATTGGCGCGGGCTCACCTTCGACCAGTACCGCAACGGCACCTGGGTCGTCAGCGCCGCCGCCTCGCCGCGGTTCCGGACCTTCCACGCCTACATCGACAGCCGCAACCTCGGCAACACCGCTTCAGGCCCGCAGCTGGGCGACTTCGTGCAGACGGTCCGGATCGTCCGCTCGATGCCGGGGGTGATCTATGTGGCCGCGCCGGTCGAGAGCCTTTACTACCCCGCCGCTCAGATCCGGATGGACGGCTTCGGCGATTTCTACGCCCCGGCCCCGCACCGGGCGGGCACGACCTACTCGGTCGTCTCCCACCTCCCCGATTACACGCCGGGATCGCTGCGGATCGTGAACACCGACATCCCGGCGCCGGTCGACGGAAGCTACCTCGATCGCGGCAACCTCTCGCCCCGGGCGGCCGCCCTCGCACGGACCTACCTCGACGGTTTCGACCCGCGCACCCAGCGCTATGACGCGGTGATCGCGCTTGCCAGGCATCTCCAGGCCGACTACCGCTACACGCTCGCGACACCACCCGCGCCGGCCGGCGTCGACCCGGTCGACTACTTCCTCTTCGACGCCCGCTACGGCTACTGCGAGATGTTCGCCACCGCCGCTGCGCTGATGCTCCGCAGCCGGGGCATACCGACCCGGCTGGTCACCGGCTACGCCCCGGGCCAGTACGACTCGACACTCGACCAGACCATCGTCCGAGAGAGCGACGCCCATGCCTGGATCGAGGTCTTCTTTCCCGGCCACGGCTGGGTGCCGGTCGACCCGACCCCGACCTTCCCGGCGCTCGCCGCAACCCGCTTCCCGGATCGCTGGGCCGCCTCGGGCCTGGCCCACCTGATCCCTCACCTGGCTCTCGGCGCACCGGCCGCCGCCCTCACCGGCCTCGGCGCGCTGGCGCTCCTGCCCGGGCTCGCGGCGCTGCTCGCGGTGCTCGTCGTCGGCCTGCTCTGGCTGCGCGGGCGGCGGTTGCCCCGCCGGCGGGCGCGAAGCCCCGGGGAGGCGGAGCTGATCCGCCTTTACGATCGGCTCCAGCGCCGCTTGGGCCGGCGCCGGGCGCCGCCCGAGACGCCCAACGAGTACCGGCGGCGGATTGCCGCCGGCGAGCTCGAGGAGCTCCTCGTCGCGGTGACCGAGGCCGTCAACCGAGGTGTCTACGCCGACCGCTGGCCGGACGCCGGAGAGGTGGCGGAGATGCGCTCCCGGCTATCCTGAATCGGCATGGCACAGGTCACCAAGGCCACCGGCGCGGAGAACGTCCGCTGGGACCTGACCGAGCTGTACGCGGCGCCGACCGACCCTGAGATCGAGGCGGTCCTGCAGAGCGGGCTGGAGGATGCGCAGGCGTTCGAGGCCGACTACAAGGGCCGGATCGGATCGCTCCGCCCGACCGAGTTCGCGCCCATGATGGAGCGCCTCGAGGATCTCCAGGACCGGGTCGCGCGCCCCTCCATCTACGCCTCCCTTCTCCACACCCAGGACACCGCGAGCCCGGCCAACGGAAGGCTCGTGGCCCGCATCGAGGAGGCCGGCGCCGAGCGGGGCCGCCACCTCGTCTTCTTCCACCTGGAGCTCGCCGACCTCACCGAGGAGCAGGTCGCGCCCCTCTTCGCCGACCCCGCGGCGAGCCGCTACCGGCACACCGTCGAGGAGGCGCGCAAGTACCGCCCGCACAACCTGAGCGAGGTCGAGGAGCGGCTGCTCAACGACCGTTCGCCCGTCTCCACCACTGCCTGGGTCCGCCTCTTCGAGGAGCTGTCAGCGTCGATCAAGCCCGAGCTGGGCGGCCAGCGGGTCGGGCTGGACCAGGCGTTGGCGCGCCTGCGCGACGACGACCGCGCCGTTCGCCAGGAGGCCAGCAAGGCGGTCACCGAGGCGCTCCGCGAGGACATCCGGACGCGCTCCTACATCCTCAACGTCGTCCTCCAGGACAAGGCGATCGACGATCGACTGCGCAAGTACCCGACCTGGCTCAGCGCCCGCAACCTCGCCAACGAGACATCCGACGAGGCGGTCCAGGCCCTGGTCGAGGCGGTCGGTGGGCGCTACCCGATGGTCGCCCGCTACTACCGTGTCAAGAAACGATTGCTGGGCCTCGACACGCTCCATGAGTGGGACCGCTACGCGCCGGTGTTGGCCGCCAGCCGGGAGCTGCCCTGGGAGGAGGCCAAAGAGCTGGTGCTCGGCTCCTACCAGCGCTTCTCCAGGCGCGCCGGTGAGCTGGTCGCCGAGTTCTTCGAAAAGCCCTGGATCGACGCCGCGCTGGGCGAGCACAAGCGTGGCGGCGCCTTCTGCCTCGGCGCCACGCCGCGCTACCACCCCTTCGTGATGCTGAACTACACGGCCCGCCTCAACGATGCGCTCACGCTCGCGCACGAGCTCGGCCACGGCCTCCACGACCGGCTCGCGAGCAGGCAGAACCTCTTCGACTACCATCCTCCGCTCACCCTGGCGGAGACCGCCAGCGTCTTCGGCGAGACGCTGACCTTCGATCGGATCATGGCTGAGGAGAAAGATCCCCAGATCCGCCTGTCGATGCTCTGCGACCAGGTCGAGGGAGCTTTCGCGACGGTCTTCCGGCAGGTCTCCATGAACCGTTTCGAGGACGCCGTCCACACCCGCCGGCGGTCCGAGGGCGAGCTCTCGCCGGAGCAGTTCGGAGAGATCTGGCAGGAGGTTCTTCAGCCGATGTTCGGCGACTCCGTCGAGCTCACCGAGGACCACAAGCCCTGGTGGAGCTACGTCGGCCATTTCTACTTCGCGCCCGGCTACGTCTACGCCTATGCCTACGGGAACCTGCTCGCGCTGTCCGTTTACAGGCGCTACCAGGAGTCGGGCCCCGAGTTCGTCGACCGCTACCTGGAGTTCCTCGCCGCAGGCGGCTCGACGCGACCGGACGAGCTCGTCCGGACCCTCGGCATGGACATCACCGACTCTGGCTTCTGGGACGCAGGGCTGGCCATCCTCGACGGGATGGTGACCCAGATCGAAGAGCTCGCGGCCTCAACTGGAACCTAGTGGTGTGACTGGCAAGGAGGTCGACAACGGATCCGGTCAGGACGCCGAGGTCGGGCTCAGGGGGCCCGGCCCGTCGTCGTCACGCAGCTTCGGCTGCGTCCGCATTCCCCAGCCTTCGGCCGGGGCCCCCTATCCAAGTCCTAGTGCCACCCCTTCGCACGACCACGACGTCCTGACCGGCGACCCTCCGGGTCGCCTGCGGCCATTTGGTCGACCTACTCACCAGTCACACCACTCTTAGCCGGGTCCGAGCGGTGGCGATCCCCGGGCGGGGCCAGTTTTGAAGGCCGGGCCGATTCGGGTCGAGGACCGTCCAGCCGTCGCCGTCGAGTGCTGCAAGGACCACGCTGTGGCCGCCGGTCGAATAGGTGGCGGGGTTGAGCGGGTTCCAGCCCCAGGACCCGTAGCGGCCCGGCGCCTCCTGGCCGTAGGCGAGGTGCACGATCAGGATCTCGGCATCGCCGGGACGCTGGGGGAGGCCGGGCACGACGAGCTCGGAGGTCGAATTCACGGTGATGCCGTGCCCTCCCGCCAGCTGCTCGATCCGCAGGTCGAGCGGGGCCCGCCGGAAGGGCAGGGTCACGTAGTCGAGAAGGCCCGGCGCGCCGTAAGCCTGGCCCGCCAGGAAGCCTGAGGCCGTGGCCAGGTCTGGCAGGTCCCGGGCCCCCAGCGCGCCGAGGCCGGCGACCACGCAGACCGACGTGCAGGCCGCGCCCTGGTTCTGGATCCAACTTTTTTCAAGTAGAAACTCATACATCGCTTTGGGCGTTATTCTTATATCGATATGGCTGAGTTGGGTTTCCGGCAGGTCGCGCTGATGGGGTCCGGCCCGGCACGGGATCGCGGCGAGCGTGACCTCATCCTAAGCGCACAACGCTACGAACCGGAAGCTCTTGCCGAGCTTTTCGACGGTCACTTCGAGGCACTCTATCGCTACGTCCACACGCTGGTTGGAACCGCGACCGCCAGCGAGGAGGTGGTCCGCCGGGTATTCCTGCGGGCTCTCGACGGCCTTCCTCGCTACCGCCGGTTCGAGAGCGGGTTCGCCACCTGGCTTGAGCGGATCGCCAACGCCGTGCTGAGCGAGTCGGACCGCCCTGCCGGTCTCCCCGCACCCATGCCGGCGAAGGAGCTGCCTCCCGCGGCCCGTCTTCGGGAGGCGATCCGCGGTCTCACGCCCGACCAGCTCGACGTGCTCGGGCTCCGCTTCGTCGCCGGCCTTCCGGCCGATGCGGTGGCGAGGTCGACCGGGCGGGGCCTGGCCCGGGTCCAGGCGCTCCAGCACCGAGGCCTCCTGGCTCTCGGGAGGGCCCTGAGCGGCGAGCCCGACCCGACCGACCCGACGGCACGGGTGGAGGTTCACTAGACATGCTGGTCGAGCCAAGCCCGCGGCAGCTGGAGGACGCGATCGCCCGGCGCCAGGGCGGCGCGGCCGTCGCCGAGGCGGTCGGCATCCACCCCGCGGCAGAGGAGTTGGAGCGGATGCTCGCCTTGAGCGAGCAGATCGTCGCCCTGCCGTCGCGGGCACCGGGCGCGGGATCCCGCTCGCGGGTGCGGGATGCCTTCCTCCAGGGCGGCCGGGCGCACCGCGCCACCTGGGTCCACCGGCACGACCTGCCGATCCGGCGGGCGAAGCACCCTTTGCCCAGCCACGGTATCCGCTGGGGCCTGGTTGTCGCGGCCGCCTTGATGCTCGCCCTGGTCGCCGGGATTAGCCTTGCCCTGGCCGCGCAGCTGTCCGAGCCCGACAGTGGGCTCTACCCCCTGAAGCTGAACACGGAGCGGCTGCTGGTGGCCGCCAACGGCGCGCCGGTGGGCCAGGCCGGGGTGCGCCTCCAGCTCGCCAACCAGCGCTACCGGGACACCGAGGCGATGGCCGCCCGCGGCAAGGGCGTGCTCGCGGTTCAGTCCATGGCCGCCTACTACGACCAGCTCCGGCTGGCCGGCGCGGCGCTTGCCGCGGCCCGGCGCGACGCCGGTTGGAAGAGCGTCCGGAGCCAGTTCGACACGGCCGAGGCGAAGCCGATCGACAACATCGTCACCCAGCTCCAGAACACCCGGCAGACCACCGCGTTGGCCGAGATCACGGCGCTCCGCGACCAGTTCGCGAAGGACCGCAAGAGCATCGACGCCAGGCTCAACCCCCCAAGTCCCGCTTCGAGCGGAGCCCAGCCGGAGCCGCTGCCGAGCGGCGCGATTCCTCAGCCGGCGGCCAGCCCGTAGCGGCCGGCGACCTCGAGCAGCTCGCTCCAGACCGGGTCGGGGATCGGGATCCCCTCCCGCTCGCGGTGGGCACGGCTGCGCCGCTCCGGGTCACCTGGGATCAGGATCTCGGCGACCCCATCGGCGGGAGGCTGGCGGCGCAGGCCCGAGAGGGCGCCGGCAACCGCCTCCCGATAGCGCCTTGCGCCCCCGAACTGTTCGGGATCGATGGCGACCACGAAGGCCCCGGCCAGCCAGCCGGGTTCTGGTGGGGTCGAGGAGGTGCCGGCGGTTGTCGCGTCCTCCCGATCGATCATGGCC
>DATCOZ010000066.1:0-21032 GCA_036564345.1 Candidatus Dormiibacterota bacterium | reverse complement strand
CAGTTGCGTGGCTGTGGAGCGTCCACAGCGCCACGGCGTCGTAGAAGTGATCACCGGGCAGGATGACGTAGTTACTGAAGAAGTCGCGAACCTCAGACAGCAGGGCGGCGGTATCTGGGCGTTCGCTCATGCTGCCCTGCCCGTGCGCCGAATGCCCGCGTCCAGATAGGCGCGCGCATCCCGTCGCAGCTCGCTTGACCAGTGACGAATGGGCCGCCGCTCCCGGCGGTCGAACCGCCGACAGGTCGCGCACGTTCCGTGAAGTCCGCAGGTACACGGATCGCTGTTAGAATCACCTTGGTTATCGGTGGAGGCCGCCTTGAAGGGGCGGCTTCTGCTTTTCACGCGCCAGCCTCGACCCGGGTCAGACGCGCCAGACCTGGATGCGTGGGCGCCGCCTCCAAGGCGTCAACCACCCGGAGCAGGCTGTCGCGATCGACCCGCCGACCGTGGCGCAGCTGAGAGATCGTCCCGGCCGGCACATTGGCGAGCAGGGCGAGGTCGGCGCCAGTCAACGCCTTGCTGGTGAGCTGGAAGTCGAAGCGCTCGGGGTCGACGCGGAGGCCGCGGTGTCGGGTCCTGGTTTCTGCCAAGGTGTGCTGCTCCCTATCCAGTCCAGACCCCGGAGGCAAGGACGGTGGAGCAGCCTGGACCCGCAGGCTCAGCCCGTAAAAGTAGTTACGCGGGACTTAGTTTATCAGGTAGCTGATCCGCTGTTAGGGCGCTTTGTCGATGGCAGCCGTAGCACTCCAGGATCGCGGGAAGGTTAGGGCGTCGCCAGCCGTGCGCCGCGCTCACAGGAAAGAGCGCGATCTCCCGGTTGTCGCCCCTCTTCCAACTCCCGGTGGTCATTGCGAGGGGACTCGTTCGGATCTGGGTGCGGGCCTGATGATGTCCGCGAACTGGTCGCCAGGTCCACCCGTCGATGCTCCACCTGTCAAGGGAGATCAGGCCGCTCGGCCGGTCAAAGATCGTCAGTCGGATACCGCAGTACGCACACATGATCACATGCAAATCCGACGGCAGGTCCGGCTCGTTCGGCTCCTCGTCGATAGCCTCCACCCGAACCGGGAACGCCCTGCCGACGTCGATACCGCGCCGCTCGGCCTCCAGGTCGTACCTGCTCATTCGTTGACTCTCAGCGCCTCCAGCAGCGCCCGGTGGGCATCGGCGGGGGTCAGGTGGGAGTAGACGCGGTCAATCATGGCCAAGGAGGTGTGACCGAGGATGTCGCGGACCTGGATGGGATTCGTGCCGCGGCGCAGGAGCTCGGTCGCGAGCGAATGGCGGAAGAGGTGGGGATGCACCCGCTTTGTGATGCCTGCCTTGCGCCCCAGATAGCGAATCAGCTGCTGCACCGTCGACTCGGCGATCGGTTCGTAGTCGCCTGAGGCGCCCTTGCGGCCGGTGACGAAGATGGCCTCCGTCCTGCATTGCGGCCGGGTCCGGCGGATATAGCGGTCGAGCTGGGTGTATGCGGGCGTCGTCAGTGGCACCAGGCGATCGCGATGTGTCTTCGTGTCGCGTACGCGGAGATAGCGGTCGCGACCCTGAGCGACCAGGTCGCCCACACGCAACCGGCGAAGCTCGCCCAAGCGGAGCCCACAGTCCGCCAGCACCCTCACCATCAACTTGTCGCGTTCGGTGCCGGCGGCATCCTCCATCGACTGGATCTCCTGACGGGTGAGTACGTCGAGCATGGGCCGGTCGACGCTGGGCCGCGGCGCCTTCAACTCGCCCAGCTCGCCCTCCGCGTGGCACCAGGCCAAGAAGGTGTTGACCGCTGTCAAGTAGGTCTTCACCGTCTGCCGCGAGCGTCCCGCCTGCAGCAGTTCGGCCGCCAGGTGCTCGAGGTGGCGCTTAGTCAGGGCTTGCGGCTCCAAGCCTTCCCGCTGGCAGAAGCCGCCCAGCACTCGGGTCAGGACGTCCGAGTAGTGGTCGACGGTGCGGAGCGACAGCCCCCGGGCCTGCATGGAGGCCTCGAAGTCGCCGACCAGACGCCGCCAGTCGCTTATCGGGGCACGGGTTTGTACTCGAAGCTTTGGTGTCACCACGGTTATCCACTGTAACACGGACTAACCCGGAGCAGGGCTATGTTAGGGGATAACCGGGGCCGCTGAATTGGCGGAGCGAGAGGGATTCGAACCCCCGGTGGTCTTGCAACCACAGCTGTTTTCAAGACAGCCGCCTTAAGCCGGACTCGGCCATCGCTCCGCCCAGAATCTAAGCAGAGATGGCCCCGGCTAGATCTGGGGTATCCCCAGCTCCTCCATCCATTTCTGGTACGCGATCAGGGGCAGGTCGGCGGGCCTCACGTAGAGCATCAGGCGCGAGGAGAGCGGCGGCAGCAGCCACGGCCGCTGGCTCTCGACGACCGGCTTGTCCTGCGATTGGATGACGTCCTCGAAGGCGAGGTAGCTCTCGTCCCGACCGCGGTCGAGGTCGAAGTCGCGGGCCACCTGGAGGAAGATCCGCGACCGGTTGTGGGCGATCGGCTGCATCGTCTGGAAGAGGATGAAGACGCCTCCCGGCGCCTTTTTGTGGAGCCGGATGGTGCTCGGGAAGCAGTTGTTGGTGTAGGTCACCGATTCGAGGCCGGTCGCCCCCTCCGCGCTGCCGAGGGAGATGTTGGCCGGCTGCTTGATGGTGTAGGCGGCAACCAGGTGGTCGCCGTCGACCCAGGCCTTGTGGTCGGGTGGCTCGGGCTGAGAAGGATCGCCCAGGATGCCCGGGTGCACCCAGGGAAAGTGGGTGTCGTCGAGGGCGGCCATCACGATCCGGGTTGCCGCGGCCTCCCAGCCGTAATAGGTCCGGTAGGGCGTCTTGCTGAAGGCGTCATCGGCGTACTCGGGATAGGCGGGGAGATCCGCTTTCGGGTGGTCGGCGAGGCATACCCAGACCAGGCCGTAGGCGTCGACCGCGTGATAGCAGGCGACCTTCGCCTCGCGCGGGATGGGCAGGCCCCGGCGGGCCGGGATGTCGACCACCCTGCCCCCCTTGTCGTAGGTCCAGCCGTGGTAGCTGCAGCGGAGGCAGCCGTCCACGATCTGGCCGATCGAGAGGGCCGCGCCGAAGTGGCGGCAGAGGTCGTCGAAGGCGGAGATGCCATCCCCCAGCCGCGCAACCGCGAGACGCCGGCCGAGCAGCTCCACCGCGAGCGGTCGATCCGGCTCCAGCTCGATCGACAGCGCCACCGGGTGCCAGAACCCGGCCATGCCGGTGTTGAAGGCCTCGACGGCTTCGGGAGTCGGCTCGAGAGAGCTCACCCGATCCGCTCGGCGCCGCCCATGTAGGGCCGCAGGACGTCTGGGATGGTGACCGAGCCATCCTTCTGCTGGTAGTTCTCGATCACCGCGTCGACAGTTCGCGTCAGAGCCAGGCCCGACCCGTTGATGGTGTGCGCGAAGCGCGGCGGCGCGCCCGGCTCCGGCCGGTAGCGGACGTTCGCGCGGCGCGCCTGGAAATCGTTGAAGGCCGAGCAGGAGGAGACCTCGAGGTAGCGCTCGAGCCCCGGGCACCAGGCCTCCAGGTCGTACTTCTTGTACTGCGCGAAGCCCATGTCGCCGGTGCACATCGAGAGCACGCGATAGGGCAGTCCGAGCCGCTGGAGGATCACCTCGGCGTGCCCGGTCAGGGCCTCCAGCTCGTCCAGCGAGGTCGCTTCCGTCGTGACCCGGACCATCTCCACCTTGGAGAACTGGTGGAGCCGGATGTAGCCGCGGGTGTCCTTGCCGGCGGCCCCCGCCTCCGATCGCCAGCAGGGCGAGTACATGACGTAGCGGATCGGCAGCTCGCGGCCATCGAGCAGCTCGTCACGATGCCAGTTGGTCAACGGCACCTCCGCCGTCGGCACCAGCCAGAGATCGCGGTCGGCCAGCCGGAAGGCCTGGTCGCCGAACTTCGGCAGGTTGGCGGTGCCGACCATGGCGTCACTGTTGACCAGGAAGGGCGTGAACATCTCGGTGTAGCCGTGCTCGCCGACATGGGTGTCGAGCATGAACTGGACCAGCGCCCGCTCCAGCCGCGCACCTTGCCCGGAGAGCGCCGCAAAGCGGGAGCCGGCCACTTTGGCGGAGCGCTCGAAGTCCATGATCCCGAGCTTTTCGCCGAGGTCGAAGTGGGTCGCCGGCGTGAAGTCGAAGGCACGCTTGTCGCCCCACTCCCGAAGCACCACGTTGTCCGCCTCACTCTTCCCGATCGGGACCGACTCGTGGAAGAGGTTGGGGACGTGGAGGAGAAGCTCCTCGAGCCGCTTCTTAAGCTCGTCCGCACGCGCCAGCTCGCGCTTGGCTTCCTCGCCGACCTGCCGGGCATTGGCCATGTCTGCGGGATCCTTGGTTTTCGCGAACTGCTTGGACAGCTGGTTCTGTTGGGCCCGCGCATTCTCGGCGACGGTGAGGCATTGGCGCCATTCGGCGTCGAGAGCCAGGATCTCGTCGACCGGCGCCTCCTCCCCCTTCAGCTCAGCCGCGCGTTTGACAGCCTCCGGATGCTTGCGGATCAGCTCAAGTGGAAGCACGGCCTTAAGCCTTGCGAAGCTGCGGGAAGAAGATGACGTCGCGGATCGAGGCCTGGTCGGTCACGAGCATCACCAGCCTATCGATGCCCATCCCGAAGCCGCCGGTCGGCGGCATCCCCTGCTCGAGGGCGGCGATGTAGTCCTCGTCCATCGGGTGGGTCTCGTCAGCGCCGGCAGACGCCGCCAGCACCTGAGCCTCGAAGCGGCGCCGCTGCTCGACCGGGTCGGTCAGCTCGGTGAAGGCGTTGCAGAGCTCGCGGCCCATCACGACCAGCTCGAAGCGCTCGACGAAGCGGGGATCGTCCTCCCGCGTCCGGGCAAGGGGCGAGACGTCGAGCGGATAGTCGACGACAAAGGTCGGACGGCGGAGGGTCGACTCGACCTTCTTCTCGTAGAGCTCGTTGACGACGAATCCCCACGCCAGGCCCGGCTCGACAGCGACCCCCGCGGCCTTGGCGGCCGAAGCGACGTCGGGCTCGGTCAGCACGTCGATCCCGGTGGCCTCGCGGATGAGGTCGGCCATCTTCCGGCGCGGGTAGGGCGGCGTGAAGTCGAGGTCCTCGCCCTGGTAGCTAAGCTGCAGGGCTTTGCCGGCAGCGGTGATCCCGGCCTGTATCAGCTCCTCCGTGAAGCGCATGACGTCCTCGTAGTCGGCGTACGACTCGTAGGACTCGAACATCGTGAACTCGGGGTTGTGGCGCGGCGACAGGCCTTCGTTGCGGAAGACTCGCCCGATCTCGTAGACCTTCTCGATCCCGCCCACGATCAGGCGCTTCAGGTGCAGCTCCAGGGCGATCCGCATGTAGAGGTCGAGGTCGAGCGCGTTGTGGTGCGTGCGGAAGGGCTTCGCCAGCCCACCGCCGGGGATGTCCTGGAGCACCGGCGTCTCGACTTCGAGAAAACCGTGCTCATCCATGTAGCGGCGAAGGCCGGCGACGAGCCTGGAGCGGGTGACGAACACCTCCCGGACCTCGGGGTTGGCGATCAGGTCGACGTGCCGCTGGCGGTAGCGGAGCTCGACATCCTTCAGCCCGTGCCACTTCTCGGGGAGCGGCCGGAGTGCCTTGCTGAGCAGCTTGAACTCACGGACCTCGACCGAAGGCTCGCCGGTGCGGGTCCGGATCATCGGCCCGGCCGCGCCGACGATGTCACCGGTGCCGAGCTCGAGATAGCGCTCGTAGTCGGCCTCGCCGAGGATGTCGCGGCGGGCCATCAGCTGGATCCTGCCGGCGCCGTCCTGGAGGACGTAGAAGGCGAGCGCGCCGCCGGGTCGCTTGATCATCAGCCGTCCCGCGACAGTGACCGGCTCGGTCGGCCCGTCGCCCTCGCCCAGCACCTCGCGCGCCTCGGCCGAGGTGTGGCTTCGGTGGAAGCTCCGGACGTAGGTCAGAGGGGGCCGACCCTCAAAGAACTATTTCCTGGCCCTCGGCCGCGGGATACGCGATCAGGCCCCGGTGCTTGCGGTGGGCGTCGGAGCCCAGCGCTTCCTCGACCATCGCCTCGATCTGGTGGTCGGAGTGCATCGGTTCATGATGAAAGAACGCGAGCTGGCGCGCGGCCGACTGCCTGGCGACGAGCAGCGAGTAGTCGAAGCTGGAATGCCCCCAGCCGACCCGGGTGCGGTACTCCTCGGCGCTGTACTGCGCGTCGTGCACCAGGAGGTCGGCACCGCGGCACCACTCGATGTACTGCATCGGCCAGAGCGCTTCGATCTCAGCGGCCGGCCTTCCTTCGGCTTTGTACCTCGCCACCGTGTCGGTGAGGATGTCGGGGTCGGTCCAGGGCTCCTGGTCGGTGGCGTAGACGAAGGTCCGGCCGTCCTCTTCGAGCCGGTAGCCGAAGGTCGCGATCGGGTGGTGCATCGTGTGGGTCGTGACCTTGACGCCGGCGGCCTCGAAGCTCTCCCCCGAAACCATCTCGCGGAACTCGAGCTCAACCGGCATCTGGTCCATGGTGAGCGGGAAATAGACCGGGTCCATCTGGTCGGCGAAGGCGCTCTGGAGCGACTTCATCGAGCCCTTGGGCCCGACCACGGTGAGCTTCGAGCCGCGCACGAAGTTGGGACCGAAGAAGGGAAAGCCCTGGATGTGGTCCCAGTGCGTGTGGCTGATCAGGAGATAGGCGTTGACCGGTCCGCGAAGCGCATTGCCGAGCTCGGCGATGCCCGATCCGCTGTCGATGACGATCAGGTCGTCGGCGCCCGTGCGAACCTCGATGCAGGCGGTGTTGCCACCGAAGCGGAGGGTGCTGCGGCCGGGAGTCGGGCGGGTTCCTCGGGTACCCCAGAACTTGACCCTCAACGGTGGTCGCCGAGGAGGAGCTCGTGGTCGGGCCGATGGCTGGCCGCCAGCTCGTAGACCCGCCAGTCGATGAAGATGTCGAGCAGGTCGGAGTCGAGCTTGCCGGCGAACTCCTTGCGGAGGATGTCGAGGGCCCGGTCGACGGGGACCGCCCGCTTGTAGGGGCGGTCGGTCGCGGTCAGCGCGTCGAAGATGTCGGAGATCGTCATCATCCGCGCCTGGACCGGTATCTCGGGTGCCTGCAGCTTGCGCGGGTAGCCGGAGCCGTCGAGCAGCTCGTGGTGGCCGTAGGCGTACTGCGGAACGTTCCGCATCTGCGGCGTCCAGGGGATCTTGATCAGGAACTTGAAGCTGTGGGTCACGTGCGACTCGATCTCCAGCCGCTCCACCTCGTCGAGGGTGCCCTTGCGGATGGAGAGGAAGTGGAACTCGTCCGGCAGCAGGAGCGGAGTGCGCCGGTGGTCGACGTCCTCGTACATGTATTCGGCCAGCGCCGCGAGGGTCGACGCCTTGTCCTCCGGCAGGACGCTCGGCTCGTTCGCCGCGAGGATCCCCTCCAGCCAATCCCGGAGGTTGGCGACCTCCTCGTTCATCTTCTTGTCGATGGCGTGGAAGTCGCGCTCGTGCAGCTCGCCGCCCCGCTCCATGGCCAGGGAGAGCTTCTTCTCGGTGTACCGCTGCTGGATCGACCGCTGGACGAACGCGAAGCGCGCCCGGATCAGCTCGACGTTGGCCGGGTAGAGCTTCTTCGCCTTGACCAGCACGTGCTCGCGGACGCCGACTTTGCCGAAGTCGTGGAGCAGGCAGGCGTAGCGCAGCTCCTTCATCCGCTCGGCGTCGAAGTTGAGGTCCGAGTACCTGCCGACGCCGACCTCGTTCATCGCCTCGGCGAGGCCGACGGTCAGGGCGGCCACCCGGCCGCTGTGGCCGTAGGTGGTGGGGTCGCGGGACTCGATCGCGGTGACGCTCGCCTTTACGAAGCCCTCGAACAGGTTCTGGATCGCGTCGAGCAGGTTCTTGTTGTCGAGCGCGACCGCGGCCTGGGAAGCGATCGACTGGATCAGCTCGAGGTGGTCGCGCTCGAAGGGGACGACCTCGCGCTCGACGTTGTCGCGGGTGAGCCGGGTGTCGTATTGGCGCTTGGCGTTGATCAGCTGGATGGCCCCGACGATCTCGCCGTCGTGGTTGCGCATCGGCACGCAGAGCATCGAGCGGGTCCGGTAGCCGTGCTGCTCGTCGAAGCTGCTGTTGAAGCCGAAGGGCACGTCGGGCGGGAGGTTGTAGGCGTCGTCGACGACCTGGGGACGGCCGCTCAGCACCGTGAAACCGCCGATCGACTTCTCGATCAGGGGCATCTTGAAGGTGCTGAAGGGAACGTCGACCGAGTGCGTCTGGGTCCAGGCGAAGCGGAGCATCCGGTGACCGTCCTCCGCTTCCTCGACCAGGTAGAGCGTCGCGGCGTCGGCGTTGGTGAGCTGGCGGCAGTTGTGCAGGATGAGGTCCTGGAGCTTGTCGATGTCGCGTTCGGAGGAGAGCGCGATGCCGATCCGGTTCATTTCCGTCATCCGCTCCCGGGCCCGCCTGTCATCCCGCTCAAGGTCCGCCACCCGGAGCCGGAGCGCGACGTTCTCGCGCGCCGAGCGGAGGGCCGATGAGAGGAGGCGCGCCGGTGCGTCGGCCGGGACCCAGACCGCATCCGTGTCCCAGCCCTCTGGCGGCTCGAAGCCGGGCGGGTGAAGAACGACGACTGACGCGGTGCTGAGCAGGTGGTTCAGCTGCTCGCGGGACTTGAGCGTCTCCGCCGCGACCAGGTAGAGCGCCGGGCCGTCGGGAACCGTCTCCCGCAGCAGGTCGACCGGCTCCAGCTCGAGCTCGGCGAGCACCTTGCCGATGCGGCCGGCGTCGACGCCCGGTCCGACGTGGATGGGTAGAGGGGCCATCGGCATTTTTCAGGCGGCGATCTTATGTACCACCGTCGGAGGTGTTTTGGAGGTGGATGAGACGCAGGCCCTCGAGGGTCAGCTGGGGATCCACGTCATTGATCACGTGGGTGAGGCCGGCGACCATGCCCGCCTGGCCACCGGTGGCGATGACGTGGGCCGTTCCGCCGAGCTCGTCCGTCATCCGCCTGACCATGTACTCGATCTGGCCCACGAAACCCCAGAGCAGGCCTGACTGGATGGCCGACATCGTGCTCCTGCCGATCACCGCGTCGGGGGCGAGCAGCTCGACCCGGATCAGCTTCGCGGTGTGGGCGACGAGCGCGTCGAGGCTGATCCCGACCCCGGGCGCGATGGCGCCTCCCAGGTACTCACCGGCGGCGGAGACGGCGTCGTAGGTCACCGCGGTTCCGAGGTCGATCACGATCGCGGGGCCGCCGTACTTGCGGAAGGCGGCCAGCGTGTTGGCGATCCGGTCGGCGCCGACCTCCTTGGGGTTCTCGATCGCCAGCCGAATGCCGGTCCGCACGCCCGGTCCGACGATCACCGGCCGGACCCTGAGGTGCTCCACGGAGGCCTCTTCCAGGGCTGGAGTCAGGTTTGGCACCACGCTGCCGATCACGACGCCGTCGACCGCCGCCACCGTCAGGCCGCGGAGCTCGAAGAGGTCGTTGAGCATGATCGCCACCTCGTCGCCCGTCCAGGTCGCGGGCGTCGTGATCCGCCAGTCCGCGATCAGGCGCTCGCCGTCATAGAGGCCCATCACGACGTTGGTGTTGCCGGCGTCGATTGCTAGAAGCACTTTCCCTTCCCCGCGGTAGGATACTAATTAGATGGCCATCGAAGAATCAGACGCCGAGCTTCTGACCATGTTCAAAGCCCTGGCGGACGAGAGCCGCCTCAAGATCATCGGGCTGCTCGCCACCCGGGAGAGGAGCGTGGACGAGCTGGCGACGACGCTGAAGCTCAAGCCGCCCACCGTGTCCCACCACCTGGCGACGCTCCGTGGCAGCGGTCTCGTCGAGATGCGGGCGGCCGGCACGACCCACGTCTACAACTTTCAGCCGGAGAGCCTGCGCCGGCTCAACCGGCGCCTGGCACCGGAGAAGCTGGCGATCCCCGACGACGCCGGGGGCGACGAATGGGAGCGAAAGGTGCTCGCCGACTTCACCGAGCAGGGGCGCCTCAAGGCGGTGCCGGCGGGAGAGCGAAAGCGGCTCGTGATCCTGCGCTGGTTCGCGCGCAAGTTCGAGCCCGGCCGGCGCTACTCGGAGCTGGAGGTCAACGCGATCATCGCCGAGTTCATCAACGACTACGCCTCGATCCGCCGCTACCTCGTCGACAACGGCCTGATGGAGCGGCGCGCGAGCATCTACTGGCGGGTCGAGACTGCCGAGTAGAGCCCGCGCAGCCAGCGGCTCTCGTGGCGCCCGATCAGCGCCGGCTCGCTGAAGCCGTTGTCTCGCGCCAGCCGCTTCCAGGTGGTGAAGCTAAACGGAAACGGCACCCAGGGGTTGCCCCGATCCACGTCGTACTCGACGACGATCAGCCTGCCGCCCGGCTTGAGGTAGGAGCGGACGAGCTTGAGCACGGGCGCCTTGTCCTCGGTGAAGTGGAGGGAGTTGGCCATCACCACGCCGTCGAGGGGAGGCAGGTCGAGCGGCTCCGTGAAGTCACCCAGTACAACGCTTGTCGGCGCCTGCGCGAAGCGACGGCCGCGGGCCGTCTGCTGGCGGGCGAGCGCGGCATGGTCCCTATCGACCGAGAAGATCAACGCCGAGGCTCCCACCAGCTCGGCGAGCGCGCTCGTGAAGGCGCCCTCCCCGGAGCCGAGGTCGGCCCACACCCCGCCCGGGCCGGGAACCCCCGCCCGGATCAGCTCGACGAGGTCCTGGTGTTTCAGAAGTGACTGCGCGCCCAGCCGTGAAGAGCCGCGGCCTGGCGCCCGACGCTGGCCGCGACGGCCTTGACCTGGGCGGGCTCGGGGCCGCCGGGCAGGGAGCGCCGGCGAAGCGACTCGGCCACGTCCCAGGGCGGCCGGTGACGCCCCTCGAGAAGGGACTCGCCGACTTCGCCATGGACCTCACGGAAGGCGCGACCTTCGGCGACCAGCTTCTCGGCGCTGTCGGTGGCGAGCAGCTCGGGATCGGCGACCACTGCGGCAAGACGCTCTTGGTCGAAATCCAGCCGTTCGACCAGGAGGCGGGCGGCCTCGAGGCTCTCGAGGCAGTTGTCGACAGCGGAGAAGAGGTGTCGCTTGTCCTCCTGGAGGTCGCGATCATAGGCCAGCGGCAAGCCTTTGACGACCATCGCCAGCCCGACGAGGGATGCCAGCGGCCGGCCGCTCCGCCCCCGGATCAGCTCGGCGATGTCCGGGTTTCGCTTCTGGGGCATGATGCTCGACCCCGTCGACACCTCGTCGGCAAGCTTCAGGAAGCCGAACTCGCTGCTCGCCCAGAGCACCACGTCCTCACCGAAGCGGGAGAGGTGGAGCCCGATCGAGAGGCAGGCGTAGACGAGGTCGAGCGCGAAGTCACGGTCCGCCACGGCGTCCATGCTGTTCCGGGTCAGCCGGGCGAAGCCGAGCGCCTCGGCGACGGCCATCCGCTCCAGCGACAGCGTCGTGCCGGCCAGCGCGCCCGAGCCGAGCGGCATCTCGGACGCGGCGACGTAGGCGTTCATCACCCGGGTCGAATCGCGGAGCAAGGGGTGCGCGTGGGCCAGGAGGTGGTGGCCGGCTGTCACCGGCTGCGCCCGCTGGAGGTGGGTGTAGCCGGGCATCGCGAGGGCGTGGTGCCTGCCCGCCATCGTGGCCAGAGCCTGGATCAGGCCGGCAAGCTCCTCGGCCATCGCGGAGGCGGCCGCGCGGCAGTAGAGACGCAGGTCGAGGGCCACCTGGTCGTTGCGCGAACGGCCGGCGTGGAGGCGGCCGGCGCCGTCCGGATCGATCTCCGTCAGCCGCCGCTCGACCGCGGTGTGGATGTCCTCGTCACTGTCGGCGAAGACGAACTGGCCGCTCTCGATCTCCCTGCCGACCTGGACGAGGGCGCGCTGGAGTCGGTTGAACCGGGTCCTGGTCAGGAGCCCGGCCTCGAGCAGGCCGCGGGCGTGAGCGATGCTCCCGGCGATGTCGTAGGGAGCGAGCTCGAGGTCGACCTCGAGCGAGCTCGAGAACCGCTCGAGCTCAGGCAGCAGTGCCCCGCGGAACCGCCCGCCCCACAACTTCCCCTTGCTCAGGGCGCCAGCCTCTTGACCTCGCCGAGGAGTCCAGCCAGGTCGCGGGTGTGGAGCTGGCCCTGGACCTGCGACGCGGTGCGGACGCCCTGGCCCCAGAGCTTGATGAAGCCCGCGGCGGCCGACTGGTCGAAGGTGTCGCCCTTGCCGTAGGTGGCCAGCGACAGCTGGTACAGCTGCTCGGGGCCCTTCCGCCCCACCACCTGGGACGAGCCCCGGTAGAGCTTCAGGCGGACGTCGCCGGTGACGTGGCGCTGGGTCTCGGCGACGAAGGCGTAGAGCGCGTCGCGGAGCGGGCTGAACCAGAGGCCGTCGTAGACCATCTGGCCCCATTGCTGGGCGACGAGGTCCTTGAAGCGTGCGACGTCCTTGGGCAGGGTGATGTCCTCCAGCGCCTGGTGGGCCTGGAGCAGAAGGACCGCCGCGGGAGCCTCGTAGATCTCGCGCGACTTGATCCCGATCAGCCGGTTCTCGAGGTGGTCGATCCGGCCGACACCGGTCTCCCCGCCGAGCTGATTCAGCCGGGTCACGATCTCCAGCGCGTCGAGGGGCCGGCCGTCGATGGCGACCGGCAGGCCCTCCTTGAAGGACACCTCAACGTAGGTCGGCTCGGGCGGGCAGTCGCGCGGGTCGCGCGTCCATTCGAACACCTCGGGAGGCGGCTCGGCCCAGGGATCCTCGAGGATCCCGGCTTCGATCGAGCGGCCCCAGAGATTTTCGTCGGTCGAGTAGGGCGAGTCGGCTGTCGCCGGCACCGGGATGCCGTGATCGCGTGCGTACTCGATCTCGTCGTCCCGGTTCATCCCCCACTCCCGAACCGGGGCCACGACCAGCAGGTCGGGCGCCAGGGCGGCGGTCGAGACGTCGAAGCGAACCTGGTCGTTGCCCTTGCCGGTGCAGCCGTGGGCGATCGCCTGGGCGCCCTCCTGGCGGGCGATCTGGACCATCTGGGCGGCGATCAGTGGCCGGCCGAGGGCGGTCGCCAGCGGGTACTCCTTCTCGTAGACGGCCCCGGCCTGGAGCGAGGGCCAGACGAAGTGCTTCAGGAAGGGCACCCGGCCGTCGACGACGTAGGCCGCCGACGCGCCGATCTTCAGAGCCCGGGTCTGGATCGCGTCGAGGTCCTTCTTCTCGCCCAGGTCGACGGTGAGCGCGATGACGTCCCAGCCCTTGTCCTTGAGCCAGCGGATCCCGACCGAGGTGTCGAGACCGCCCGAGTAGGCGAGCACCAGCTTCCGGTTTGTGACTTCCTCAGCCATTCAGGAACTTGTGAAACGCCCCGGCGGAGGCTGCGTCCGGGTGGACGACGATGATCGTGTCGTCTCCCGCCAGCGTGCCGGTGACGCCCGGCAGCTCGCGCTCGTCCAGCGCCCGCGCGACCAGGTTGGCGCAGCCGACCGAGGTCTTCACGACGGTCAGGAACTGGACGGTCTCGACCGACGTGATGTAGTCGGTGAAGAGGGCCGGCTTGTAGCCGGTCTTGGTCCGGAGCAGGCCGAGCTCCTGGATGTCGCGGGAGACGGTGGCCTGGGTCGTGTCGAGTCCCATCTTGGCGAGCTCCGTGGTCAGGTCGTTCTGGGTGTGGATGCCCTTGCCCTGGGAGACCAGGTTGAGTATCGCGACGTGCCGCTTCTGCTTCATCACGCCTTTGCTGGAAGGGACGCCCGGAGACGCTCGTGGGCCTGCTCGATGTCGGCGGCGCCGATGATCAGCGGGGGCACCATCCGCACCGTGTTGTCGTCGGTCGCGTTGACCAGCACGCCGTTCTCGATGCACCTGTTCTGGAATGCCTTGGCCACCGGCTCGGGGAAGGTGAAGGCGCGCATCAAGCCGAGGCCGCGGGGGTTTTGCTGGCCGAGGTCCTCGACGACCTGCCCGAGCAGGTCGCCCATCTCGGCCGCGTGCTCGACCAGGTGCTCGCGCTCGATCACGCCGAGCACGGTCAGCGCGACGCTGCAGGCGAGCGGGTTGCCGCCGAAGGTGGAGCCGTGGTCGCCCGGTTCCAGCACGTCGGCTTTCGGGGCGGCAAGAACGGCGGCGATCGGGAAGCCGCCGCCGAGCGCCTTGGCCAGGGTCATCACATCGGGGGTGATGCCGGCGTGCTGGTGGGCGAACCAGCGGCCGGTGCGGCCGAAGCCGGTCTGGACCTCGTCCAGCATCAGCAGCACGTTCTGCTCGTCGCACCACTTGCGGACGCCCTCCAGGTAGTCGGGCGCCGCGGCGATCACGCCGCCCTCGCCGATGACGGGCTCCAGGCAGATCGCCACCGTGCGGTCGTTGGTCACCGCCTTGATGGCGTCGAGGTCGTTGTAGGGAACGTGGATGAAGCCGGGCGGCAGCGGCTCGAACCACTTCGAGTAGGCGGCCTTGCCACCCATCGTCACCGAAGCGAGGGTTCGCCCGTGGAACGCGCCGAAGGCGCTGATGATCTCGAAGGCGCCGTCCTTGTGCTTCTTGCCCCACTTCCGGGCGATCTTGATCGCGGTGTCGTTGGCCTCTGCACCGCTGTTGTTGAAGAAGACCCGGGAAGGGAATGCGAGCTCGACCAGCTTCTTCGCCAGGTGGACTTTCGGCTCGGTGTAGTAGAGGTCGGAGGAGTGGATCAGCAGCTGAGCCTGGCGAGTGATCGTCTCGACGATCGCCGGGTGGCAGTGGCCGAGCGCGTTGACGGCGATGCCCGCCATCATGTCCAGGTACTCGCGGCCTTCGACGTCGTAGAGGTGCATCCCAGCGCCGCGGACGACCCGCAGCGGCTGGTGCTTGCCGGTCTGCATGACGTACTTCTGCTCGAGCTCCTGGAAGTCGGCGAAGCTGAGGTGCTGGTCGACTGTCATGGCGTAACCATCGTCCCGATTCCTGCCTCCGTGAATAGTTCGAGCAGCACCGCGTGGGGAACGCGGCCGTCGATTATGTGGGCCTGGGGCACCGCGTCGACCGCGCGCAGGCAGGCCTTCAGCTTGGGGATCATGCCACCGCTGACGCCACCGCCGCTGATCAGCCGCTCGGCGTCGGCCTTGCGCAGCTCGCTGAGGACCTTGCCCTCGGCGTCGAGCACGCCGGGCACGTCGGTGAGCAGCAGCACCTTGCTGGCGCCGAGGCCGACCGCGATCTCGGCGGCCACCGTGTCGGCGTTGATGTTGTAGGAGTTGCCGTCGTAGCCGAGGCCGATCGAGGCGATGACCGGGATGTAGCCGCGCCCGAGGAGGGCCTCGATCGGTTCCGGGTTGACCTGCGTCACCCGGCCGACGAAGCCGAGCGACGCGTTCTCGGACTCGGCGATGATGCTGGGACCGTCCTCCCCGCTCATGCCCACCGCCTGGCCACCGAGCCGGTTGATGGTGGCCACCAGGTCGGGGCTGATCTTGCCGGTGAGCACCATCTTGACGACCTCCATCGTCGGGCCGTCGGTGACCCGCAGGCCGTCGACGAACTCCGACTTGATGCCGAGCCGATCGCTCATCGCGGTGATCTCCGGACCACCGCCGTGGACGAGCACCGGGAGCAGCCCGACGTAGCGGAGCAGGACGATGTCAAGGAGCGTCTCGTCCTTCCGCTCCATGGCGTGCCCGCCGAGCTTGATCACGATCTTCTGGCCGTGAAAGCGCTTGATGTATGGCAGCGCTTCAACGAGCACTCGGGCCCTGTCTGCCGCGTCGATAGTCATCAGTCGCATTTCCTCACGTTTTGTCTGGCATTCATTAGCAGTTCCTTCAAAAGGCGTGGCGCGTGGGCCTGGCTATGTCGGGCCCGGTTGGGTTGTCTTTCCCGCCGACCCGCGCCGCGCCGAGGGGGGGTTCTGGAAGGGGGGGCCTGACCCCCTTGCCCTCGTCACGTCGTGTAATCGGCGTTTATTCGTACGTACTCTTCGGAGAGGTCGCAGCCCCAGGCCTCGGCGCTGCCGTCGCCGAGTCCGAGCTCGGCGTGGATCATGATCTCCGGCTGTTCGAAGGCGGCCCTGACGGCGGCGAGGTCGACCTGCTGACCGGCGCCGCGTGTGAAGACGGTCAGCCCGGCGATGCTGAGGTCGAGGCGGTCGATGGCCAGGTCCGCGCCACTGTAGCCGAGCGCGCAGACGATCCGCCCCCAGTTGGGGTCGCCGCCGTGCACGGCCGACTTGACCAGGCTCGAGGAGGCGACCGTGCGGGCCGCAAGCCGGGCCTCCTCGAAGCTGGCGCCGCCGGTGACGGTGACGGTGATCAGCCGGGTCGCCCCCTCCCCGTCGCGGGCGATCTGCCGGGCGAGGTCGCGCGCGACCGAAAGGAGAGCCGCCTCCAGCTGCTCGGCCTCGGCGGTCTCGGGCTGGATCGGGGGGTTCCCGGCCGCCCCATTGGCGAGGAGCAGGAAGGTGTCGTTGGTCGAGCTGTCGCCGTCCACGGTCACCTGGTTGAACGAGTTGTCGGCGACCCGCTTCACGATGGTGGCCAGCAAGCCGGGCGCGACGGCGGCATCGGTGGTGACGAAGGCGAGCATCGTCGCCATGTTCGGGTGGATCATCCCCGACCCCTTGCACATCCCTCCGACGCGGATGCTGACGCCGCCGATCTCGACCTGCGCCGACGCCTCCTTGGGCACCGTGTCGGTCGTCATGATCGCCCGCGCCGCCGCGTCGCCGCCCTCCTCGTCGATCCCGGCGCATGCCTCTGCGATGCCCTTCTTGACGGCGTCCATGGGGAGGAAACGGCCGATGACCCCGGTCGAGCTGACGACCACCTGGGGCGGGTCGAGGTCGAGCTTGTCGGCGGTGAGCTTGGCCATCAGCAGCGCATCCTTGTAGCCCTGGGCACCGGTGCAGGCGTTGGCGTTGCCGGAGTTGACGACGACCGCCTGGACCCGGTTCTGGCGCAGGTGGAGCTGGTCGATCACGATCGTCGCCGACTTCACCTTGTTGGTCGTGAAGACGCCCGCCGCGTCGCAGGGACGGTCGCTGTAGATGACGGCCAGGTCGTCCTTCTGGCCGGTCGGCATGGCAGAGGCGCCGGCGGTGAAGGCCTTGATCCCGCACGCGGCACTTCCCGCCTTCCAGCCGCGCGGGAAGGTCACGGCCACTGGATCGACTCCTGCAGCCCCGCCGTCCGGTCGAAGCCGAAGGCCAGGTTGAAGCATTCGACCCCCTGCCCTGACGCGCCCTTGAGCAGGTTGTCGAGCGCGCTGGTGACGACCGCCTTCTCTCCCTGGGACGCGATGTTGACGAGGCAGAGGTTGGTGTGCGCGGCGAGCTTGGTGGTCGGCGTCCTGGCCACCACTCGGGTGAAGGGCTGGCCGGCGTAGAACTCGCGGTAGGCGTCCTCGAGCTCGGCCGGCGAGCCCTTGAGGTCGAAGTAGCAGGTGGCCAGGATCCCCCGTGTCATGGGCACCAGGTGGGGCACGAAAGTCACGCGGGGTGGCCTGCCGTCGGGGGCCACGCCGGCCAGCTCCTGGATGAGCTCGGGGAGATGCCGGTGGCCGGCGATGGCGTAGGCGCCGAGCGACTCGTTGACCTCGCTGAAGTGGACGCCGAGGCCGGGTGACCGGCCCGCGCCGCTGACGCCCGACTTGGCGTCGACGACGATGTCGGACCCGACCAGGCCGGCGGCGACGGCCGGCGCCAGGCCGAGGATGGATGCCGTCGAATAGCAGCCCGGGACGGCGACCAGCTCCGCCCCCGCCATCTCCCCCGCGTGCAGCTCCGGGAGGCCGAAGACAGCCTTCGCCAGGAGCTCTGGCGCGGGGTGCTCCTGCTTGTACCAGAGCGGGTACTGGGCGAGGTCGCGGAGCCGGAAGTCGGCGCTCATGTCGATCACCCGGGCTCCGGCGGCGAGCCAGCCGGGCGCGAGGGAGGCTCCGACGTTGTGGGGCAGGCAGGAGAAGACGACGTCGACGGCCGCCGCGTCCGGTTGCTCCCGGAAGGTCCCCTCCAGGGCGAGGAGCGGGAAGACCTCGGAGTAGGGCTTGCCGGCGGAAGACCGCGAGGTGAGCTGGACCAGCTCGACGCCCGGGTGCCGGGCGAGGAGGTGGACCAGCGTCATGCCCGCGTAGCCGTTCGCCCCGGCGACGGCAGCCCTGACCTTCATGAGCGCATGAATATACAGGTTGGACGCATATTCATGCAGTCACGACTTGAAGTCGTCCGGGGTCAGGAACGCGGCCACCCGGCCGCTGCCGGGCGTGATCCCGGACCAGTCCTGAGTGTCGAAGACGAGCGTGGCGAGCGTGCAGGTCGGGAACGGCCCCGGGGCCTTCTTGGCGGGAACGAGGCTGTTGGCAAGGTCCTCGAATCCCGGGTTGTGGCCGACCAGAAGCACCGAGCCGATGCGTTTCGGCAGCTGACCGACAAAGCGGAGGAGCTGGTCCGGGCTTGCGGCATAGATCGACGGCTCATCGCTGCGCGCCACCTCGCCGAGCGAGGGCAGGATCGCCTCCAGGGTCCGGCGGGCGCGCAGCGCCGGTGAGCAGAAGACCAGCTGGACGTCGATCGGGTGGAGCTCGAGGTGACGGGCCAGGCGCTTGGCGTCCCGCTTGCCTCGGCCGTTGAGGGGGCGCTGCTCGTCCGCCAGCTTCGGGTCGTCCCAGTCGGACTTGGCATGCCGGAGCAGGTGAAGCGTCTTCATGACTTTCAGGCCCGGGTGAAGAAGCAACTCTCGGCGCCGGTGTGGCAGGCCGGACCATGGGGGTGGACCTTGAGCAGCACCGTGTCGGAGTCGCAGTCCAGCCAGCGCTCCACCACCTCGAGGTGGTTCCCGGACGTGGCGCCCTTCTCCCACAGGCCGCGGGAGCGGGAATGGAACCAGGCGCGCCCGGTCTCCACCATCTTCGCCCAAGCCTCGGCGTCCAGGTAGGCGACCATCAGCACCTTCCCGGTCTCGACGTCCTGGACGATCGCGGGGATCAACCCCTTCGAGAAGTCGGGCTCCGCGCCCGGCCCCACCGGCCGCCCCTCGAGCTCCTCGCTCACAGCCTGATCTCGAGGCCTCGTGCTGCCAGGTCCTTCTTCACGTCGGAGATCTTCAGCTCGCCGAAGTGGAAGATCGAAGCGGCCAGGGCGGCTTCGGCGCCGCCTTCGGTCAGCGCCGCATAGAGGTGGGCGCTGGTTCCCGCGCCACCGGAGGCGATCACCGGAAGCCGGACGGCGGCGCTCACCTCGGCGGTCAGGGCGAGGTCGTAGCCGTCCCTCGTCCCGTCCCGGTCCATCGAGGTCAGCAGGATCTCCCCCGCTCCCCGCCGCTCGCCCTCGCGCGCCCACTCCACCGCGTCGAGGCCGGTGGCGCGGCGTCCGCCGTGCGAAAAAACCTCCCAGCCGGGGCCGTCGACCCGCCGCCGGGCGTCGATCGCCAGGACCATGCATTGGGCCCCGAACAGCTCGGCGCCCCGCGTCAGCAGCTCGGGGTCGTCGATCGCGGCGGTGTTCACGGAAACCTTGTCGGCCCCGTGCGAGAGCAGCTCCTGGATGTCGTCGGTGGTCCGGATCCCGCCGCCCACCGTCAGGGGGATGAAGACCTGGTCGGCCGTCCGCGCCACGGCGTCGAGGAGGATCGAGCGCGCGCTCGATGACGCGGTGATGTCGAGGAAGACGAGCTCGTCGGCGCCCGCGGCGTCATAGGCCGCGGCAAGCTCGGCCGGGTCTCCCGCGTCGCGCAGCTCGACGAAGCGGACGCCCTTCACGACGCGGCCGCCGTCCACGTCAAGGCATGGGACGATCCGCTTGGCAGGCACCGGCGCGGTCAGCCCTCCCCGCAGACGGCGAGGAAGTTGGCGTAGACGCGGAGTCCGTCCGGGCCGCTCTTCTCGGGATGGAACTGGGTTCCCATCACGTTCAGCTTCGCCGCGGCGGCCACCGGCGCGGTGTCGGTGCTGGCGCAGGCGTCGGGAGAGGCGGACGGCGTGTACGAGTGCACGAAGTAGAAGTAGGCGCCGTCGGCGATCCCGGTCCAGAGCGGCGCCCAGTCGGTCTGCTTCGTGCGGCACCAGCCGATCACCGGCAGATGCGGGCTGGAGCGGATGAGGTCGACCTGGCCCCGGAGCAGGCCGAGGCCCTCGTGGCGGCCGTGCTCGCTCGACTCCTCGAAGAGCAGCTGGTAGCCGAGGCAGACCCCGAGCAGCGGCTTCCCCTTGCGCGCCAGCTCGACGACCTCCCGGCCCAGGTTCCCGGCGGTCAGCTTCTCGAGCGCGGGGCCGAAGGCGCCGACACCCGGGAGCACCACGCCGTTGGCTCGCCGCAGGTCCTCCTTGTCGGAGGTGATCTTCGGCTTGGCGCCGGCGTGGAGAAGCGCGCGCTCGACCGAGCGCAGGTTTCCGACGCCATAGTCGACGATCGCGATCAACCCAGGAGTCCCTTCGACGAGGGGACACCGCGACCGCCCAGGCTCATCGCCTCCCGCAGCGCGAGGCCGAGCGCCTTGGCCGCCGACTCCGCGATGTGGTGACGGTTGCGGCCGCGGATGAGGTCGACGTGGATGGTCGCGCCGAGGTGGATGGAGAGCGCCCGCCAGAACTCCTCCAGGACCTCCGACTCGAGGCTGCCCACCTTGCCCTTGAGGGGCAGGTTGTAGGACAGGAAAGGCCGCTTGCCGAGGTCGACCACGACCCGGGCGAGGGATTCGTCGAGGGGTGCGTAGGCGGCGGCGAAGCGGGTGATCCCCTCTCGGCTGCCGAGCGACTGCGAAAGCGCCTGGCCGATCACGATCCCGGCGTCCTCGCAGAGGTGGTGGGGGTCGACGGCGACGTCGCCGCGGCCTTTGAAGACCAGGTCGAAGGCGCCGTAGCGGGCGATCTGCTCGACCATGTGGTCGAGGAAGGGCAGGCCGGTCTCAACCTCCACCCGCCCCTTCCCGTCGAGCTCGACCTCGACGACAAGCTGCGTCTCCTTCGACTTCCTCTCGATCCTGCCAGTCCTACTCAAGCCGTACCTCCACCGCGTGGGCGTGTGCCGTCAATCCCTCCAGGTTGGCGAGCGCCACGCACGCCTCCCGGAGCAGCTCGAGGTCGCCCCGGTTGAGGCTCGCGACGCTCGTCCGCTTCAGGAAGTTGTACACGCCGAGGGGAGAGCTGAAGCGAGCCGCGCCG